>CAZHRJ010000106.1:0-5315 GCA_964534765.1 uncultured bacterium
CTACACGCGTAAGATCGTCGGCAGCGTCAGATGTGTATAAGAGACAGGTCGGCGGTGATCGTCCTGTCCGTTTTGAATTACATCGGCGTCAAATTCGGCGCCGGCATCACCAACGCGATAACGCTGGCGAAACTCCTCGCCATGGCCGCCCTCATCGGCCTGGGCGTGACGATCGGCCATGGGCATCCCGAACATTTTAAGGACGCGCTGCCGGCGCCCACGGCCGACGTGTGGATGGGAATCGGCGCGGCGCTGGTGCCGATGGCGTTCGCCTATTCCGGCTGGAACGCGACGGTGTTCATGTCGGAGGAGGTCGAAAATCCATCCCGGAACATCCCCCTGTCCCTTCTGGTCGGCACGCTTCTGACATCGGCCATCTACGTCGCCATGAATTTCATCTATCTCTACGCCCTGCCGATGCAGGTCCTGACGCAGGAGTCCTCGGTCGCGGGCGCCACCGCGTCGGTTCTGCTGGGCCCGGCGGCGGGGAAGATCATATCGTATCTGGTGGCCTTTTCGGCGCTTGGGTGTTTGAGCGCGTCGATCCTGACGAATCCGCGGACGCTATTTGCGATGTCGCGGGACAAATTATTTTTTAATTTCGGAGAGACCATTCACCCCCGATACGGCACGCCATCCGGAGCGATTTTATTTTCGGCGATCTGGTCGTGCGGGCTGATTCTGGTGTTTGGGGCGAATTTCGAGGATATTCTGACATTTCTGTCCGTTCCGCTGGTCGTGTTTCTGTGTCTCACCGTGGCTTCGATTTTCGTTCTCCGGGTCCGCGACCCCCAACTGCCCCGCCCCTACCGATGCTGGGGTTACCCGGCCGTGCCGGCGTTGTATGTGATCATCTCGATCTGGATGCTGGTCAGCCGGATCAAGACCCGCTGGGATGAGAAAGTGACGATCAACTTTCTGGTCGGAGAGATCGAGACAAACAAAGTGATCGTGGGACTCCTCGTGTGCGTGGTGGGTATTCCGGTCTACTACCTCTGGAAGAGCGTTCACAAAAAACCGGCGCTTGGTTCTTCATAAGCCCTGCCCGGCCGCTCCGGAATCGCAGCTCGTGATCGCGGACAACAACCGCCGCGGCGAGCCGACCCTGTCCCTGCCGAGCGCGGCCGGCGCGTTTGCGCGGCTGCGATCGGCGGCCGATTCGGCCGGCGTTGGACTGATCGCCTTTTCCGGATACCGGTCAGCGGCACGGCAAAGGGAGTTATTTCTGGACGCCCGCCGACGGCACGGCAAGCGGGACGCGATCCGATGGGTGGCGCCGCCCGGGTATTCCGAGCACCAGTCCGGTCTGGTCTTTGATATCGGTGACCGTTCCCGGCCTGAAACGGATGACGAGCCGCAGTTCGAGTCGACGCCGGCGTTCGGGTTCCTGCGCGAGCAGGCAAGCCGGTTCGGATTTGAACTGTCATTTCCGCCGGGTAATTCCCAGGGCGTCTCATATGAGCCGTGGCATTGGCGGTACGTGGGCGACGCGCTGTCGCGCGGAATTTTTCATCCGGGCGGCATTCGAAAAATCTCGGAATACTTCCGGGCGTGGATGACGGCGGTTCGATATGCCGTGTCCGTCCCATGATCAGCCATCCGGCGGCGATCGGATCCATACTGGTGTTGACTGCCGCGGGACTGGTCCTCTTTTCAGGCACACGCGCCGGCAAATCGCTATTCCGTTTTTTGCCCGTGCCGTTTTATTGCTACTTTATTCCGATAGTTCTGGCGACCGCGGGAGTTCTTCCGAACGCGTCCCCCGTCTATAAATTCTTTTCCCAGCACGTCCTGCCGCCGTGCCTTGTGCTTCTTCTACTCGGCTCGCCCTGGGGCGAACTCTGGCGGCTCGGCCGCCAGGCGATTCTGTCGATGGGAATCGGATCGATTGGCATGGTTCTGGGCGCGGCGGTCGCTTACCGCATCCTGGTCGGCCGGCTCCCGGCCGACAGCTGGATGGCGGCCGGCGCGCTGCTTGGGTCGTGGACGGGTGGAAGCGCGAACATGATGGCGGTGAAGGAGGCGTTGTCGATGCCCGAATCGCTGCTGGCGCCGATCATCATCGTCGATACGGTGATGGCCTACGGCTGGATGGCTATTCTCATCGCGATGGCCGGATATCAATCCCACATCGATCTGGTCTTGAACGCCGACCGCCGGACATTGGATGGAATCCGCCGTTCGACGGAATCGTCCGATGGCGGCAGCCGCGCAGCCGATGGCGTGCGTGGGGCCGGGCTGGTGATTCTTGCGGCAGTGATCGCGGGAGAAGGCGCCCTCTGGCTGGGCTCGAACGTCTTTGCGGCGCGTCTTCCGATTCTATCCGGCACGGCATGGGCGGTGATTCTGGCAACGCTGATCGGCCTCATCCTGTCCGTTACGCCGGCCCGGAGGTGGGAGGACGCGGGCGCGTCCAAGATCGGCACGAGGGTCCTGCTGCTTCTCTTGACCTCCTATGGAGCGCAGACCAATTTGAGGGCGATCGCCGAATCGCCGGCATTCATGGCATTTGGCGCGGTGATGGTTGCGGTCCACGGTTTCACGCTGGCGCTGTTTGGCCGGCTGCTGAGACTGCCGCTGTTTTATCTGGCGACCGCCAGCCAGGCCTGCATCGGCGGACCGGTGTCAACGCCGATTGTAGCGGGCGTGTATCAGCCGACCCTGACCCATGTGGGCGTGATCCTGGCGCTGATCGGCGGCGCGGTCGGAACGTATGTCGGCCTCTTTGGGGCGATCCTTTGCAAGTGGATCTTTCCCGGCTGACCGGCTCATATCCGGGTTTCGGGAAATAGCTTTGAGAAAATAAAATTGAGGCGGTGAGCATGGGTGTGAGAGGCGCGAACTGCCCGAAGACCATTTTCAGCGATGTCGCGCCGGTCGTGTTCATGATCCAGATAGTATCGGATTTTTTCCCGGAGTTCAGTCAGGCTGTCATATGTTTCCACATCCTTGCCCGGACGAAACCATTTCCGGAGACTGTGGGGATGATTGCTCAATAAAAATCCGCCGCAGGCCATCACATCAAATACCCGCATCGGCAGCCCGCGGTCGGAATAGGGCCGTGTGATGTTTAAATTGATTTTTGAGCCGTTATAGATCCTCGGCAGAACCGTCATGTGCTCGGCCCTGCCCCGATACCGATTCCGGCCGGACATCACCGGCTCCCAGTCGGGCCCGCCCCAGACGTCCACGCCGATGTCCGACAGGGACCCGATGAATCGATGCCGCTGCCGGCGCGCCGATTCCTTGGCGACCAGGATGGCCAGATGATCAAAATCGGCCACGCCCAGCTGGGCCAGCCGCGTTCGATAATCGGATTCCTTTTCCCTCAGCCGGCGGGCGATGTCGTCGATCAGGGCGAATGGATTTTCGTCGAACCAATCGAGCGTTTCCTCACAGGCCATGCGCGTGATCCGAAACACCCGTCGGGCCACCGGATCGGGATCGGCGGCGATCCGGCGGGTGGCTTCCGGTAAAAAGCGGTTCAGATATTCATTGCACTCCGTCACCAGCGCATCGCCGACAAACGACACACCGGCGCCACACTCACGCCTCTCCTGCTCCGTCAGGTCCAGCGGCTTCATCCGCTCCACATTCGATGACTGCGGCATGAGAAACACGCGCGAGAAGTTCGCGCGCGCGTAGCGGTCGATGTCGCGTTCGTCGAAGACGAAGAGGCAGACATTCGGGCGGGAAAAACGCGGATCATGAACGAAGACGTTGAGCGTGCAGTCAATGACCCAGGCGGCGTAGGGAATTCCAAGTGAATCGGTGAGCGGGGCGAGAGGAGGATAAAAATTGAACGTGAGCGCGAACGCGCCGGCCGGGGCACGGGCGCCGCTCATCAGGCCGGCAATCCCGGCGAGATCGGATTCATCCTCATCAAACTCCAGCACGGCCACGCCCCGGTCCTTCAGCAGCATCTGGACGTCTTTGAAAAAAGTGCCGTGCCGGCAGAGGATCGCCGAGCGGTCTGTCTGACGGAAAAATTCACACCAGTCGTCGAACGTCCGGGATGCCTCAGCGTCCGACATGCGCCTGCCTCCTCAGGAGCCGCGGGAGCGGTTCCAGAAAGTCAGGCAGTCAAAAAACAGTTCGTTGACCGGCGCCGGAATCCCCCGGGATCGGGCCCGCCGCACGACGGCGCCGCTGATCGATTCCGACTCCATCGGCTTTCCGCGCCGGAAATCCTGGAGCATCGAAGTGTAAAATTCGCCGCGCTGCTCCGCCGGATCCAGATACTTCTCCAAAATCTCCTCCGGTAGCGGGTACCCCTCCGCCGCGGCGACCCGGAGGACTTCGGTCATCGCGCGTTTTAATATGGAGAGGGACGAGATATCCGCCAGAAGATGTTCGACCGTGGTCTGGAAGAAAACGGAGACGGGATTAAATGCGGCGTTCCAGACAAGCTTCGCCCACAGGTCTCTGCGGATGTTGCGCGACACCCGGTGCGGAATACCCGCGCGGTCCAGCAGGCGGGCGGTCGACAGAACCCGGGCTGACTCGGAACCGTCCGGCTCGCCGAGCGTGATGCGGCCGAGCGCCGTGTGCCGGATCCGGCCCGGCTCGATGACTTCGGATGCGATGCCAGCGAACCCGCCGAGTACGCGAGATTGGCCGAAGGCGGCGGCAAGTTCATCGACGGCATCGACACCGTTTTGAAGCGAGAGGACGAGGGCTGAGTCGGCCAGGCACGATTGGATCTGAGGGATGAGGGAGGGATTGTCATAGGTTTTGACGGCCCAGAGAATCAAGTCGGCGGCGCCGATATCCTCCGCGCGGTCGACGCAGCGGGGCCGAACGTCGATGTTGCCCGATACGCTTTCGATGTGCAGGCCGTTTTTTTCAATGAGGGTTTTGGTTTTTGGCCGGCAGAAAAAAACAACCGTTTCGCCGGCCGCCACGAGCCGGCCCCCGAAATAGCCGCCGACGGCGCCGGGGCCGACCACCAGGATCATTTTGAAACTTTTTTCGCGAAATAGACAAGTTCCTTGCCCGCCAGCCGGTCCTCTCCCAGTATCACGGCCGTGAGATGCTCGCCAATGCCGGTCCCGCCCAGAACATACGTTTTGACTCCGTCGATCAATCCATATCGGTCGGCAGCCGGAGTCATGCCGATGATCTCAAGCTCGTATTTCTGTCCGGGAGTAACCACGCCTCTGGATACAGTATTGGCCGATCCCAGAACGGCCGTCACCTCGCCGTAGACCGTCTGTCCTTTGGACGGTATCCCCGTGACCTTCACCTTCACCCGACTGCCGATCTCGGCCCCACCCATGTCCTTCGCCCGGATGATGACTTCAATGTTTTGCACG
>CAZHRJ010000106.1:5415-10782 GCA_964534765.1 uncultured bacterium
TCCGATATCGCGGTCCGGATTTTTTCTCCAACCAGCCGCGCCTGGTCCTTTTCGACGTTCCGCAGAAGGACAATGAATTCCTCCCCACCGTATCGGCCGACCATGTCAGCCGCGCGCTCGGCGTATCGGAGATCCGACGTGCGGACGGTGGTTTTGAGGGTATCGGCGACGGAAACGAGGATAAAGTCGCCTTCCGGATGGCCGTAGGTATCGTTGACTTTTTTGAAATGATCGATGTCGAGCATGATGAGTGCGAGATTTCCGCCGTTGGACTGCCCGGACCGGACGAGGCGTTCGAGCTCGAACAGAAAATGGCGGCGGAGAAACACTCCCGTCAGGCCGTCAGTGATGGCCAACTCGTACAGTCGGGCGTTCTGGATCGACACGGCGGAGTCGGTCACCAGCGCCCGGAAGAGCCGGAGGGGGTCGGCGTCGGTCTTGATCGACCCGCCGCATAGAATCAGAATCAAGTCCACCCGGTTGTCGGCGACGATAGGCAGAATCAAAAAAGCCGCACTCATGGGCGTTTCGGCCGGAACGAAAAAAACCTCAACTTCCGGATACCTCGTGAGTGGCCCGGGAACGATCAGTTCCTGGCGCGTTTCGATGACCCGGGACAGTAGCGGGCTGGATGCGGGGAACCGGAGCCGCTCGCTCTGGACGTTGATGCCGGACAGAATCTGGAATTTTCCCGGCTCCTTGGCATACCCCAGCAACGCGCATCGATCCGCGCCTGAGAGCCGGGAAAGCGTCCGGGTGATCGTGCGGTGAACTTCCTCTTTCGAGAGGTGCGAGCTGATGTCTTTGGCGTAGGCCTGGACGGTGTTGAGGTCATCGATCCGGTGTTGGAGGCTGTCGGTCATGGTGTTGAAGGAGGCGCCGAGTGCGGCGATTTCATCCTGAGTGGTGATGGGCACGCGCTGGGTGAGATCACCACCGGAAATCGACGCGGCCGCGTCGATCAGGCGTCGAATGGGAACGAGAATATTGCCGAGTAAAAACCACGCGATCCCGATCGACGCGCTTACAAACACAACCGCGGCCAGAACACTTTTCCAGATGGTCCGCCGTATGCCGCTCTGCACGAACTCGGGACTGACGCCCATCTCGACCTGTCCCCAGATATTGAATTCCTTGTCCGGAATACCAATCACCGCTTCAATGAGACCCGTACGGTCGTTATACCGCGCCAGATATTTTTCGACGCTCTCCGCATAGGCCCGGTCGATCTTCTCGGTCTTCTTCTTCTCCACCGGCAAGCGCGGATACGTCAGGCTGGCGGCCGGCAAATAGAAAATGAAATACCGTATGGCCGGGTCGGTCTGCATCATGTCCTGAAAAATCTTCTCGACATGGTAGACCATCTCCCCCGACCGTCCACCCTCCCGCATTCCTTCCCGCAGTAGTCCGGTCCTGGTCCAGAGTTCCCCCTGAAGCTGATTGTTGACGGCGTCGAGGCTGCGAAAACTGCGTTTGAGGAGCTGCCGATACATGCCGTGCCGGTATTCGTCGACGGCCGACGTGACCAGCGCCAACGTGACTCCGATCACGACGAACGCGATCAGATACAAAAATTTATATGCCAGACTTGCCTTTTTCCCTGTCAATTCCACCGCGCAAAGAGTGGCTTATGGCCGCAGTGATTTCAAGAGCGAAGATGCCATGGTAGGATCCGCCGGAATGTCCCGGGAAAAACGATACTGGCTTCTGAAGACCGAGCCGTCGGAGTTCTCCATTGAAGATCTGCGGGACGCCGCCTGCGGAACGGCGCCGTGGGACGGCGTCCGGAATTACCAGGCTCGAAATTTCCTGAGAGACGATGTCGCCGTCGGCGACGGCGTCCTCATCTACCACAGCAGCGTCCTCCCTGCCGGAATCGCCGGGGAGGCCCTCGTGGTCCGGGCGGGATACCCGGATCCAAGCGCGTTTGATCCGAAAAGTCCGTACTTCGATCCAAAAAGCGATCCGGTCCGGCCAACGTGGTACGGGGTGGACGTGAGATTTGTGCGCCGGTGCCGCGCCCTGATCACGCGTGATCGACTCCGGCAGATCCCGGCGCTGCGGTCAATGATGGTCTTGCGGCGCGGCTGCCGTCTGTCAGTCCAACCCCTGACGGCCGCGCAGTGGTCGACACTCGTTGAAATCATAAGCAAATAAGTTACCATCCGTTCCCGATGAACAGGCTGAGCCATATCATCAAGCGAGACGGCCGAGCGGCGCCGTTTACGAAATTGCGGATTACGAACGCGATTTTCCGCGCGGCGGTGGCGGTCGGAGAGCGCAACCGGGATGAGGCGGAGGCGCTGGCCGACCGGGTGGTCGAGCGAATACTTGCCCTTCCGTGGGCGGACAGCTATCCCTCGGTGGAGGAAATCCAGGACATCGTCGAGAAGGTTCTGATCGATCAGGGCAAATCGGTCATCGCGAAAGCGTACATCCTCTACCGCGCGGACCGCGCGCGGAGGCGGTCCGCGCGGGAAACTCGGGACCTGCGCCAGGGCGATCCGATCCCGTGGAAACAGATCTGGCATGTGCTCAACTGGGCGATCGAGCACAATGTCCATACCGTCCATGCGCTGAACCGGCGCATCCGGTCGGGCCAGTTCGGCGAGTTGGTCCGCGAGTCGGAGGATGCTTACGAGACCGACATTGTACGGGCGGCGGACGCGATTCTCGCCCGTAAGGGGGCGATCCGGGTTGTGATTGTCGCGGGTCCCTCCTCATCCGGAAAGACCACCACGACACTGAAACTCAGCCGGCAGTTGGCCACGGAGGGATTCCGGTTTGTGCCCTTTCACGTCGACCATTATTTCCATGACCTCGATCAGCACCCCAAGGATGAATACGGCGATTATGACTACGAAACACCGCAAGCGCTGAACCTGGAATTGATCAATCGCCATCTCAAGCAATTGCTCTCCGGCGAAACGGTGCGGGTGCCGAAATTCGATTACAAGGCGGGGAAACGAATCGACAACCATCATGAGATGAAATTGAACCCGGACGAAATCCTTCTCATCGATTCGCTTCACGGACTTTACGGCGGCATGACAGGCGAAATTCCCACCGACCAGAAATTCCGGCTGTACATCGAGACCCTCCTGCAGATGCGCGAGGTGTCCGGCCGATACATCCGGTGGGCGGACATGAGACTGCTTCGGCGGATGACCCGGGACAAGGACGCGCGGCATGTGGACCCGAAATTCACAATCGAGCACTGGCGGTACGTGCGGGACGCGGAATTGGACCATATCGTCCCCTTCGTTAACTCGGTCGACTTCATCGTCAACGGGTCGCTCCCCTACGAGCTGCCGGTCATGAAACGCCGCTGGCTGGAAACGTTCCGGCAGTGGGATGTCGAATACGCCGCCCGCCCGGACCGGGCGGACGCCCGCGAGCGGGCAAGCCGGATCCGTTCGCTTTTTGAGTCCCTGGCGGACATCACGGAAGACCAGGAAAAGGAAATTCCCGGCACGGCGCTGATCCGCGAATTCATCGGCGGATCAAGCTTCACGTATTAGCGGCACTGGCGCGCCAGTTTACAGGGCCCATGACCGACAATTCATCCACCGCTTCGACGGGCTCGAACAGGCGGACTCTTCCATTCCCCTGGCCCGACCCTCCCCTTAACATCGCTCTCATCGAGCCTGAAATTCCTCCCAACACGGGAAACATCGCGCGCCTTTGCGCCGCCACCAACTCATCGCTTCATCTGGTGGGCCGCCTGGGGTTCAAACTGACGGATGCGGACCTGAAACGGGCCGGACTCGATTACTGGGATTCGGTCCATCTCACGGTTCATAAAAATTACGCGACATTCCTTCAGGCGCTTTCCCCCGCGCGATTCTTCTATTTCAGCACCAAATCCTCCAAATCCTGTTTTGAGGCCAGATACGAACCCGGCGACGTGCTGGTATTCGGCTGTGAGACCCGCGGACTTTCCGACGACATTCTGGAAGCAAACCGGGAAAGACTTCTGGGAATTCCCATCCAGCTCGATCACGTCCGATCCCTCAACCTGTCAACGGCTGTGGGAATCGTGACCTACGAGGCCCTGCGGCAAATTTCAACACATCGAAATTCAGCGTAGACCTCAAAAGGGGCCGGGTATTGACATTATTGACATTAGAAATGTCAATAATGTCAATACCCGGCCCCATTCGGGGGGTCCCATTCGGGGGGTCTATTTTAATTTGATCAGCGGGACGGTATCGGCGGTGTTGGATTCGGCGTAGATGAGAACGTTGTCAAAGGATTGGTCGGCGGCGGGCCAGATGTGGAGGCCGGCGGCGCCGGGATGGTTTCGGGCGTCGATGTATTCGGAGACTTTTTTTCCGTTGATGAATGCTTCGATCCTCACGTGCCGGATGACGAGTTTCAGCCGGAGGCGCTCCCCCTGGGGTCGCGACCATCGCTTGGCGTGGTGGGCCTTCTTTTTACGGCCGAACCGCTCAAGCCAGAAAAAGTCCTTGTGTCGCGAGGACTGACGGACCACAAAGGCCAGATAATTTCGTTTGCTTGCGAATCGCGCTGTGATTCCCGCGTCGATGGTCTTGCCAATGAGGTCGGCTTCGATTGTCATCGACCGGCCCACGGCGTTCCGGGCGCTGATGAACTGCCGTCGTTTGTCTCCCTCCGGCGGATCGTAGGTCAACTCGCCCGCAGGCAAAATCCGCCATTGACCCGTTTCGATTTTCCAGATCGACAGGCCCTCAGAGAAACTCTCAATCACCTGTTTCGGCGGCAGATCCAGTTCCCGGAGACCCATCAGCCGCCGGAGCTGGAACAGTTCTTCCTGCGCCCGCTGCCCGGCCCTGACGGATCTCTGGTTCAAGACGTGTGAGAGTGGCGCGGAGGAATGGTCCGTGAGAACAAGAGTAAGATCGGATTCGGCGGAATCGAAATCTCCGCGGTCGCGAAAGTGAATGCCCCGCTCGATAAGGGCGGTCGGCGTCAGAGGAGACGCGGGGAACTCATCGATCAGGCCGGTCAAATTCTGAATTGCCGTGTCGATCTCTCTGATGATGGCGGCCCCGCGGGCCGACAAAAACAGAGCCAGATCCCGGTAGGGCGTGGCCGGAAAGTCGGCGAGCAGACGATGGATGGCGGTGAGACCGGACTCAACGGCATCCGTGTGCAGGATGGCCGCCTGCGCAAGACGGATCAGAGCGGCCTGCCGATGGATCGACGCGGTATCGGCCGCGACCCGGCCGTAGCTTTCCACAGCCAGGGCGTATTCCCTGAGGTGGTCTTCATACAGTTTCCCGACCGAAAAATGCGCGTGAGCGTATCCCGGATCAACCAGGAGAGCGCCCTTGATGGCCCGGACCGCTTCCAGGAAGTTTCCGCTATCGATGTGATCCAAGG
>CAZHRJ010000107.1:0-10379 GCA_964534765.1 uncultured bacterium
GCTTCGGGATCGGCCGACACCGAAATCGTTTTCCGCCTCGCGCTTGAGAATCTCGATCTTCAACCCGGAGAGGTGATCGCCTACCGGGTCGAGGCGACGGATGAAAATGACGTGACGGGGCCCGGAATTTCGACGAGCGATGTCCGATTCGTGGACGTGGTGCCGTTTGACGCCTACTACATCTGGGGCGGGGAGGGGGAAAGCGGCGCCGCCGAGAATGCGTGTCGAAAACTCATCGCGATGCAAAAGGCCGTGATTCGCCGGACTGTCGAAGACGTCCTGCATCCTCCGCCGGGCCTTCCGGCGCCGCCGCCGGAATTGTTCGAGCGCGTCAAAGCCGCCCAGGAACGTGTCCGGCGGGAAACCGATTCCGCGCTGGCCGAGATTGAGGACTTCCTTGCCCAGGATGGCATCGGCGGGAACGAGGATATTCAGATCGCTCTGGCCGACGCGTCCAAATCAATGAGCCGAGCGGAAAAGTCCCTCGACAGACAACTGGCCGCTCAGGCTCTGGGCCACGAGCGCGAGGCGCTCACGGCGTTAAACAAAGCGGTGCAGTCCATTCTGTGGCTCATGCGGCGGATGCGAAATCAATCCGCTCCTCGATACGCGCCCTCCGGGCCGGTGGCCGATTTGCCGGACTTGCCACGCTCAAAAAAAACCGAGCGGGAGCCGGTCGGGCGCCATCAGGACGCGAAACGGGAAGCCGCTGACGAGGCGGGCCGGCTGGCGGATCAGTCCCTGGCCGCCGCGGAATCGGCCCGTCGTCGGGCCGATGCTGAAGAGGCGGCCCGGTTCAGCCGCTCCGCGGCCCCAAGTGCCGGCGTCCCCGACACCGGCCGGCGTCTTGGCTCCGATGCGTCGCGGCGTCTGGCGGATCTCATGCGGCGGGCGCCTGCGTTGAGCCGCGCGGAACGCGCGGAACTTGCCCGGTTGGCCGAGCGCGCGGGGTTGGCGGGCAAAGCGCCGTCGGAGGACGTTCAAGACCTTGAAAATCTCTCGAAACGGGTTTCGGATCTCGCTCAGAATCCCGCGCTGCGCGAGGGAATGCCGGCTCTGCGCGCCGCGGGAAAACTTCTGGCCGAGGCGGTGGAAGGATCCCGAACCGTTTATTACCCGGCGGGTCCCATCGCGGATATGGTGACCGAGGCGGCCCGGTTGATCATTCAGGCCCGGTACGCCATCCTGGACGCCGTCCGACGCGGCGATCTCCCGGCTGAATCGGCTCCGCGTGAAAGCGTCCCCGACGAGTATGAGGAACTGGTCCGGGATTATTTCAGGAAACTGGGCGGCCCGTGATTCGACTCGCCAACGCGCCGTCGGATGAAATGGCCGTGGGACTGGCGGCCCTCGCCGCGTTGTTGGTGGTCGTGTTCTATCTGCCCGCGCGTCGAAGGGTGACGAATGGCCGGCGCACGGCGCTGACCGGATTGCGGCTGGCCTGGACACTGCTCGCCCTTGCCGTGTTTTTGCGCCCGGTCGTGGATGAATTCCTGCCGCCCGTCAAACGCGTCATGGCCGTCCTTCTTGATGCATCCGCATCCATGTCGGTTCGCGCCGGGCCGGAGCCGCGGCCGGACGGGAAAACCCGATACGAATCGGCCCGGGCCGCCGTTTCAGTCATCGAACGGCAGATGAAGCACGGCTGGGAAATCCGAACCATGACATTTGGCGAATCGGTATCCCTGTCCATCCCGGGCCATCCGACCCATCGCGTGACAAATCTGGCGGATGCCATCGATGCCGGCCGGCAATCGGCCGGACCTGGCGGCGCGGTGGTGCTCCTCACGGACGGCGTCACGACAGCCGGTGGAGATCCGATCCGCGCCGCCGCTCGCGCGGCGTCGTCCGCCATCCCGATTGTTTCTCTGTATCCGCAGGCGGGCCGGGTCTCGGAACGGCGGATCCTCGGCGTGGAGTACGATCCCGTGATTGAGAAAGCGCGAAAATCCGAAATTCAGGTAACCGTCGCCGGCGCCGGATCCATGACCGTAACCCTGATCGATAAGGGAAAGCCGATTGCGGAAAGCCGTGTCGATGGAAATTCCTCCGATGCGGCGACGACGGTTCGGATTCCTCATGTGCCGGATGAGTTGGGAATGAAAAATATTCAAGTCGCGCTTTCCGCGTCGGCGGGAGAGATTGTCCTGGCCGATAATGTATGCACGATCACCCAGAAAGTGGTGAATCGACGGGTCGCCACGATCGCCGTGGTGTGGACGGTCGAGCATCCCAGATGGGATGTCCGGGGAATTGTCACGTCGATTGAGGATGTCCGCGGCGTGGATGCGCGAAGCCTTGCCGGGTCCTTGACCTCCTGGAGGGATGCGGCCGGGCCATTGGGGCTGGGCGATCGGGTTGCGGCGGACGCCCTTATTTTTGTGGGCGTGCCGGCGGCCGCGGTGGGATTGGACGTTCAGGAGAAACTCGTCAGGGCCATCGATCTCGGAATGGGGTTTGCCATGCTTGGCGGGCCCGAGGGATTTGGCCGCGGGGGATGGGCCGGCACGGCTCTGTCGAAAGTATTGCCGGTTGAGTTTGGCGACAACGAAGTATTGATGAGTGACGCCGTCTACAATCCCCGGGTGACGCGCCTTGGCCGGAAGGATCCCGTGACCCGGATTCTGGATGACGGAACGCTTCCGCCGCTGAAGGCCGTCAATGTTGTCGGCCGGGCCAAACCGGTGGCGTCGGTGCTGGCCGTTCATCCAACTTTGTCGGCCGCAGGCGCGCCGATTCCTCTGATCGCCAAAGGCCGCTACGGAAATGGCCGCACAATCGCCATCCCGATGGCTGACGTCTGGCGATGGGTCTACCGGCATGAGAAGGGCCGGGATGCCATGAAAACATTTTGGCGGCGGGTAGCCGCGTATCTGGCGCCCGTGGACCCGTCGAGGGTTGAGATCGACGTACCCGGTGTGTGGGCAAGTGCGGGTGTCGAGGTCGAAAGCCGTGTCCGCGTGGCGGATGGAAGCGGGGAAGTCGTCTGGGAGGCAAATGGCGCGGGCATACACGATTCCGGGACGCTGCCGCCGGCCGGAGGACGAATTCGCGTTCGGCCGGTGTCGGACGGAGATCTGGTATTTGCCGTGAAAGCGCCCCCGTCCATTGGCGGCCCGGAGGAGGAAATGCGGGTGACCGTGAATGTGTCATCGTCGGCCCTTGAAGGAAAAACGTTCGGACCCGACACGGGCGTGCTGGGGTCGATCGCCGGTCTCACGGCGAATCTGATGGCGCCTTTTGATAAAGCCACCGAAGTCCTGTCCTCGTTGGCTGAATCGCCGGTGCCCGCCTACGGCCGGCGCCGGACGGAAGAGATCTGGGATCGGCCGTGGATTCTCGTCGTCTTCATTTTGCTGCTCGCGCTCGAATGGGGATTCCGCAGATATTGGGGATTGCCGTGATCCGGGCGGCGATCTGGATTCTCTTCGCGATGGGGGCCGTCTGTCCGGCCGGCGCGTCATCCGATCTGTCCGCTTCCGCCGCGGTCGTCATCGTCGGCCTTGGCGGGGACAAGGCGCATTACGATGTCCTGGTCGAATCGGGAAAATCCATCGCGCAGGGTCTAAGGGACAGGTTTGGATATGGAGACAATGTTTTCCTTCTGACAGAAGACGGAAAAACGGATGCGAGTGTCGATGGCCGCTCCGATGCGGTTGAGATCCGGGCGAGGTTCGCCGGCCTGACCGCGCGCGCATCGTCCGATGATCGGCTCCTGATCGTTCTCATCGGGCATGCCAATGGGGATGCCTCCCACTGGCGTCTCAATATTCCCGGAGAGGATTTGTCCGCCGTCGACTGGCGACAGATCATTTCGCCGTTTCCCGGCCGCGTCGCGGTCATCGCGGCGGCGCCGCGAGCGGCATTCCTGTCGAGAGAATTGCGCGGCCCGAATCGGGTGATCCTGGCGTCCACCCGAGTCCGGGAGATTCGAACGTGGGCGTTCCTCAAGTCCCTTGTGAATGCGATAGGGTCCTTCGACGGCGCGGCGACCCGACCCAAAACGGTATGGGACCTCTTTGAGTTTTCGGAAGAGGACGTCAAGAGCGCGTTTTTTAAGCAGGGGTATATGCGCAATGAACACGCGTCCCTTGAGGACGATGGGGACGGCCTGGGAACAGAGGCCGGGCATCCGGATGGAAAAGACGGTATGCTCGCCAGGGGGTTTGTCCTGAAGGCAAGTTCGGCGGCCGCGTCCGATGGATCGGCGCCGTCCTTGGCCGTCGGCCGGGGTACTCTGCCTCCCGACATCGACACGCTGGCCTCGACCGGCGGCGGCGCGCTGGATCCCGCTGACTTCGACGCCATGGTCCTCTTGCGCGAAGAGGACGTGGACATCGACGACGATTTGTCCTCGCGGTGGCGCAGCCGGCAGGTGATAAAGATCATTTCAGAATCGGGCCGATCGCGCGCGGATCTGGATTATTCTTTTCCGCCGGGCGTGTCGGCTGAAATTGTGCGCGCCCGAACCATCCTGCCGGACGGTCGAATCCTGGATGCGGACACACACGCCGTATTGCGCGGAATTGTCCTCGACGGTCAGACCGATACGGCCTTGCCCGGCGGCGGCAGCCCGCTTCCCCGGAGTCTGCAGCTTCATTTGTCCGAAGCCGTCCCCGGATCGACGCTGGAGGTCGAACTTAAAATCACGACAAGGGATTTTGATATCCAGGGAGATTTTTTCCACGATTTCGTCCTGCAGCAGGATATCCCCGTCCGCCGGATGCGGGTGCGGATTCGGTATCCCAAACGTCTCAATTTTCGGATCGTTTCAACCTATCAGGGCGCTGGGCGGGTGATCCAATCGGGGCCTGCGGTGGACGCGGGCCGGTACGCTAAGAAATATGAATACGAAGTGGAAAACTTGGAGGCCATTGTCGACGAACCTCTGGCCGATCCGGCGCATCTTCGATCCGGCCGGCTGGTGGTTTCTTCGGTCAAAACCTGGAACGAAATCGCCAAGTGGTATCACTTTCTGTCGAGACCGGTCCTCAAGGCGGACGGAGAAATACAGGCCCTGGCCAAGCGCCTCACAAAGGACAAACCGTCCCCGGAGGAAAAAATCCGCGCCCTGTATGAGTGGGTATCGGAAGAAATCCGCTATGTCGCCATTCCCCTGGGCGTGCACGGATACAAACCGCACATGGTCCCGAATATTTATAAGAGGCGATATGGGGACTGCAAGGACAAGGCATCGCTCCTCATCACATTGCTCCGGGAAGTCGGAATCAAATCTCAAATGGTTTTGATCGGCGCCGGGATGGGAAATGTCGTGCCGGAAGTTCCCCGGCCATCGGCGTTCAATCATGCGATCGTGGCATTGCCCGCACCGGGTGGCGTGCTCTTCATGGATCCCACCGCCGAAAATTGCATGTTCGGGACTCTGCCACCGATGGATCAGGGCCGGCATGGGTTGATCGTGTGGGGAGAAACGGGAGCGCTGGAGATCACACCGGTTGACCCTCCGGAAACAAACGCGTTGTCAGTCGATCGGCAGATCCGGATAGAAGGGACTGACCTGGTGGTCGGCGAGACAAGGGTTTCGGCGGGAGTATGGGCGCTAAAGCGGCGTGGGATCCTGCGGGGTCGAGGGGTGGCCGAAGGCCGGTCGATCGTCACCGAAAAATATGGCCGGGAGGGGAGCGGCTTTCAGCTGGTGTCGTATCGCGCGGATGGCATGGACGAGGTGAACAGGCCATTAACGGAAGCGCTCGAATATCGCTTGATCGGCGCCGCCGCCGGGGTTCTGATTCTGCCGTGGGAACCGTCGCCCTTGAGGTCTCTATTGTCCGGAAAAGATCGCGCGGCGGATATTTCTTTGGGAACAACGTTCCTGCTCTCCGAGCGGGCCGATGTGATCGGAGTATCGGCTGAGGCCAGTGAGGTGCGAATCAGAAATTCGGCCGGCGCGGCGGTGATGGAAGTTTCCCCGGGACCCGCACGATTTGAGATCAGACGGACGATCAGGCTGGAGAAGGCCGGATTTTCCAGAGCCGAATGGCCGTTATTGGTGACGCTCGCCAAAGTGGTCCCGCCCATCCTCACCACGCAAGGCGCGGCTTCAACGCCATCAGGAGTATCGAAGGGCGCCTTTATCGCTGTGGCCGTTGTTGCGGCGGTAAGTCTGGTGTTGGTTGTCATTCTTCTCTTGAGACGAAAATCCGTGGAGAATGGAAAATGAGGATCAGAGTTTATCCACGATTCTCATAATCGCTTTGGTGTGAATGTCCGACACCTTTTTGAGGATGGCGGTCTCCTGCCTGAGGTTGGCCGTTTGTTCTTCGAGCCTGTCGTTCCGTCGCAGCATCTGCGCAAACATTTTCCGGTTTTCCTGACGCATCTCGACCATGTCCCCGCGCATCTCGACTATGTCGTGGCGCATCTCGACCATACCCCGCCGAAACTCGGCCATCTCCCGTCGCGACTGCATCTGCCCTTCAATCAGCGATACGGTCGCCCGCTTCAGCACCTGTGCCCAATCAGGCATGCCGTTCGATCCATTGCCTTTTTTCATCCGCCTACGACCTCCGAGCGCAGTGTATCAATTCCGAATGACCCTGTCAAAAAAGAGGAGCGCTCATCCGCGGCTTTTCCAGATTGATCTTGTCTATCCCTCTGTCCTATATTAGCGTCGCAGGCCTGCATGGAACTGCGCTCGTATGTGTATCTGGACCGGCTGCAACCGCAACTGGCGGCGTTGATGGCCAAGACCGCGATGGGGGATATTCCGGTCGAGGGGATGGCGTCGCTGTGGATCGAGGTCATCCCCGGGGTTGAGATCAACCGCGTCGCGGACATCGCGCTCAAACAAACAGACGTCCGGCCCGCCACGCAGATCGAGGAACGTGAATTCGGCATCCTTGAGTTCCACTCCTTTTCTCAGGAGGAAGTCCAAAACTCCGGCCAGAAAGTCCTCGATCACTACAAATTCACCTTGAAGGACGTCATGGCTCCCAAAATCATGACAACCCAAATTATCACCGCCATCAATCCCTACCACGCGCAGGTCCTCAATCGCGACCGATACGGCAACATGATCCTTCCCGGTGAATCGCTCTTTATCCTCGAGGTCCAGCCCGCGGTCAACAGCGTGCTGGCGGCCAACGCGGCCGAAAAGGCGATCGGGACCATCCGGCTGATCGATTTCCGCGCACGCGGCGTCTACGGCCGACTCTACATGTCCGGATCGGAGGCCCAGGTCAAGGCCGCGGAAAGCGCGGCGGTCTCGGCGGTCGAGGTCCACGCCAAAATCGTGGGGTCCGGAAGACAAAAGTAACCGTCAGGAGAAAAATCAGGATGGAATCGCCGCATATTACTTCCGTTCAAAAAGAGGGAAAAATTTTCAAACCCCCCAAGGCCTTTCAAAAACAGGCGCACATCAAAAGTCTTCATACATACCGCAGACTCTACAAACAGGCCTACCGGAATCCCGCCGGGTTCTGGTCAAAAGCGGCCAAGGAGCTTGTCTGGTTCAAACCCTGGACCAAGGCGCTGGTGTGGAATTCTCCGGACGCGAAGTGGTTTGTGGGCGGCAAGATCAACGTCTCCTACAATTGCCTCGACCGTCACCTGTCCACGTGGCGGCGGAACAAAGCGGCGATTGTCTGGGAGGGCGAACCCGGCGATCAGCGGACGTTGACTTATCAGCAACTTTACCATGAGGTGGTCCGGTTTGCCTGCGTGCTCAAATCCCTGGGCGTGAAAACCGGCGATCGGGTGGCGATTTATTTACCGATGATTCCGGAGGCTGCGGTGGCGATGCTGGCCTGCGCGAGAATCGGGGCGCCGCACAGCGTCGTTTTTGGCGGATTTTCGGCCCAGGCATTGAAGGACCGCATCCTTGATGCGGGCGCGACCTGTGTCATCACCGCCGACGGCGGGTTTCGGCGCGGCTCGATCGTTCCGCTCAAGGCCAATGTGGATGAATCTCTGAAGGACACGCCGATCGTCAAGAGCGTCTTGGTGGTCCGGCGGACCGGCCAGGCGATTTCCATGAAACCGGGCCGGGACGTGTGGCTGCATGACCGCGTGACGGACTTGGCCGCGCGCGGGCGGTTTTCGTGCAAGGCCGAGGAAGTCGATTCGGAACATCCGCTCTTTATTCTCTACACTTCCGGCACCACCGGCAAACCCAAGGGAATTTATCATTCCACCGGCGGATATCTCACGCAGGTGGCTTTGACTTCCAAATGGATTTTCGATCTCAAAGACCAGGACACCTTCTGGTGCACCGCCGACGTCGGTTGGGTCACGGGACACAGCTACGTGGTCTTCGGACCCCTGGCGGTCGGCGCGACGACGGTGATGTACGAGGGCGCGCCGAACCATCCGGGATTTGACCGGTTCTGGGACATGATCGAGCGTCACCGGGTCAACGTTTTTTACACAGCTCCCACCGCCATCCGCGCGTTCATCAAATGGGGCGATGACCATCCCAAAAAACACGACCTGTCCTCTCTTCGGCTTCTGGGTACCGTCGGGGAGCCGATCAATCCGGAGGCGTGGCACTGGTATCACCGGGTGATCGGCGGCGGCAGGTGTCCGATCGTCGACACGTGGTGGCAGACTGAAACCGGGGCGATCCTGATCAGTCCCCTGCCCGGCGCGACGCCGACCAAACCGGGATCGGGTACCCTGCCCTTTCCAGGAATCGTCCCGGAGGTGGTCCGCAAAGACGGGACGACTTGCAAGCCGAACGAAGGCGGATACCTGGTTCTCAAGAAACCGTGGCCGTCAATGCTCCGCGGAATCTGGGGCGATCCTGACCGGTACCGGAAACAGTATTTCGATGATTTTCACGGAATCTATTTCACGGGCGACGGCGCCCGGCGCGACAAGGACGGCTATTTCTGGATCATGGGCCGCGTGGACGACGTCATCAACGTCGCCGGCCACCGGCTGGGGACGGCGGAGATCGAAAGCGCGCTGGTTCTGCACGAAACGGTGGCCGAATCGGCCGTGGTCGGCCGGCCGGATGATCTCAAGGGATCCGCGATCGTGGCGTTTGTGACCCTCAAGGCCGGCAGGCAGCCGACGGCCGATCTGAAAGACCAGTTGAAATCCCATGTGGCCAAGGAGATCGGCAGCATCGCCAAACCTGACGACATCCGGTTTACGGACTCTCTGCCCAAAACCCGCAGCGGGAAAATCATGCGCAGACTCCTCCGCGAACTGGCCACCAAGGGAGAGGTCAAGGGCGACACGACCACGCTGGAGGATTTTTCCGTTCTGGAAAAACTTCGCGCCGGCGACGACGAGTAGAACGCGTGAAAAAATCAAAAGATTCACCACGGAGATCACGGAGACCGAGCACGGCGAACTCTGAGGTTTTTTTGTAAGGTTGGTTCATCCAAGGAATACCGAAATTCTATCCTCTGTGCCCTCCGTGGCTAATCTCCGTGGCCTCCGTGTTAAAAATCAATGTTTTCACAGCTTCGTAGCTTTGCCGCCGGCCGGCTTTATTTCTGTCTCAGCGCGTAATTCCGGAAAAACCAGTTAATCAGCGCCGTGATCGAGCTGACCGCCAGGAGCGACACCATCAGCGCGTTGACGGGATTGTTCGGAATGAGTCCCGATTCACAAACGGAACCGATAAAATCCGAGATGGACCGGTGGCTTGCCGGGTCGGGTTTGGTGTAGTCGTACGCGGTGAACGCGATGATCCAGAACATCACAATGAATTCCAGCCACACACGGATCACCCCGAGCAGCACCCCGTCGCTGATCGCGCCCGGATCGTCCTTGCTGATCCGGCACACGTCAATGGCGGTCGGCAGGACCATCAGAAAAAAGACGAGACACTGCGTCGGCAATGTCCAGGGCGCCCCGAACTGGAATACCAGAAGAAAATAGCCCACCAACCCGATGAAAATCGCCGGAAATCGTGACAGGTACACCGTCAGCGTCACCAGCATCCGGTAGCTCCAGTTCGGCCGGTCACTGTACGCCGCGATGAATCTGCCCGTCTCCCGGCCGAGAATGTAGGCCGCGCCGACGCCGAATCCCGTAATGACCAGAAACCGCAGCACGATCGATTTGATGGTCGTGCCCTCGTCATAGATGATCAGCCCGATGCTTTCCAGAGACTTGGGATCGGGTAAAAAAACGGTCGACAGCAGAAGATAAATCAGCGAGCCTGTCAGAAACCCCAGCAACAGAACGCTGAGCAGGGACGCCAGCACCTGAACCGGTCGTGTGTTCATAGAAAGAAGCCCTCCTTGCGATGGAATGCGCGCTTGGGCGCGTCATCGATGCGGCTCGCTCAAACCCCCCCATACGCCCCAACCTCCCGCGCGGAGTTTGCCGACGCAACACCTGACCCCACCCTACGAAAATCCGGCCTCGGGATCAAGCGTTATTACGGGCAGGGTGTGGTCGAT
>CAZHRJ010000108.1:0-10026 GCA_964534765.1 uncultured bacterium
CGGATGGCGGACCCGTCGCGGATTTTTTGGATCCCCGCGACCACAACGATCTCGTCCGGCGCCAGGCCGTCCAGGACCTGCACCTTGCCCGGAAACCTCAGGCCGATCCGGATCGGCCGCAAGTGGACCGATTCGTTCTCAACCACGAACGCGAACGTCTGTCCGCCCTGGGGCACCACCGCCTCTTCCGGGATGGCCAGGGCGTTTGGAAATTGTCCGATGACAATCTGGACGTTGGCGAAGAGACCGGGCTTGAGGCGCATGCCGGCATTGGGGATTCGCATTTTCATGAGAACCGTACGGGACGTCTCATCGACCGATGGGTCGATGTAAGAGATCACACCCCGAAACACCTCCTCCGGATACGGCGCCACCCGGACTTCCGCGCTCTGGCCGGTCCGGATCCGGGACAGATACCGCTCCGGCACGCGAAAGGATGTTTTGACCGACGTAAGATCAATCAATTCGAAAATCAGCGCCCCCTTGTCGACAAAATCCCCCACCGCGGCCCTGCGCCCGGCTAGAATACCGTCCATCGGAGCGGTCAGGATAAGGTCTCTCAGTTTTTCCTTCGCGAGGTTCACTTCAGCCAATGCCCGGAGGACTTCCGGATGGCCATCGGCCGGGGCGGCGGTGTCGGCGGCGTCGCCGAGCGAGACGATCAGCGCCTGCTGCTGCGCCCTGGCCGCGTCAAGCGCCGCCATTGCCTGCCGCACGCGCGGATGGCTGTCGGCCGCGGCCGCTTTTTGATCCGGGCCCGTGAGTTCCGCCAGAACCGCTGTGCGGTCGGCTTCGGCCTGTTTAACCATCGTCACCGTTTTTTCCAGATCGTCCTGTGTTTTGAATTCCTTTTCGAAGAGCGCCCTCGTGCGTGACTCGTCCTGCCGGGCGCGTTCCAGCGCCGCGTCGGCGCGTGTCAGCCGGGCCTGAAGTTCTCTGACGGTCTGCCGGGCCTGCTCGATCCCGGCGCGCGCTTCGGCGATTCGCGCCCGGGCGGCGGCGAGCTGTTCGCGCTGTTCCAGGATGGTCTGCCGGACGCTGCGGTGCTTGGCACCGGCGACTTCGACATCCTGTTGGAGTTTGCCGGCGTCGAGTTCGACGAGGATATCGCCTTTTTTCACCGACTGGCCCTCGTCGAAGGCGAGCCGGGAAATTCGGCCGGCGATTTCGGGTTTGACGAGAACCTTTTCGTTGGCGTCGAGAGTCCCGACCGCCTCGACCGTTTCGACGAGTCTCTCCGTGCGGACCGGAGCGACGTCGACCGCCGCCGGCGCGGGCGCTGCCGGGGAGGACTTCGCCGTCGTGGATGGTTTGGACCCGCATCCGGTCGCGATGATTGACTCCGTCAATAAAAGCAATCCAAAGAGAAGCGGCGCCCCGCCTCTCCACCGATCCCGTTCTGCTTGTTGCATCATTTCGTGTCCTTCCCTTCACCGAGTGTCCCGGTCGACAGTTCGAGTTTTTGTTGTGCCAGTAAGAGATCGGCCTCGACGGTCGACCGCTGGACTTCGGCCGCCACCAGGGTGGTTTGCGCGTCGGCCAGGTCCACCGCGGTGGAGAGGCCTTCCCCAAACTGCGCAAAGACCCGGTCATAATTTTCTCGAGCTGCCGCGATTTCCTTGTGGGTCGCCTCCCGGATGGTCGTGAAGGCGTCGATCTCCAGCAGGGATTCCCGAATGTCCCGCTCAATCTCGCGCGTCAGCTGCGACTGCTCAAGCACCGCCTGCCGGTGCCGGCGCCGCGCCTGCTCATACACGGCGTCCCGGCCCATGCCTTCGAAGAGGTCATACCCGACGCTCGCCTGTATCTGCCAGTTGTTCCGGTCGCGAAAGGAACTGACGTGCTGAGTCTGGGTGACCGATCCGTTCAGTTTGGCGCTGGGCATGTAGGCGGCCCTGGCGATCCGGATGTCCTCCTCCGCCAGCGCCACCTGCAATTCGGCGATCCGGTAATCCGGCCTGCGCCGCAGCGCTTTCTGAACCAGCATCGGCATCCCATCGCGAAGTCGCCGGGGAGACTCCGCGGCCGGCGAGACTTTGCCTTCGACGGGCCGGCCGAGAACGAAAGCAAGCCGCGCGCGGGCGATTTCGACATCCGTATGGGCGCGGACCTGATCCCGCCGGGCGGCTGATACGGTCACTTCCGATCGAATGACTTCCGTCCGGATGGCCGTTCCCGCCGTGCGGCGAGCCTGAGCCAGCGCGAGTTGTCGTTCAGCCAGATCGAGCGCCTTGCGCACGATTTCGAGTTTTTCCTGCGCCCGGAGCATCGAAAAAAATTCGATGGCGGCCTCAAAACGGACCGCAAGATGGACCAGCGCGACATTTTCATGTGAGATGGATTCCTCCAATTTGGCGCCGCGCAGTACCGCCCACTCTTTTCCGCCCCCGTAGAGCGGCTGCACGAGATCGATCCGGACATCGCGATTGTTTCGGAAAGAGACAAACCCGCCGCTGCCGGCCTGTTTGTTGCGGGACTGGGCAAGCGACGTGGACAGCGTCGGCAGGACCGCGGCGCGCGCGAGCCGGATATTCTGGAGCGCGATGGCGACAGCTTCCACCGAGACCTGCGTCCGTTCGTTATGATTCACCGCCAGACGAAATGCCTCCGGAAGCGTCAGGGCGGGCGGGTCCGGCGAGAGCGTCACCGTGAGGGCATATAGATATGGAGGGAAGGCGAGGATCATCAGCGCGACCGCGGCCGGCCCGGCTCCGCGCACGGCGATCACGGCCGGGCCTTTCGTATTCCGTTCAGGAAAATGTCGACCAGAAAGGCCGCTTCCCGGTCGGGATGAATGGGTTCATCCATGAATCCGATTTTTTGCCGGAGCACGCCGAACACCATGTGATTGAATACTTCCGCCGCGTGGCGCCGGTGTTTTCCGCCCAGGAGAGCCGCGGTGCGGGCGTGGGTCTGCCGGACGACCGCCCCCATGGCCTGCCGGACCGCCGGGATGGAGAGGGCGCCTTCGCGGACGAAGATGCGAAACAGTTCCGGCCGCTCGGAGAAGAAGGAGAGGATTTCCCGTGCCAGCCACCTTAGATTCGTGTCGATGGGCTGATCCCCGCGCAAGCTGGGATCGATCCGGCGCTGGAGCGCGTCGGCGGTATGGAGGAGCACCGCCGTCAGGAGTTGTTCCTTGTTCCGGAAATGCCGGTAGATGGTGCCCTTGCCGATTCCCGCCTCCGCCCGGACGTCCTCGAGCGTCGACTGAAAGAATCCCCTTTTCGAAAACACGCGGCAAGCCGCCCGGAGGATCCGATCCGAATCCACAGGCGGCCGCCCGCGCGAAGCGTGTCGATCCACGGCCACTGGCATCCCTCCAAAGATTATTTACTGACTGACCAGTCAGTCCGAAATAAGGATACGCCCTGGTTCCGTGGATGTCAAGCGCTACGCCGCCCGACGAGAAGGTCGCCTGTTGACGCCGGCCGACGGCGGGGCTATACTGCCGTCCGATGAGTAACACGAGTTCGAGCGGGGCATCTCTTTGCATTCTGGCGGCGGCGATGTGGGGATTTTGGCCGGCCGGCGCGGACGCGGCGGCGTTCAAGATCATTCGAAAAAAGGGAGGCGCACCAATGGCGATGACCCTCACGAGCGCGGCCTTCGCGAACAACGATACGATTCCGTCCCAGTATACCTGTGACGGTAAAGACATCTCGCCGCCGCTGGCCTGGTCTGGCGCGCCGGCGGGGACGAAGAGTTTTGCGCTGATTCATGACGATCCGGACGCGCCTCCGGGGACGTGGGTACACTGGATCATTTTCAATATTCCTTCGGACTCCACCAGCCTCCCGGAAAATCTTCCCAAGACGGCGGGCCTGCCCTCCGGCGCCCGGCAGGGCCAGGTCTGGGGCGTGGATTCTTTCAGCCGCGTCGGTTACTGGGGTCCCTGCCCGCCGTCCGGTACCAACCGGTATTTTTTCAAACTCTACGCGCTGGATCTTCTCCTCGACCTCCCCGCAAAATCGACCAAACCGCAACTCGAAGCGGCCATGAAAGGCCACATTCTGGCCGAGTCCCAGCTGATCGGACTCTATTTTCGCGGCAAGTAGCGCCGCGCCCCACCTCACCGCCGCTCGACGATCCTCGCGGTCGATTGACTTCGAGCGGCATCCAGTCATACTCTCTACTGTTTATGGACAGGCCAATTTTGTATCTGGATCACAACGCCACGACCGCCGTCGCGCCGGAAGTTCGCGATGCGATGTGGCCGTATCTGGGCGATGAAGGATTCAATCCCTCCTCGCCGTACCGGCCGGCGCAGAAAGTCCGTGCGGCGGTGGATCGGGCGCGCGGTCAGGTCGCGCAGCTTCTCGGCTGCGATCCGGAGGAACTGACGTTCACGTCCGGCGCGACGGAGTCGTGCAACACCGTCATCCTGGGCGCGGCCCGATCAGCCGGCGGCTCGACCGGCGCTCATCTCGTCACGGTCGCGACCGAACATCACGCGGTGTTGAACGCGTGCAAGGCGGCCCAGTCTTTCGGATCGGCGCTGTCGATCCTGCCGGTTGACCGTCAGGGCCGCATTTCTCCGGACGCGATCCGATCGGCATTTCGGCCGGAGACGCGACTGGTATCGGTGATGCTGGCGAACAATGAGACGGGCGTCATCCTGGATGTGGCCGCCATTGGCCGCATGTGCCGGGAGCGTGGGGTGTTGTTTCACTGTGACGCCACCGCCGCTATCGGAAAGTTGCCGGTGCATCCGCACAAGTATTTTTGCGATTTTCTGTCTCTTTCCGGCCACAAGTTTCATGGACCCAAAGGCGTCGGGGTGTTGTTTGCGCGTGCGGGAGTCAAAGTCGTCCCGCTCCAGTTCGGCGGCGAGCAGGAGGATGGCCGCCGCCCGGGTACGGAAAATGTTCCCGGCATCGTGGGACTTGGAGCGGCTGCGGATATTGCCCGGCGGTCGATTGACACGGGTGTGCCGCGTTCGATCGAGCGCCTCCGCGATCTTCTCCGGCGCGCGATTTGCGCGCAGCTTCCGTCGGTCGAGTTTCTGACGGATCTTCCGGTAGCCGGCGGTTTGCCGGGACTGTGCAACACGCTGTCCATCCGCGTTCCAGGAGTGCGGAATGACGAGCTGGTGGTTTGCCTGGACCGGGAGGGGATTTGCCTCTCGACCGGATCGGCCTGCGCGACCGGCGCGTCGTTGCCGTCTCATGTCATCCGCGCGATGGGCCATAGCGACGAGGAGGCCCGGGAGGTAGTCCGGGTGTCGATCGGAGAGGAATTTATCGAGTCGGACATCGATCGGTTCGTGCCGGTGTTTGGCCGCGCGGCCAGGCAGCTTGCCGGCGGCGCGTATTTGCGGGAGCGCGTTGTTGTTCCGGCGGACGGAGCGTTGAGCGAGGCATGAAAATCTTGTTGGGACTTTCGGGCGGTGTGGACAGTTCCGTGGCGGCGGCGTTGCTGTGCGAAGCCGGCCACGACGTGACGGCATTTACGCTGCTGTTGGGCCACGCCGATTTGGACGGCGTGCACCGGTGCTGCCGTCCCTCGGACGTTCGGGATGCGCGGGCGGTGGCGGATCGGCTGGGCATCGCCCACTACATCTGGGATTACAAGGATCTTTTCAACGAGCAGGTGCTGCGTCCCTTTCTTGCCGGTTACGCGGCCGGCCTCACGCCCAATCCCTGCGGGATGTGCAACCGGTCTGTGCGGTTCGGCGAGGTGCTGTCGCGCGCCCTGCGACTGGGCTACGACGCGCTGTCGACCGGCCATTACGCGCGCGTGGCGGGTGGAGGTCTTTACCGAGGCGTGGACACGCGCAAGGATCAGTCCTATTTTTTATCGAGAATCCGCGCCGAGTCCATTCAACATCTTATTTTTCCTCTCGCCCATCTGACGAAACAGCGAGTGCGGCAGATTGCCGCGGACATGAAACTGCCAACTTTTGAGAAACCGGAAAGCCAGGAGATTTGTTTCGTGAGCGGCCGCACCGCCGATTATTTGTCGTCGCAGCTTGGCGACCGGCCGGGTGATATTGTGGACTCCACCGGCCGGGTTCTGGGCAGGCACAGCGGCGTTCACCGGTTCACGCTGGGCCAGCGGCGCGGGATCGGCGTGTCCGGACCGGAGCCTCTGTACGTCACCGGCATTGACGCCTCCGGCGGCCGGGTCACCGTGGGTTCCCGGGCAGAGGCGTTCCGCCATCGTGTCCGTGTGATCGAATGCAATTTTCTGCTGCCTCCAGATTCGCTATCGGAGGCATCCGGCCCTCGGGCCATCACGGCGCAGTTTCGGTATCAGGCCACGCCGATCTCGGTTGGCGTTGCGGTATCGGATTTGGGTGAGATCGATCTTCGTCTGTCCGATCCGGCCTTTGCGCCCGCGCCGGGACAGATCGCGGCGCTGTACGACGGCGACCGGGTAGTCGCCTCCGGTCTCATCGCGGCGTGACGCCGCCGGTCAAAGTCACCATTGATGCGCTCGGCCTTTTTTGTCCGGTGCCGTTGCACATGACCGGCCGCGCATTCAAAAAATTGTCCATCGGCGACTCTGTGGAACTGGTGGGTGACGATCCGGGACTCCTGCCGGACATGGAGGACTGGACGGCGGCCAACGGCCACCGGATCGTCGAGATCCGCCGGTCGGGCCGCGCGCTCACATTCATCGTCGAAAAGGGCCGCTGACGTCGTGCTGCACGGTAAAAAGGTGGTTGTCGTGATGCCGGCCTTCAACGCCGCCCGCACGCTTCGCCGGACCTATGAGGAGATTCCGAAAGACATCGTCGACGACATTATCCTGACGGACGACGCCAGCAGCGACGAGACCGAATCCCTCGCCCGGCAGCTTCCGATCCGCGTCATCCGGCACGATCAAAACCGCGGGTACGGCGCGAATCAGAAGACCTGTTATATCGAGGCGCTCAAGTCCGGCGCCGACATTGTGGTGATGATCCATCCGGACTATCAGTACACGCCGAAACTGATCACGGCGATGGCGGCGATGATCGCGCTTGGCGAATTCGACGTCGTGCTCGGATCCCGGATTCTCGGCGGCGCCGCGGTCCGCGGCGGGATGCCGAGGTACAAATACGCGGCCAACCGCTTTCTCACGGCGTTTCAAAATCTGCTCATCGGCGAGAAACTGTCCGAATATCATACCGGATACCGCGCCTGGGACCGGCGGGTGCTGGAGCGCCTGCCTCTTCTGGAAAACTCGGACGATTTTGTGTTCGACAATCAAATTCTGGCGCAGTCGTTTTATTTCGGGTTCCGCGTCGGGGAAGTGTCCTGCCCCTGCCGGTACAATCCGGATTGTTCGACCATCACACTCTCGCGGTCTGTTCGATACGGCCTGGCGGTGGTCGGCGTCAGCCTGCAGTTATTCCTGCAGAAACTCGGCGTCGGCCGGTTTCGCCTGTTCAATCCGAATGGCCGCCGGCTCCTCGTTCCCTGATGGGCCGCATCCATCTTCAGCCGGTGGAGGCTGGTTTGTTTGTGCTGCTGGTTTTCGCCGCGGCCTATTTCCACCATCCGGTGGAATACGACAACACGAGCAGCCGCTACTATCTGCTCAGTTCCGCGGTCGATTTCGGACGGCTTGACATCGAGCCATACAAGGACGAGACCATCGATATTTCCGTGTACAACGAAAAAACGTTTTCCAACAAAGCCATCGGCGCTCCGCTGGTGGCGGCCCCGGTCTACTGGTTCCTCCGGACCGCCACGCCGATTCGCGGTGATGCTCCGCTGTCGCCCCGCGCCCAGTACCTCTGCCGACTCCTCACCACGACCATCCCGTTTGCCCTTCTGGGCGTCGTTCTTTTCCGGACGGCAATCGGAATCGGCGCCACCCCGAGCGGCGCATTCGCAGCGGTGATCGCTTACGCGTTCGGCACGATCGCCTGGATTCACGCGAGCCTTTTCAGCGGCCACCAGATGGCCGCCAATTTTGGATTTTTTTCGTTCGCCCTGATCCGCTCGATCCGTCTTGATCCGCTGGCCGGCGCCCCAAATGCCGGTGTTGCCGGCTGGTTTTCGGCCGGGCTACTGGCGGGTTTGGCGGCGCTGGCCGATTACACGGCGATTGCCATGGCGCTGATTTTGACTGTTTACGTTTTTGCGCGCACCCGGTCCTGGATTTTCCGGTCGGCGTTTCTTCTGGGCGGGGGCATTTTCGCGGCGGCGCTGTTGGCGTACAACTGGCATTGTTTCGGAGGACCCTTGACGTTTTCCTATTCCAAACTCGGATACGGCCAGTTCGCGGAAGGTTCGCGGCAGGGGATTTTGGGCATTGCGTTTCCCGATCCGATCGCGCTGATGAATTTGCTGGTCTCGCCGTCGCGCGGGCTTTTTTTCATCATGCCGGTTCTCATCCTTTTTTTCCCCGGATATCTGGCGTGGAAGAATCGCCGATTCGGATTCGAGGGCTGGGTGGTCGGCGCGATGGTTGTCTCTTATGTGCTGATCAACGCGGGATTCTACGGCTGGCATGGCGGCTGGACCTTCGGCCCCAGATATCTGACGCCGATGCTGCCCTTCATGGCGTTGCCGGTATCCCTGGCGTTTGACCGGATCTGGGGGCCGGCGTTGACGCTATTGTCGGCCGCGCAAGTCGGTCTGGCGCAGGTGTCGATGCCGCACGCGCCCGAGACCATTCTCAATCCCCTGCGGGAATGCCTGTTGCCTTTGTTTCGATACGGATATCGGGCCGACACGCTTGGGCTTCATGTGGGAATGAGCCCGGCCTCGTCTTGGGCCGTTTTTTGCGCGGCGGTATTGGCGGCCATCTGGGTGCTCCGGCCGTCGTCCGGAAATCCTGGGATTAACGGCGGGCTTACGCCCGAATGGCGCACGGTTCTGGCGTTCATTCCCGTGGCCATCGGATTGTGTCTCTTTCTGACTCGCTCGCCCTCCGCCGCCGATGTGCATCTGCACAACGGCCGCCTGCTGGGACATGCGGCCTATGTGAGCAAATCAGAGCGTCTGGCCCGGGCTTCCGTCCGGGAGCAATATCTGGCTCAATCGAGTCCGTCATGACGGATCCGTCCAGCTCGCTGTTTACGTGCGCCGTGGTGGGCGTCGGTCATTTGGGATTTCATCACGCCCGGATTCTCTCCGATCCCGAATTCGCCCGCTTGGTCGGCGTGGTGGATCTGCGGGAATCGCGCGCCCAAGAGGTCGCTGCGCAGCTTGGCACATCGTGGTATGGATCGATCGACGATCTGCCGCCGGTGGATTTTGCCGTCGTGGCGGCGCCGACCAGCGCGCACGCCGAAGTCGCCGTGAAACTCCTCCAGCGGGGCGCGCACGTCTTTGTCGAGAAACCGATCGCGCCGGTTTTGCCGGAGGCCCGGCAGATCTCCCGCGCGGCCGAAAAGGCCGGCCGGCTGGTCCAGGTGGGACACGTGGAGCGGTTTAATCCGGCGCTTTATGAGATTCGTGACCGCGTGGTGGATCCGCGGTTCATCGAGATTCACCGGTTGAGCCCGTTTCCGGAGCGGGCAACCGACGTATCGGTTGTGCTGGACGTCATGATTCACGATCTGGACATCGTCCTCCTCTGGATGGCGGACCGCCGCCGGGCTCTCAAGCGTGTCAGCGCCGTGGGCACGTCGGTTCTGACCGACCGGCTGGATATCGTGAACGCGCGTCTTGAGTTTGAGGGCGGTGTGGTGGCGAACATCACGGCCAGCCGGGTTTCGATGGAGGCGATGCGCAAGATCCGTGTGTTTCAGCCGGACAGTTATCTGTCGGTGGACTACAAGAACAAGTCATACGAATTTTACCGCAAGCGCAGTCTCGGCCCGCTTCGGTCTCTCATGGACCTTGAAGCCGACCGCAGGGATTTCCCGAACGCCGAAGAGCCGCTTCGCAAGGAGCTGCGCCATTTCATGAATTGTCTTCGAGACGGCCGGACCGCCGACCCATCCGCCGACGACGCGATTCGCGCGCTGGAACTGGCGTTGAAAATCGAAAAGCTGGCGTCATCGAAGGGATGAACGCGGCGTCGAGCGTCCGGCCGGCGTCGGAGACGCCGGCACTTGGGGCGCCGGGGGCGCTGTCCCGGCCG
>CAZHRJ010000109.1:0-9995 GCA_964534765.1 uncultured bacterium
AATATTTTCGTCAAAATGTTTTATGAAAAGCGCACTTTTTCACCGGGAACTAAATTAGTGTAATCATCTGAAGTCTGGGGGGTTACCATGCGACGGCGAGCCGGAGGTTGGCGGTGTGGGAGAAGCGAAGATCAGTTCAAACTCGCATACCGGGTGCCCGGTGTGAACGCAACGCGACTGCCGGACCCGGATAGGGCATCGGAAGTGAGTTTCGACACCCTTGATGATGCCCTCCATGAAGTGGCAGAGCCTGCGTTTGGATTCATACTCGATGATCAATCTGTCCGGTGCGGGATCCTGGTATCGAAATATCGGCGTTTCGGCGTCCGGATAGAGTTTTCGAACCTCGACGTGGATGATTCGCTGCACAGACTGGATAAAGGGTTTGGGATGATCGTAAGGCTGGACGAAAACGGGATACCGCCGCACCAGGCAGGGGAAACAAAATTCGCCGAAATGGCGGAGTACGTCACTGAGCCCAAGCGACAGGCGGTCGGCGGCATTGAGCAGGATCTTGAATAGATCATCATCCGGATACGTTTGGTGGACCTGGAACGGATCCCGGGTCTTTAATCCGCAGGCCGCGATCATGGCCTCATAGTCTTTAGCGCCAAGACGCTCCACCAGGAAATCCTCCAACAGGACAAAAATGATGCCTTTCATCCGGCGCGCTCCATTGCCGCCGCGAGTGCGGCGAGACGCGCGACCAGTACCGTGGCCTCCATGCCGTCGGATTCGGCCACGTCGGTCAGGCAGATCGGTTTGAAGGACATGCCGGTGACGTTGAGATTGTAGGAATTCCCTCTCTCGCCGTGATGCCGGTAGAACGCGCCCACCGGCCGGCCGTCGACCAGATAAATGACCGGTTCCGCGGGGCATCCGTCGACCAAATCATCGGTGGGAATTCCCTCCTGGACGAGGATCTCTGATGTCTGGACTTTGCCTTTGCCGACATGCATCTTATTGACGGTTTTCCGGTTGATGGTGAGAACCTCGGCCGCCGATGAGACGGACATCACCGCCATGCCGTAGGTGCCGTAATTACTCTTGATGACCGCCACCGGCGGCCCGGAAACACCCGCGGACTCGTTCCAGCGGCGCGATTCGGCCAGGACGGTTTCCACGGACTGGGCAATCCGATCCAGTCCCGAGCGTTGCTTAAAGTCAACGTCCGTCACCGCCAAACTCAAAGGCCGGATGCCGCGCGGGTCGATCTGAGCGGTCCGGCAGATCTCATCGGCCAGTTTGTCGTAGATTTCAAACAGCCGGTGCTTGCGCCTCGCATACCACCCATACCGCGCATCCGGGATCATGGGCTGGGCCAGTCCCTTAAGAAGCAGCGGCAGCCCGGATGCCAGATCGTTGTTGAGAAGGAGGACATCGGGAATGAAATCGGCGCCGAACACCGCAAGGGCGCCGCGCCGGGAAAAAGGCAGAAGTTTCAGGGACTCACCGGACGCGGAAATCACCGTGACGTCATCCGCGCATTCCGGACAGGAAATCTCCGCGCGAAATCCCGCCTTGCGAATAGCCCCGACCAGGGCATGCAGGTGCTCGGCATAATAGGGATTGCGGGTATGGCTTTCGGCGATGATGCCGACAGCCGAGTCAGGCGGCCAACCGCGGGACTCGAGTGCGGCGCGGAAGTGAGCCGGGAGACGCTGGGCGTCCGCCGGGCTGAGATTATTGAACCCGGCAGGAAACACGTTCACGTCCACCGGGCATATCCGGCCGCCGCCCCGGCGGATATCGACCGAAACGTAAAAAACTCCCCCCGTTTCAGCGCGGCCGTCCAGCCACCGCCGCGCCCGATCCATCTGGCCTGCGTCCCACTCCATGAGGCGAGCGTATCATACCGGTGGCGATGTGAAGTGGCATTCTGATTTTTCGGCAATAGTCATGCGGCAAGGTGCTGTTCAAGCGCGGCCGCGCCCACTTCGTAGCGGTCAATCGATGCTTTTAGACAACGGTCAATCGTCTGGCAATCTTGCACACTCCGTCCCTATCGCCCTTCTTCGCCGTTGCGATCCTCGATAGAGGGAATTAGTGGGAATGCACGGCGGATGAGGCGACGGAGGATTTCATCAGCGCCGGGATCGGCAGTCTGGACTTGGCGTCGAGAATTTCAATTCCCACGATTTTGTCGCTCTCGGTAACGTGGAGAATGACGCCCTCGCGTACCTCGACCGCCGCGCGCGGCCGAGTTTTGGACAGACGAAAATAGGCGGCGTCCGCTTTAGAATCGTATGTGAATTTCATGACCGCTCCTTCCATCCGCGTTTGAGCGGATAAGCTGATATGATGGTTTTGTCCGAGTCGTTCGTTACCACCTTCAACGGGAACCCCGTATATTTCGCCTGAACTGCTTCAAGTCTATCGTGCGTTTACCTTCAATTGCAACCTGATTCGACGGCTGAATGGTTTCGTCCACGTCTGCCCGGTCGATCTTAAACAGGCGGAGATTGTTTTTGGCATGGCGTGTCAAATGGTATTGGCTCATGGAGGATCAGCGTAGCGTCAGGCCGGACAGAAATCAATCGGGAAGATTCGTATCATACCGGAGCCTGTTGACACATCGAATCGCCACGGTCATAATGCGGCTGATTGGAGTAAAAAAAAGGAGGCTGGGACGTGGTTGATCTCTATCCCGCGCCGTTTCGGCATCTGGTGCGGCGGGCGTTTTATGAATATCAGCACGAACAAAAAATATTCGATCTTCCGGCGCGGAAGTTTCACCGGGGAGACGCCGCGCTGGACACGGGCGTGCGGTTTCACGGCATCCGCGCCGCCACGGGTGTCGGGCCGGCCGCGGGTCCGCAGGACCAGATGATTCAAAACATCGTCCTGTCGTGGCTGGGCGGATCGCGGATCATCGAGCTGAAAACCGTCCAGATCATGGACGAACTCAAAATTTCCCGGCCCTGCATCGACGCGACCAACATCGGCTACAACGTCGAGTGGTCTCAGGAACTCAAGATCCAGCAGTCCCTCCGCGAGTATGTTTCCGCCTCCATGCTGATCGACATCCTAACGGCCCACAACCTCCTGGGATGGGAAAAAGACGGCGCCAACCCGTCGGACACCATCTACGACCTCTCGCTCGGATATGACCTAAAGGGCATCCAGAGTCCGCCGATGCGGGGATTCATCGAGGGAGTGAAGAACGCGCGAAAGCAGGTGGATTTGCTGCGGCGTGAAATCCCGGATGAACTCAAAAAATACCGCGACTTGGATTTTCGGACCCGGATTTGCGAGACGGTGACGCTGTCGACGTTTCACGGATGTCCCGCGGACGAGATCGACCGGATCTGCGAATTTCTCCTGACCGAAATGAATCTCCACGTGATCGTCAAACTTAATCCCACACAGCTCGGCAAGGAGGCCCTCGAACAGCTTCTCCATGAGCGGCTCGGATTTTCGGACCTCACGGTCAACCCCAAGGCCTACACATCGGGACTGACCTTCGATGAGGCGGTGCATCTTTGCGGGAAACTTCGCGCCGTCGCCGAAAAATGCGGGCGCGGGTTCGGGGTCAAACTCACCAACACGCTTGAAGTCCTCAACCGCCGGTCGGTTTTCCGGGACGAGGTCATGTACATGTCGGGCCAGCCGCTCTATTGCATCGCGCTCAGTCTGGGCCGCAAGCTGCGGGAAACTCTGGGCGACTGGCTGCCAATCTCGTTTTCGGCCGGGATCGACCGTGGGAATTTTTACAAGACGGAGGCGTTGGGATTCGTGCCGGTGACGACCTGCACGGATCTGCTGCGTCCGGAGGGATACGGGCGGTTGTACAAATACTTCGAGCCGCTGTACGAGCACATGCGGAAACTCGGCGTGGGGGCCATCGACGACTATATCGTCAAGTACGGCGGCGCCGGCCGGCGGGCGGTGGATGAGGTATTTGGGGAACTCAAAAAGGAACAGGGCCGGTTCTGTTCCGCGGCCGACGCCACGGCCCTCCTGGACCGTCTTCAGGCATCGCTCCGGGACGATGTCTCGGCGCCATCGACCCGGCTGTCGAAACGGATTGATCAGGCCCGGCTCGAAATCGATCGGATTCCGGTAACCCTGCGGCCCGCGTTGACCCGGATACTTGACGATCTTCTGCCGAGGATTGTGCGCCGCGCGGGGTTTCTCAACACGCCGGGTATTGTCGAAGAGGCGCTCAGCGACTCCCGATACACTCGCGACAAGAACAGCGCCGTGCCCAAGCGCGTGAACAGCCGGCTGGTCATTTTTGACTGCGTGACCTGCGACAAGTGCGTTCCGGTCTGTCCAAACGACGCGAATTTCACGTATGAGACGCCGGCGGTGGAAATCGAGTATGTGAACTACGAACTGACCCAGGAGGGCGTCAAGCCCGTCGGCGGGGGCCGGTTGTCGCTGAAAAAAATGCATCAGATCGCCAACTACGCCGATTTTTGCAACGAGTGCGGCAACTGCGACACCTTCTGTCCGGAGTATGGCGGTCCCTTCATCGAAAAGCCGAGTTTTTTCGGGAGCATGGAGACCTACCGCAAGCACACGGCGCACGACGGATTTTATGTGGAGCGCGAAGGCGTACATGACCGGATAGTCGGTCGCATGATGTCCCGGGAGTACCGGCTGGACATCAACCGCGCAACCGGCGCGGCGCATTATTCGGATCCGGTGGTGGAGATCGAGCTTGAGGCGGACAGCCGGGAGATTCGATCGGTCAAACTGGTCGGCCAGAGCCGGTCGGGATATGTGGTCGACATGAAGAATTTTTTGATTCTCAAAATTCTCATGGGGGGCGTGCTGAACCCGAAGGCCGCCAATTACGTGAACATGGCCTACCTGCCGGGATTTGCGCCGGTGGGCTATTGATGTCCGCTGATGGCTGACAGCTCCCATTAATTGGATCTTTTCGACTGAACGCGATCACAGTTTTATTGATCGAGGATAGTCCGGCGGACGCCGACTATCTTGCCGAAAGTCTTTCCCGAAGCGAGCAGCCGAAGATCGCGCTCATCCACGCCGAAAGTCTCTCGGCGGGGATTGCGATTCTAAGTCAGCGATCGGACGTCGACGTCGTGCTGCTGGATCTGTCCCTGCCTGACGGAAGCGGGGTCGACACGGTTCGAAAATTCCGGGCCGCCGTGACCGACCGGCCGGTGGTGGTTCTGACCGGTTCTCCGAACCCGACGCTATGGGCGGAGTCGCTCGAAAACGGGGCGCAGGACTATCTGCTGAAGGAAAAACTCAGTCTCGACACGCTGGTGCGGTCGATCCACTACGCGATGGTCCGCAAGCGTCTGTTTGACGAGCAGGAGGAGCGGCAGCGGCGACTCACAGAGATAGACCGGATGAGAAACGATTTCATCCAGATGGTCAATCACGACCTGACCACGCCGATCATCACCGTGTCCGAATCCCTGGCGCGGCTGGCTAAGGATCCGCCGCCCACGGAGCGGCAGGAATATCTGGATATGGCGCGCCGTAACACCGATCGGATTCTGAGACTCGTGGACGATCTGGCGGATCTCACCCGGTTCAATCGCGGGCAATTCACCCTCAAAAAATCCCGCGTGAATCTCCGCCGGCTTGTCCGGCAGGCGGCGCAGACGGTCATCCAGTCTCATCCGGGTTCCAAAGTGACGCTGGTCTACCCCCAGTCAGATTCGCCCCCGGTCTTTGTCGAGGCCGATCCCCAGCGGTTGGATCAAGTCCTGACCAATCTCCTCCAGAACGCGGTCCAGTATGCGCGAATGCGTGTGGAGGTGCGGCTGGCCGACATCGGCGGCGATGCGCGGATTGAGATTGAAGATGACGGAGTCGGCATGGATCCGGTGGATTTGCCCCACCTGTTTGAAAAGTTTTTCAGAGGCCGCGGCCGGGGGAAGAAACCCGCCGGGAGCGGATTGGGACTGGCCATCGCCAGGGGCATAATGGAGGCCCACGGCGGGAGTATCAGCGCGGAAAACAGGGCCCAAGCCTCCGGAACCGTTACCGGTGCCCTATTTGCTCTGACCTTTCCAAAAAACTCCCGTTCTTGACTTTGCCAGCTGTCGCTGAGTATAATAAAAGTGGAAAAAGTGAAAAAAGTCATTAGGAGACCTGATGATCAATCGATCGGATGATTTGTTGACGACAACCGAAGTGTCACAGATGTTCAAGGTCAACCGGGTGACGGTGACGCAGTGGGTGCGGGCTGGGAAACTGAAGGCGATCCGGACATTGGGTGGGTACCTGCGTGTACCGAGGGAGAATTTGATCGAGTTTCTAAATGAGAATCAGTTGCCACTGCCAAAGGATCTTGAGGTGGAGGTCCCCTGCATATTGATAGCGGAAGACAACGAGGATGCGGCGGGACTCCTGAAAAAATCTGTCCTTGAGCGGATGCCGCGGACCCGCGTGGAGCGCGCGGACAACGGGGTATCGGCATTGATCAAGGTGGGGGATCTAAAGCCGCAGGTCCTGATACTGGACATGGTGATGCCCGAGATGGACGGACTGGAAGTGATCCGGCGCATCAAGGCCGATCCGTCGTACTCGCGGATGGTCATCATGGCGGTGTCGGCGCATGCGGAGAAAGAGGGGCCGGCCCTGGGCGCGGGGGCGGACGCATTTTTTTTGAAGCAGCGGGGGTTTGCAGACTTACTGGAGGCGTTGCCGGCTTTTTTGGGCGCGGCCAACCGACCCCGGTGAGAGTATGAAACCCACAGGAGGTGACGGGATATGGGCAGTGCAGAGCCGACCGCGGTGGCGGTCGAAACACCGATCCACATTCTTCTGATCGAGGACAATCCGCAGGATGCGGAGTACATCCAGGAATTCTTTCAGATTCCCGGCCAGGGTCCCTTTCGGCTGGCAATGTCCAACCGGTTGGAGGAGGGAATCGCGATTGCATCCAAAGATAGACCGGACGTGGTATTGCTGGACCTGAAACTCCCGGACAGCAGCGGGATCCGTACGGTCGAACGGTTTCTGGAGTGTCGGCCGGATGTTCCGGTGATTGTCCTGACCGGACTGGGCGACGATGAGACCAGTCTCCAGTCGATTCAGATGGGCGCTCAGGATTATCTCATCAAGGACAAACTGTCCGCGGACATCCTGGCGCGATCGATCCGCTACGCGATCCGCCGGTCGGACATCCAGAGGCGGCTTCGGGAGAGCGAGGAGCGGTATCGGGACATATTTGATAACGCGTCGGACATGATCGTGACGATCTCGGACGACGACCGGATACTCTATGCCAATCCGGCGTGTCGGCGGATTCTGGGATTTGATCCGGATGAGTGGGCCGCGATGAAGATAGCCGATCTGATTCATCCCGATGACAAGGAGAAGTGGTCCGGGATGAAACAGGTTCAGCGGGCCGGTGGCACGGTGGACAAATTCGAGATGCGGGTGCTGTCGAAGTCCGGCGCATACCGGGTGATGGAGGGAGGGTTGGGGATCAGCCTGAAGACGGACCGGCCGGGCGCGATCCGCGCGATTTTCCGGGACGTCACGGAACGGCGTCAATCGGAGCGGATGAAGGACGATTTCATCAGCATTCTCTCGCACGAGCTTCGAACGCCCATCACCGTGATCCGCGGCGCGGCGGAATCGATGATCGAGAGCGATCCGGAGAAGATGCCGGCGCGGATCCTGTCATTTGTGGAGATGATCGCGCGAAATTCTGACCGGCTGGACAAGACCGTCACGAATGTCCTCGCGCTCTCCCGGCTCGAATCGGGCCGCGTGACGGCCCGCCGGACGCGGGTTGATCTGGGGGAGACGCTTCTGGAGAGCATGGCGAATTTTCAGAAGGAGGCCGCGGGAAAAAAGATCGAGCTGTTCCCGGAGGTGCCGGCAAGCCCGGTGGCGATTTTCGCCGACGGCGATATGGTCGAGCAGGTGCTGAGCAATCTCATCGCCAACGCGATGCGGTACGCCCGGAGCGCCATCCGCGTCCGGGTCACGGGGGGAGTGTCCGCGCGGCTGTCGGTCACCGACGACGGGCCGGGGATCGCCCGGGACCAGATCCCGCTGTTGTTCAACAAGTACGTCCAGATCGGATGGGCCAAGTCGACGTCAGGATACAAGGGGACGGGGTTGGGTCTGGCCATTTGCCGGTTGATCGTTGATCTCCATGGCGGAGAAATCTGGGTCAACAGCGAAGAGGGCAGGGGCTCGACCTTTTACGTGTCCCTGCCGGCCTACGACGAGGCCATGGCATTTCAGACGGTTCTTGCTGAATCGATCCGGACCGCGCGGGACCGGGAAATGCCTCTTGGTCTCGTGGCCGTCACGCTCCGCCGGCCGGACGATCTTCGCGCGGAGTTCGGGCCGGAGACACTGGAGGGGATCGTTCAGGGACTCCGGGAACGGTTGGAACCATTGATTCGGAGGGAGGATCATCTGTTTCGGCAATCCGGGGCGTGGGTGATCATTGTCCGCGCCGGCCCGGAGGAGATGGAAGGCATTCGCCGGCGGATCCGGATAAAATGCCGCGGAAGCATTCGGGTTGGCGATCGGGAGATTTCCAGGGTGACTCTCGGAATTGGTATCGCCGCAGTCTCGGAATCCCTGACTGATCCACAGGCCCTGTTTGAAGCGGCCCTGAGGGACTCCGCCGCATGAGTCCCCCGCCATCCGTCCGGGCCGGCCGAAAGGGGAAGGTTGCGCGGTGGTTGGATTGGTCGATTGGGACCGTGAAGAATGCGATTTTTTTCAAACTCCGTGTCAGGCACTCCCTGTTTGTGTTGTCGTTTCTATTCATCATGGGTCTGATCACCATATTACTTTATGAGATGGATCTGTCCCGGGATCAGAGGAAATACCGCATCCTGATCGACATGGCCGGCCGGCAGAGGAGCCTGGTCCAGGCGTATCTGGCGAACGTTCTGATCCGCCCGCATCATCCGGGGGTTCCACTCGACACTCTCCGGGAGGAAATGCTTTCGTCGCTCGATCTTCTGATCTTCGGCGGCCGAAACCTGCAGATTCCCGAGGGAGACTCCCTGACCCATCTTCCCGCGGCGCCGAACACGGCCATCCGGGACAAACTTCTCGAACAGCGAAAACTCCTTCTGGCGCTTTTCGAATCGGCCGAGTCGGTTCTCCGACGACCACCGGATCCCGTTCTGATCCGGGATCTTCACCGGCAGGCGAATCTCGCGCGGATCGTTGCGGGGGACGCGTCGAAGCTGTACCGGCTGTACGCCAACCAGCAGATGGATACACAGATCATGTGGGAGACGGTGATGGTGCTGAACATCATCATTCTGGGGATCATTCTCGGCTTTCAGATCCGGCGGGACAACCTGGTCCTGGAGAGGGAAATCCAGGAACGCAAGCGCGCGATCTGGACCCTGCGGCAAACCGAGGACCTTCTTGTGAAATCACAGATCGGCCTGGAGACGAAAGTGAAGCACCGGACCGAGGAGTTGACGCGGGTCAATCTCGATCTCGAGACGCTGATTTTCGTGATCTCGCACGATCTCAAAGAGCAGCTCCGCGCAATCGAAAATTTCTCCAGCCTCCTTGCCGACCGGTACCGGGACGGGTTGGACGACCGGGCGAAGAAATACATTGGTCATGTCGTCGGGGGAGTCGAGCGGATCCACCGCCTTCTGAACGACCTTCTCACCCTCTCGCGCGCCCAGCGGATCGGCGCGAAAATCCAGGACGTGCCGGGGGAGCAAATTGTCCGGGAGGCGCTGTGGCGGGTCAAGGACAAGATCCGGTCCGGCGGCGCGAGTGTAAAGGTCGAACCCGGCCTGCCGGTTTTCCGGGTGGAGAAAACATGGGCGGTTGAGGCGCTGTACAATCTGCTTTCGAACGCCATCAAATTCACGCGGGAGGGCCAGGCCGCCAACATCGAGATCGGGGCGTTTCGGCCGGCCGCGGTCGGCGCGCGGCCGGCGCAGATCGGGTTTGTTGTGCGGGACAACGGCCCCGGAGTGCCGGCGGACCAGGCCGAGCGAATTTTTCAACCTGAAAAAACGGCGAACCGGTGTATTTTTGGGCAGTTTCCGAGGGGAAGG
>CAZHRJ010000110.1:0-9949 GCA_964534765.1 uncultured bacterium
TTCGCGCCATTCGTCGTTGATCGGTTCGATCCGAGCGACCCGCGCTGGCTGAAGATTCTGATAGAGGAACAGACCAGATGGCGGGCGCGCCGCGCCGGCCGGGATTCCGCGGCATGGGCGAGAAGTCAGACCGATGTCCGGGCCAACTATTCCAGGCAGTGGTCCACGATTCCCTTGATCGATCAGCTGGAACACGGGCCTCCACAGTTTTTTGAGTGGCGCGGCGCGGGGCTTCTCGCCCGTCCGCCAGCCAGAAAAATAATTCACCAGCTTCTCCTCTTCCGCGCTCTGGACAGGCTCCGGCCCCGCAGCGTCCTTGAGGTCGGTTGCGGTAATGGACTTAATTTGTTCTGGCTCTCCGCCCGATTTCCTGATACGCGATTTTGTGGCGTTGAGCTGACTTCCGGCGGGGTTGCCGCCGCCGGCCGCATCCGATCCATGCCCACCCTGCCGTCCGTTCTTCAGTCTCATGCCGCGGAACCCTTGCGCGATCTTCGGGCTCACCGCGAGGTTTTCTTCTCTCAAGCCAATGCCGTTGCTCTGCCGTTTGCGGATCACAGCTCCGATCTGGTGGTGACGGTCCTCGCGCTTGAACAGATGGAGGAAATTCGGGCGCGGGCCTTGAGCGAGATTGCGCGGGTGGCGGGGCGGTTCGTCCTCATGATCGAACCCTTTCGGGATTGGAATGCGGATGGCCATCGCAGGGATTATATCGTGGCTAATGATTATTTCTCGGCGGCCGTCTGGGACTTGAAAGAATTCGGATTGGACCCCGTCGCCGTCTACGCCGATATCCCTAATAAACTCTCATTTGCCGTCGGATTGGTTCTGGCTCGCGTCGCTTGAAGTCCGCATTTGTCAATTTGTCAATCATCGTCCCCATTTCCGCCCCCTCCGGCGCGCGTAGGCGCTCCCTGGATTTGTCAATTTGTCAATCAACGTCCCCATTTTGTCCGTTTCGCGATGCGTGACCGAAGGCGGCTCGTGGGGATCTTGTGCCTTCTCCTCACGGCCCTCGGCATCGCCGCCTTCTGGCCCGCAAGATCGTTTGATTTTGTCGTCGTCGATGACTACTTCTACGTGTACGGCAATCCCTATCTCACCTCGGGGATCACTCCCGCTGGCGTGCGCTGGGCGTTTACGGCCGATCTCTTCGCACCGACCCGCTACGCTGACTACTGGCAGCCGGTGACGATCCTCTCACGATTGGCTGATGTTCAGTGCTTCGGTCTTAACCCCGCCGGGCACCATCTGTCCAATGTCCTCATCCATGCGGCTGCCTCCATACTGGCTTTCCTCGTCATCGTTCGAATCGGCGGCTCGCCCCTCCCCGGCTTTGTCGCTGCGGCTCTTTTTGCCGTTCATCCGCTGAAGGTCGAATCAGTGGCGTGGGTCACGGAAAGAAAAGATGTCCTCAGCGGGTTTTTCTGCTTTCTGACGGTCCTCGCTTACCTGTGGTACACATCCAAACCCGCCATTGGACGATTCGTCGCCGTTGTCACATCCTTTGCTCTCGGACTCATGTCCAAACCTGTTCTCGTCGTGCTGCCGGCCGCCCTTTTGCTCCTGGATGTATCGCCCCTTCGGCGATTCCAAGACCGCTCATCGGTCGGACGGGAATGTCCGGCGTGGAGGGGTAGTTGGAAAATTGTTTTGTTTGAAAAATTCATCCTTCTTATTTTCTCCGTCGCCTCCTTCCTCATCACCTTTTCCAGCCACTCGCCGGATCCGCAAAGGCCGCTCTGGTTGGACAGCCTCTCCATGCTCACCTCGCGCTTGGGATGGTACACCTCCATTTTTTTGTATCCCGCCGATCTGACGATTATCTATCCGCTCCGCCATCATCTTCTGCCTGTATGGGGCATGGGTCTCACCCTCGCTATGTGCTCGGCGCTGACCTGGCTGGTCTTCCGCCGGCGAATAAAAAACCCGCTTTTATTTTTCGGATGGATCTGGTTTCTCATTTTCCTCCTTCCCGCTCTGGCCCAAATCGTGCCCGCATCCAGATTCACTTATCTCCCGACGTTTGGGCTTTCTATTTTCGCCGTTTTTGGCGTTCGCGAGATTCTGAAAATATGCCCTGGCCGAACCTATGTCGGCCCCGCTCTCTCTCTTCTGGCGGTTTTCGCGTGCTTTTTTCTCTCGCAAAAAGAACTGGTCCACTGGAAGGACAGCGAAGCGCTCTTCCGGCGAAATCTCGCCATCGTGGGTCCAAACTCCGTGGCCTACGGGAATATCGGCGGTAGCATGATGCGACAAGGCCGGTACGAGGATGCCATCCCCTATCTTTTGGATTCCCTGCGCCTCAATCCAGGCCGGGAGGCGTCACACCTAAACCTGGCGCTCGCCCGGTCCCTGCGGGGAGAGACGGATTCGGCCATTTTCCATTTTCAACGGGCGATCCAGATCGACCCCCTAAACGACGTGTCACACCATAATCTCGCCATCGCTCTCAAACGTAAGGGTCTCACCCATGAGGCCGCGGAACATTTCCGCCAGGCGCTGGAAATCACGCCCGCCAACGCCGCCGCCCACAATAATTTCGGAATCCTCCTGCTGGAAATCGGAAAAAAAGACGAGGCACTCGGTCATTTCCGCGAAGTCCTCAGGCTGAACGCCGAATTCGACGGATTGCACTACAGAATCGCCAACATCCTCGCTGACCACGGCGATATCTCTCAGGCAATCCACCATTACCGCGCGGCCATGACTGACAGGCTTGGCGGCATCCAGGCGGCCAATAACCTCGCGTGGATTCTGGCCACTCATCCCGATCCGGCTGTCCGAAACGGCCCGGAATCCGTGCGGATCGCAGAGAACTCGATCCGGGGCATCCTCAACCCGCCACCGGAACTTCTCGATACGCTCGCCGCCGCCTATGCCGCCGCGGACCACTATGCCGCCGCCGAACGCGTTGCGAGCCGGGCTCTCGCCATGGTCCGGGATTCTCGTAACGACGCCCTGGTCCGGGGAATTGAAATGAGACTGAATCTCTATCGCTCCAAAAACCCCTACCTTTCCGCTGATTTCACTCCATAAGTCGTAAAAAATCCTCACCCTCGAATTGTCAATTTGTCAATCAACGTCCCCATTTGGTCATTTGGTCCCATTTGCGTCCCCATTTGCACACATTTGCACATTAAACTCCTCGCACTTGATTTCAATTCATTTCGTGTGTAAGGTGCCCCCTGAATCGTGGATGCCGGCATCAGCAGTTTGAACGAGATTTATAAACCCATTGCAGATGATCTCCAGCGGGTGGACCGAAGGCTCCTGTCTATCGTGGCGGAGGCCCTTGATCCCTTTCCCAGGGAAATCGGCGCATTCCGAAGTTTCGGCAAGCGGCTTCGGCCCGCGGTGTGCCTTCTCATCTACCGCATGAACGCTTCTTCCGGAGAAATCCCGCAGGCTGTGATCGAACAGGCGGCCGGGGTGGAACTCATGCACATCGCCACCCTCATTCACGATGATGTCGTGGACGGATCCTACCAGCGCCGCGGCCACCAGACCCTGCACCGGCTTTTTACGGATAAAACCGCTGTTCTCGTCGGCGATTACCTCTATGCCACCGCTATCGAACTCTTCAACCGCCACGGCACCCGGCACGTCGTCGATGTCGTCACCCGCACCACCGTCGGCATGGCGCACGGGGAACTCATGCAAGTGCTCATGACGGCTGAAAACCGAAGCCGTCGCGCGGTTTATCTCGACATCATATCCAAAAAGACCGCCGACTTCTTCGCCGCCGGCGCCGTCGTCGGGGCCGATGCCGCGGGCGTCGCTCTGGATCGCCGGGAGTTTTTTCGCAAATTCGGCTGGAATTTCGGCATGGCGTTCCAGATGATCGATGACGTCCTCGACTATACCGCCACGCAAAACACTCTCGGCAAACCGGTTTTTCAGGACCTGGCCGACGGCAAGATCACCCTGCCGGCCATCCTGCTGATCGAGTCCGGCGCCGATCTTCCGCCGGATCTCTCCAGCCGGGGACTCACCTCAAGCGGCCAGTCCACCCTGACGGAGCAGCTGGCCCGGCATGACATCATCCCCAGATGCATCCGGGAGGCGGATGGGTATCTGGTCGAAGCGCGCGAAATTTTGCAATCGCAAAATGGCAGGGAACCGTCGGCGCCGCACCGGAGCCTCCTGGCGCTCTGCGACTACATTCTCCAGCAAAAGGGCCTGCCCGAGTTCAGTTTTTCCCGCTGAATTCCTGTTTCAATCGGACAACCGTTTCCAGCGATTCCCGGCCGGCGGCGTTGCCCGGATCCAGTTCCAGCAATTTTCGAAACGCCGATTCGGCCTCGGTCAGCAGGCCCAGCCGCAGGTATTCACATCCAAGAAAATCGTATCGGCTCGCGTCCGCCGGTCGCTGTCCGATGTCCTTTAACAATCCCTCCACATAGGCCTGATGCTTGCCCTCCAGATACGCCGCATCGCGCTCGAACAGATAGTGCACGATCGGCATCGCCGTCAGACGCCCATATTTGCCGTCCATCGAATCGAGGCTCTCCTCCAATGTCTCGTGCACGTGATGCGTAAAATGCACCCCCGGCCGGTTTCGAAACAGCCTCAAAACGTAATCGCTGTAGCTCAACTCCTGCCCTGAGTGCTCGTGATTTTGCCTGAGCAGATAATATCCTTTGTAGGCGTTGGGCTCGTCGCAGATCGTTTTGTCCGTCGCCGCCTCCAGCATCGCCTGCGGAGAAAATAAAAAAAACTCGTCCGCGTCCAGACACAAGATCCAGTCTCCTCGGCAGACCTCGATCGATACATTCCGGGCCGCGGAAAAGTCTCCCCGGAACGGATAATCTAAAACGGTCGCTCCCAGTTCCTCCGCCTTCCGCCGGGTCCCGTCAGTCGACCCCGTGTCCACGACGATTACCTCGCCCACACAATCCCGCACGCTGCCAATGGCGCGAGCGATGCGGTTCTGTTCGTTTTTCACAATCATCGCCAGACTGATCATTCATTCCTCCTCTCCATTTTTCGGCGATTTTGAATCCTGAATCAACCGTCCAAGCGCATATTCTACCCCGATTGTTACCCTCCACAACGACCTAACAACCTCATTTTATTCGGTTTATATATTCCTTCGCGGATGGCCTTGATTTTCTCAAATGGTATGGTAGTATGCCTCTCATAGTATGAGACTTACGAAAGAACATCGGGGCGCAATTTAGGGCAAATGATCGGTTTCCAGGAAGCTCAAGATATCCTCAAAGCCAATATCCTCAAACCCAGGTCCGTTCGATTGCCGACTTCGAAAGCGATGTATTCCTGTCTGGCCGCGGACGTCAAGGGCGAGAGCGAGATTCCGACGATGGACAATTCGGCCCTCGACGGATTTGCCGTTCAGTATGACGACGTGGCGAACATCGGCGAGGAGCCGATCAAGCTCAAGATTGTCGGCAGTGTCCGTGCCGGGCAGATTTCGTCCCGGCGGCTGGCATCCGGGGAAGCGATGCAGATCATGACGGGCGCGCCGGTTCCCAAGGGCGCGGACGTTGTGGTGCCGGTGGAAGAATCCCGCGAGGAGCAGTCCTCAGTTTTTATTTATCGTGTGCCGCGCGCCCGTGGAGGGAATATCCGGCGCGCGGGGGAGGACATTCAGAAGGGCGCCGTGGTTTTGCGCGCCGGCGACCGGATCGGTCCGGCGGAGATGTCCATCGCGATGCTGGCGGGCGCCCAGACGGTGAGTGTCTACGACAAGCCGTGCGTGGGTCTTCTGACCAGCGGAGACGAGTTGGTGGAGCCGGGGCACAAACTCAAAAAAGGCAAAGTTCGGAACGTCAACACGCATTTGATGGCGGGTTTTTTGGAGCAGCTTCACATTCCTCACATGAATTTCGGCATCGTCAGGGACGATCCCCGAAAAATCGCGGCGTCGATCCGCAAGGCGTTCGGCAAGTGTCAGGTCGTCGTGACGTCGGGCGGCGTTTCCGCCGGCGCGTACGATTTTGTCAAGTCGGTGGTCGAAAAGCGGCTGAGGATGAAGGTTCTTTTTTACAAAGTTCGGCAGAAACCCGGCAAGCCGATCCTGTTTGCCCGAAAGGCCAACCAGTTTTTGTTCGCTCTTCCCGGAAACCCAGTCTCAACCTTCTCGACGTTTCTCCTCTACGTCAGGCCCTTTGTGCTGGGCATGTCGGGCATCCGGCTGGTCGATTTGCCGAAGGAATTCGCCGAAGCCACGGAACCAATCGGCGGAAACCCGCGGTTCACGAATTTCCTCCGCGGCCGCCTGTCCTGGGATCCGAACAGCAAAGCCCTGATTAAAACGACGGGACCTCAGGATTCACACCTGCTCACTTCCCTCTACGGTTCCAACGCCCTCATTGTCCTTCCCGAAGGCCGCCTCTCGGTCCAGCCCGGGGAACTTCTCGAGGTCTGGCGCTGGCGCTGAGAAGTTAGATCCGCCGGCGCGTCCGTCGGCGCGCCGGGCAGCCAGATGAATCAGGATATTTTGAATATCCGCGGGTGAAATCCCGCTGAGTCGCGATGCCTGGCCCAGCGTGCCCGGCAGGTGTTTCTTCAATTTCTCACGGGCCTCATTGGTTAAATTTGGCACCCGATCGTAATCCAGACCGGATGAGAGTTTCATTTGTTCCTGCCGCCGTTCCCGGGCCACCGCCTCCCGCTGGCGCTGGATGTAACCGGCGTATTTGACTTCGATCTCCACCTGCGATATCACCCGGTCCGCCCCCGCCGGCCGGATCAGCGCCTCCGGGGCTCCAAGTGCCGGCGTCTCCGACGCCGGCCGGATCAGCGCCTCCGGGGCTCCAAGTGCCGGCGTCTCCGACGCCGGCCGGATTCCGAACACGGAAAGATCCTCATATCGAACCGCCGGCCGGCGGAGCAGTTCCTCCGCGGTAAGTGAGGTCAGGGGTACGGATGTTTGCCGGCGCTTGCAGAGACTCTCCAGTTCCTCTGTGACCTGGATCCGGGTGCGTCGAAGGCCGTCTAGAAGTTCATCCCGCTTGCGCTCCTCGGCCTCGAACATGTCAAGGATATCGGCCGGCAGAAGCTCGTACTCTTTCGCGATTCGCCATAGCCTCAGATGCGCGTTGTCCTGCCGGAGAATCAGCCGATACTCGGCCCGGCTGGTGAACATTCGGTACGGCTCATCCGTGCTTTTGCTTGCCAGATCGTCGATCAGCACGCCAATGTAGGCCTGGTCCCGCGAAAGGACGAAGGGCGGCCGGCCCAGAATTTTAGCGGCGGCGTTGATCCCCGCGGATATTCCCAGCGCCGCCGCCTCCTCGTATCCGCTCGTCCCGTTGATCTGACCCGCGACATACAGTCCCGCGACCTTCCGGCACTCCAGCGTCGGCCAGATTTCATGCGGCGGAACGAAATCGTATTCCACAGCGTATCCGAATCTTGTAATCTCCGCGCGTTCCAGTCCCCGAATGGTCCGAAGAAACGCGGTCTGGCATTCGGCCGGTAAAGAGGTGGCAATGCCGTTCACGTAGAGTTCGGTCGTGTCGAGTCCCTCGGGCTCCAGCATCACATAGTGCCTTGGATGATGCGCGAATTTGACCACCTTGTCCTCGATGCTCGGACAGTACCTCGGCCCGCGCGCCCGGATCCGGCCGGTATACAGGGGCGATCGGTCAAGGCTGGCGCGGATGATCTCGTGGGTCCGGTCGTTGGTGTACCCCAGGTGGCATTGGGCCTTATTTTTCGGATCGATCCCGGCCCAGAAACTGAACCGCGGCGGCGGCTCGTCGCCGGCCTGCGGGATGAACGCGGAAAAATCAACCCCGGCGCCGTCGATTCGCGGCGGCGTGCCCGTTTTCAGCCGGCCCAGGTCCAGACCCATCGATCGGAGGCTGTCGGACAGAGGGTAGGACGCCGGCGATCCCATGCGTCCGCCGACACTGGTTTCAAGCCCGAAATGCATCAGGGCCTGCAGAAAAGTTCCCGTGGTCAGAACAACCGCCCGCGCGGCGATGTCGCCGGCGCGTTTGCATCGCAGACCGCGCACCTGATGGATTTCCCGCTTATCGGAGAGAATCTCAACGGCCTCGTCTTCAAGAATACTCAAATTTGGAATCGATTCAATGATCCGCCGCGCCACCAATTTGTACAGTTTCCGGTCGGCCTGGGCCCGGGGAGACCGCACGGCCGGACCTTTGCTCGTATTGAGCATCCGAAACTGAATGCCGGCCTCGTCGGTGAGCCGGCCCATCAGTCCGCCCAGAGCGTCGACCTCCCGGGCCAGCTGGCCCTTGGCCAGTCCGCCAATCGCCGGGTTGCAGGACATCTGGCCGATCTCGTCTTTGCGCATCGTCACCAGAAGGGTCTTTAGCCCCATGCGCGCGGCCGCGGCGGCCGCTTCAAGTCCCGCGTGGCCGGCGCCGACAATAATCAGGTCTGTCATTTGCCGACACAAAATTTTGAGAATATTTTGTCCAACACGTCGTCCGCGGTTTTTCGGCCTCCGAATTCCGCCAGAGCGTCCATCGCATCCCGGATGTCCGCCGCCAGAAACTCCTCCGTCAGATGACCCGCATCGGCCGTCGCCGCCGCCCGATCGATCGACACCGCCGCGCGGCCCAGACACTCTGCCTGCCGCGCGCTGATCCACACCGGCGCGTCAAGCAATTCTCCCAGGATTTTCCGGCCTTCCGCGATCAGGATTTCCCTCAGATCCTCCACGCCGTCCGGCCGGATTCCAACGGTGCGAACCACCAGGGCGCCGCTCATGCCGTTGGATCGGATCTGATCGAGTTCGGACGCGTCGGCCGGATCAGCGCCTCCGGCGCCCGAAGTGCGGGCTGCGCCCGCGTCTCCGACGCCGGCCGGACACAGGTCGGTTTTGTTGATGACGAGAATCCTGGGCTTGTCGGCCGCAAGTTGCGCGCTGACGCGATGGTCCTCGTCCGTGATCGAAGCGGCGTCCACCACCATCACTATCAGATCTGCCGACTGGATCGCCTCGTGCGTCCGCTTCACGCCCTCCGACTCGATCGGGTCCATTGACGGCCGGATCCCGGCAGTGTCGGTCAGGTCCATCAACATCCTGCCCAGCTCCAGACGGCCGTCCACCAAGTCCCGCGTGGTTCCCGGAATCCGTGACACAATCGCGCGTTCGCCGCCCAGCAGGCGATTGAACAGCGTCGATTTGCCGACATTCGGCTTGCCGATCAGCACGACCCGCAATGCTCCCGATAGACGCGCCGACCGGTCGGCGTGCCGAATCAGCTCCGCCAGCTGACTGCCCGCGTCACTCAGGACCTGCCGGATCTTGCCGCGATCGACGACGTCAATGCCCTCTTCCGAAAGATCCAGATTGGCTTCCACCATCGACAGAATATCCACCAGATCGTCGGTCATGTGCACAATCCGGCGGGAGGTGACGCCGGCCAGACCGCCGGCCGCGGCGCGCGCGGCAAGCCGGCCCGCGGCGGCGGTCGCGGCGGCGACCGATTCGGCCTGCGCGAGATCCAGTTTGCCGTTCAAAAATGCGCGCTTCGTGAATTCCCCCGACACCGCCGCGGAAAAACCTGCCTCCATCAGCGTCCGGTAAATCTCGCCCGTCAGGCCGCGCCCTCCGTGACAGATCACTTCCGCCATCTCCTCCCCCGTATACGTGCGCGGCGCTCGGTAGAGGATGACGGTGACGTGGTCGAGCAAGTCCTGGGTGTTCGGATCGACAAATTCCGCCAGAAAAATTCGCCGTTCGGCTCGCTCGGCCGGATCGACCTCGCGCTTTTTCCGCCCGAGCGCGTCGAGCAGGCGCGCGCCATTTGGGCCGAGCGCGTGCGCTCCGAGTATCGGTCGGCGCAGACGGCGGCGCGCTTCCTCGGCGAGCTGCTCGCCGCCGGCGCGGGCGGCGAGGTGCGTCGCCACGTTCTCGCCATCGTCGCCGAGGAGCTCGACCACGCGGAGGTGTGCGCGCGCATGTGTCGTCGCGCACAGCACGAATGTCAGCCAACACATGGAC
>CAZHRJ010000111.1:0-9909 GCA_964534765.1 uncultured bacterium
TCCGTCGGACTTCACGCGCCGCTGGCAGCCGCGGAAAAAATCAAAATTAAGTCCGGGGCCGCTCTGATCGAGATGATCGAGCCGGATGAGATGGTCGAGGTGTCGACGGTCGGCAGCCGGTCGTCCGAGATGATGCCGCGCCGGAAACTTGTCGAGATCATCAATGCCCGCCTCGAGGAACTGTTTGTGATTCTGAATAATGAAATAAAAAAAACCGGGCTGGCACCGCTGATCTCCGGCGGGATGGTTCTGACCGGCGGCGTGGCTTCCACCCCCGGCATCGACCGGCTGGCCGAAATGGTTCTCCAGATGCCGGTCCGGGTGGGCAAACCGCAAAATATGAAAGGCATCGCCGATATGGTCGACAGTCCGCGGTATTCGACCGGCGTGGGTCTCCTCCTGTACGCGAGGGAGACCGGACAGCTTTCGCCCGGCTCGAAACTTCTGGACGGGGCGATGTTTCGAAGCGTGACCCGGAGCATGCGGGACTGGTTCCGGGAATTTATCCGGAGCTGAGAGGCATAGATGAAGAAGGACAAATCGAGAGGAGGGAACTCTAACGTGGTGAATTACGAAGAGCACGAAGAACTCAGAATTCGCCCGAAATCCCCGGAGGCATCCGAAACCATCCTGAAGGTCATCGGCGTGGGTGGCGCCGGAGGAAACGCAATCAATCGGATGATCGACATTGGATTGTCGGGCGTGGAATTTGTCGCCATGAACACGGACTCACAGGTCCTCAAAAGCTGCCGGTCGACGAGCAAATTGCTCCTCGGCCGGAATCTGACCAACGGTCTGGGCGCGGGCGGCAAACCTGAAATTGGTCGCAAGGGCGCTAACGAACAGCGGGATGAAATCCTTAACTCGCTCCAGGGCGCCAAAATGGTGTTTATCACCGCCGGCATGGGCGGCGGCACCGGCACCGGCGCCGCGCCGGTGGTGGCGGAACTATCCAAGGAACTTGGGGTCCTGACAGTTGGAATTGTTACCCGGCCCTTTTCCTTTGAGGGACCGGTCCGGATCAAAAACGCCGACCAGGGAATCAAGGAACTCAAGGAACACGTGGATACGCTGATCACCATTCCGAACGACAAGATCCTGGATATCGGGACGGAGAAGCTGTTCATCAATGACGCCTTCGCACGCGCTGATGACACCCTTCGGCAGTCCGTTCAGGGCGTGTCATCGATTATCGTGGATGAAGGCGTCATCAACGTCGATTTTGCCGACGTGAAAACCGTGATGGGCGAGCGTGGAGACGCCTTGATGGGAATCGGGCTTGCCGCGGGTGAAAACCGCGCGGTGGAGGCCGTCCATCAGGCCATGCGAAATCCCCTCACCGAGTGTTTCAGCATCGCGGGCGCTTCATCGGTCCTCCTCTGGATCCGCGGGGGAGTGGATTTTGAACTGCGCGAATTCAACACCATTTGCACCACCGTCCAGCAGGAAACGGGCGGCGGCGCGAACGTCATCGCCGGATACGGCATCGACCAGTCTCTGGTCGATCACATCCAGGTCGTCCTGATCGCGGCCGGACTCAAACAGCAGGCGGTCGCCTTGCCGCAAGCCAGACGCGACGGAGCCAGGGCCGATCAGACGCAGGCCAAGGCGGCGCCATCCGCGTTTGTCCGGCAGGCGGTGGTCGGCGGGCAAAAAATTCAAGTCGCAGGGGCGGCCGAGCGGCCAACGGAGGAGGAACTGGAGATTCCGAGCTTCCTCCGGAGAGCGCAAGGCCAGTAAAGCGATTATCGCTTTGTCCTTCATTTGAACTCCGTGCGGCGGCGGTCCTAACAACCACCCCTCAGTTAGACACCGCCGTCGCACGGTTGATTTTTTACCTCCAGTCAGGCCTGGAGGGAAGGCCCCCGTCTCTGTTCTTGAATTTTATCGCGAGGAAAATGAGAATGAGCGCCGTATGACAGCTGACGACGAGATGGATCGGATCGAAGACTCGCTGGGCAAGGAATTCACGGAAGAGGCGGCGGACGCGCCGCCCGTCAAGGCGGACAAGACAAACATCTTCTCCCTTGCCACCCGGTCCGATCTGGATAAAAAAATTAATATCGAGAGCCAGACGCCCAGACTCATGGAGACCGTCAAGGATGTCATGGGAAACGTTTTGATCCACAAGTACGAAAAGCTGACGAAGCCGGTCTGGCAGAAATACCGGACCAAACCCGATTGCAAACCCCTCCATTTCGTCTGCGATATCCCGCTCTACGTCATCGACAACATCAACACCACGTTTCTCATTCCGGATGACTTCCAGTTCCTCGGTGCCCTCTACGCCGGCTGGGGAAATGACACCTTCGCCGAACAGTTTTTTACGGAGGCGATGAAGTCCGGAACCGCGGATGCCTATATCAACGCGGGAGTGTACCGCTTTCAGCGGGGCGAGCGGGGGGTCGTGGACAATTTCAGCCTGGCCAAACGGCATTTCAACAAGGCGCTGGACATCCTCCATCTCATGCCGCTGACGATCGAGGAAAAATACAAGCGACGGAAGATCTGCGAAGACGGCGTTGACGAGATCGAATACCGCTTCGCGTCGTTCTTCGATAAAATCATCCGCTTCATCATCCGGCTGATCACGTTTCGCTTCGAAGCGCAGGTCTCGTACGTCGGCGCCGCCGCGCCCAAAATATCGGTGGACGCCAAAATTCAGGAACTGACAACCGGAATCATGGGAGCGGAATTGAGCATCAAACGCAAGGCGATTCATCAATTACTGGCGGCGATTCGCGATAAAATTCCGGTGGGGCAGGCTCATCTCGAAGACGGAATTCAGGAAATTGAGAGTTCATTCGGCGAATTGAAGACCCCGGAGGCCGTGGAGGCGGTGGTCGCGCAGCTGGCCGAATTCTATTCCCACAATATCGCCATCCTCGAACGCCGCGAGTCCCCCCAGCCGGAGGTGTCCGGGCCGGTGTCCGAGGATGTGCCTCCCCGGGATATGGCCTGCTATCACGTGGCGCCGGCGGAGGAGATTGAAAAAGTCGCGGCTCGACACAGGCTCACGTCGATCGGTGAACTGCTCGATATGGCGGGCCGGCCGAGGATTGAGCCTGGAATGGTCGCGTGGATGATCCGCGACAAATTCGATCAAACTCAGATCATGGAAAGGCTGCTTCTCAATCAGGCCATCCCCGAGCCTGCCCGCAACCTCATTCGGCATTATCTGACTCAACCCCAATCCCCGCCCGACAGCGCTGGACAAAACCCGGCCTGACGGTTAGATTCAGGCCATGGTCTCCAGGTCTGTCAGCATCCTCAAAGCCGGATTTCTGTACCTGATGGTCGTCTTGGCGGCCTGCGGATCCAAACCGGAAACGGCTTATCTTCGCGCGTACCGGTTTGCCGAATCCGCCGCCGCCTCCAGGGCCGAAGTGAGCTTGTCGCTCCTCTTCATGTCCGAAACGCCGCTTCGGGGAGTGTATCTCCGGCCGGCCGCCGGCGAAGTCCGGTATTCACTCGCCAACGACACGTTTCGGATCGATCTTCAGCAAACCGGCCGGGATGTCTGGTTTCTGATGGCCGGCGGCGCCATCCACCTCACGCCTGACGAGTTGACGGACACCGAGTACGACCGGCTTCGGAAAGTTCTCGGACCGATCGGCGTTCCGCTTTTGTCGTTGTCGGATTTCCTGACGGTCATCGGCAGAGAGTATCGGCTGATCGGGTCCCGGCAAGAGGGGATGCGCGGGGACGATATCCTGACAGCAGCGCCATCCCCGGACTATCGGGCCGCGCTCAGATCATGGGTCGCGATCCAGACAGGCGCCGACGGTCACGTTCTCAACCTCATCTCGCCGGATACACTCTCCATTCGGATCGATTCCAGGTCCGGTGCCGTCAAGGAAATCAAGCAGCAAAACGGGGCGGGAGAACCTGTCTCCCTCATGACCTTCTCCTATCCCAAATCCATTCCGACACCGCCTCCGCTTGAACCGCCGCACGGCGTGATCTTTGAAGGCCGGGACCTGATGATGGCGCTGGGCGCCGGACCTGACTGGCTGGTCGGCAAACCGGTGCCCGAAGGTCTTCTGGTTTCTCTGGACGGCCGCGTGTCGTCCCTGTCGGACTTCAAAGGCCGGCCCATGATCGTTAATTTCTGGGCTTCGTGGTGCGGTCCCTGCCGGATTGAATGGCCGGTCCTTCAGCAGATGTACGAAAAGCACGGCAAGTCCATCTCGTTTATCCTCCTGGCCACTGAGGACAAACCGCTGGCGCAAAGTTACATCGCGTCTAACGGATACACGGCTCCCGTCTACCTCTTGCCGGACAATAAAATCCGCATCGGATTCGGCGTCACCGCCCTCCCGGCGACGTTTTTTGTCGACGCCGCTGGTCTTGTCCAGAGATCCTTCACAGGCATCCCGCCCCTTCAGACCATTGGGGCAAGTCAGGCGGCGCTGAGGGAAATTTATGAAACGATTCTCTCCGAGATCATTTCCCAGCCGAAGCGGAACAAGGGATTGTGACGTGGCGAAAGAGAGCGCTCACGGGTGCCGTTGTCTGCGCGGCCGCAGCGCTTGCCGCGGGTCCGGGGAAGACGGTCATGGCTGAAAGCGCGGACCTGCGGCAGGCGCCGGGAAAAAAATACAACCGGCTGATTCATGAAAAAAGCCCCTATCTGGTCCAGCACGCCCATAACCCTATCTGGTGGCATCCGTGGGGGCCGGAGGCGCTGGAAACGGCGCGGCGGGAAAACAAACCGATTTTTCTGTCGATCGGATATTCGACCTGTTACTGGTGCCACTTCATGGAGAAGGATTCATTTGAGAAGCAGGATGTTGCCGATGTGTTGAACGCGCATTTTATTTCCATCAAAGTCGATCGCGAGGAGCGGCCGGACGTGGACAACATTTACATGACGGCGCTGGTCTCGATGACCGGCGCCGGCGGCTGGCCGATGTCGATGTTCCTGACACCGGACGGCCGGCCCTTTTTCGGCGCCAGCACGATCCCGCACGAAAGTTTCGTCGCTTTGCTCAATCAAATCGCCGGCGTCTGGAAAAACGAAGAACAAAAAATCCGCGACAGCGGCCGGCAGATCGCCGAAACACTGGGGCGGTACCTGAATCCGCAACTCTCAGGCCGCGATGCCGGGGAGTCGGCTCTCCGGGAATTTTTTCTCGAAATGGAATCCCAGTTCGATGAAACCTTCGCCGGATTCGGCGGCGGAAACAAATTCCCCAGGCCGCACGTCCTCTCCGCTCTCCTCCGAATTCACCGCCGCCGGACCGCCGATACGGCGGCCCTTCCAATGGTGACGCGAACTCTCAAGGCCATGTCACGCGGCGGAATGCACGACCTCATCGCCGGCGGATTTCACCGGTACAGCGTCGATCGCCAGTGGGATATCCCTCATTTCGAAAAAATGCTCTACGATAACGCCGGCCTGGCTCTCACCTTTCTGGAGGCCTTTCAGGCGACAAAGGACGCGGAATTTTCCGCGGTCGCCGCTAAAACTCTCGACTGGGTCCTGGCCGAGATGACGCATGCCGATGGCGGATTTTATTCCGCGCAGGACGCGGGAGATTTCGGCGAGGAGGGGGATTTCTACTCCTGGACTGTCGCGGAACTTGAGGGCCTTCTGACCGGCCAGGAAATGGTCTGGGTTAAAAAAATGTACCAGGTCACGCCCCACGGCAACTTCGAGGGTGGCCGGACGGTCTTTCATGTCCCGGATGATACCGCCCTGCCGTCGGCCGCCGATCCGATCTTTTCAAAAATCCATACGAAGCTCTCGGAAGCCCGATCCAGACGGCCCCGGCCCAGACTCGATGACAAGATCCTTACCGACTGGAACGGCCTGATGATCGCGGCGATGGCTCGCGGGTATCAGGTCCTCGGCGAGGAGAGGTATCTTGCGGCGGCCCGCCGGGCGGCGTTATTCATCCAGTCTGAGCTCACAGATTCGGATGGCCTGTTGCGTCATCGGTGGCGGGAGGGGGAAGCCGCCAAGCGGGGGTTGCTCGACGATTACGCGTTTTTGATCCATGGATTACTGGAGCTCTACCAATCCGACTTCGATCCGGCATGGTTTGACTGGGCTCTCCGGCTGCAGGCCCGGCAGGATGAACTGTTCTGGGACAATCAAGCCGGCGCCTACTTCATGGATGACGCCTTGGACCCGACTCTGATTGTGCGATCAAAAGATTTCGAGGATATGGCCATGCCATCCGGCAATTCAATTTCGGCCCTCAATTTGCTCAGGTTCGCCGCTTTCACTTACGATGATTCCCATCGGACACGCGCCAACGGGGTGATCCGCGCCTCCGCCATTTATCTGGATCGATCTCCCGGCGCGTGCCCTCAGATGCTGATCGCGCTTGATTTCGCGCTCGATCGATCCATGGAAATCGCCGTCGTCGGCCGGCCGGGCTATCTGCGATCGGTCGATCCGTTTCTCGCCGTTATCCGGGGCCGATTTCTGCCCAACAAGGTCGTTGCCGTTATGGCCGGCAAACAGGTATCGGAGGGACCCAAGCTCCTCCTGGGCAAGACCGTAGCGAAAGGCCGGCCGACGGTGTATGTCTGCGAGAAGGGATCATGCAAATTGCCTGTGACGGAGGTCCGAGCCTTGGATCAGCAATTAGACGAAAGGACGCCGCTTAGGTGGTGACGCCCGGCAGATTGAATTTTTGGCGCTCGGCCCGGCGCTCGGCCCGGCGCGGTCTATGGGTCCTGGTTTGGATTTTGTCCTGGACCGGGCTGTCGGCCGCGGAATGGTCGGCCCGGCCGGTGGACCAGCGGCAGATGGCGGAGCGGGGCATGTTGGTCTTTCGGGAATTGATGGCGCTGTCCCGGGAGGATCCGGCTGTGTCGTCGGTCGCGTTTGATCGTCTGGCGTCCCGGGCATGGGCCTACCAGTCTCTGGTGCATATCCTCGATGATCGGCCGGTCAAAAAACTCGAACCGCCGCCATCGCCCGAGGGATGGCGGCAATTGATCAGTCTGCTGATTCAGGCCGGGCAATTCTCGCCTGGACTGGAGGTTCTCCAGTTGACCAAGTCGGTGTTTGAGGAAACCGACCTGCTGCTCCTGGACGTTATTTTCCGGCTTGGATTGGACGAGGGAGTTGAGCGGCCCGCGTCGAAATTGCTATTGCATCTTCAACAGAATCCTCTCCTGGCCAGACGGCTCATCCAGCGCTGGTGGTTGGTCGGCCACCCGCCATTTGCCGAGGCCGATTTTGATCTCTCGCTGCGCTGGGACCGGCTGGATTCGGGCGACACGCTGAAGGAAATTTATCAAATGCTCTCGGCGGCATTGCGGGAAACTCAGGGCCAGAGGGAATCCTATCCTGACACTTGGACGCTCATGATGAAGGAAGCCGCACCAGGCCAGGAAATCTGGTTTTCCGGAAGGGGACCCGTCCAGCCGAATGCGAAGCGAATCGAGTTTATTCAGAACGGCAAATCCACGATCGTCGCCGCCGGCCGCACTCACGGTTCCAGGAAGGAAAACGGATATGTGGGAACGGCGGTGGTCGGCGTTCCCGATAAACTATCTCCGGGGCCGGCCAAAATCATGATTCCCAAGGCCGGCCTCTTTGAGTTGACCATCGTCTCCCGGCCGGCGCCGGCCCGGATCCAGGAGGTCAGCCCCAATCCCGCCATGGCGGACGACTGGATTCACATTCAATCGGTGGGTCTCCAGGCCAAAAAAAATGAGTGGATGCCGGTCTCGGAACGGGAAAAAAGCGGCGTGAAAGAATGGACGCTGGCCGCCATTTTTTCACAGGCCGGGCAGGAGTGGTCGGTCGAACAGTCCGTCCAGACGTGGCGGGGATTCATGATCGGTGATCAATTGTTCCGCATTCCCGCAACTCTCGCGGTCGGACAGGCTCAGGTGAAATTGAAACTTCAGGAATCGGTATCGGAGCCGTACGCCTTTTACGTTTCGATGTGGCCCAACCTCGAATCCCTCACCCGCGACAACACCGACGTCCGGTTGGTCGCCATGCCGGGTGCGCCAATGACGATCCTTTTTAACCGCGCCGCAGACGCCTTCGCCGCGATCGTCCGGCATCCCAGCGGCCGGTACCGGGTGTGGCGGCCCGAATCGGCTGTGACGGGACAGAGGTACGCCGAGACAAGGTGGCGGGTGCCGGCGGACTGGGAGATCGGGATCCATGATCTCATCTGGGCCGCGCGGATCAGCGGGCTCTGGTCGGTGCCGGGACTCGATGGAGAAACCCTGACCGTGTCCCCGTTCGCCGCGGCGCTGGAGAAAATTGACGCGACGTATCTGCCCAAAGTTGAGGAGGGGACGATCACGACGTTTGGGAAGAATGGATATGAGACCGTCAAATACCGGAAGGGGGACGTTATTATTCAGGGCCAGGGGATTGAAACCGGCGAAACCTATGATCTCTCGATCCGATTCAGTTCCGGTAATACCTATTCCGTTCGCGAAGTGTCGGCCTATGACTGGCTGATCATCGTCAATGTCAATCCGTCGGGACCCATACCCGATCAGCTCGAAATTCGGCGGGTTATCAATGGCGTCGCCGGAATGCCGGCGTCCATTCCGATCCAGATGTATGGCGGTGTCATGGGCGACCGATTTACGGCTCAAACCAAGGAGGGCCAGGCTGCCGCTGACTGGCTCAATGAAGTGAAAACAAAATTCCGCGCGGCGCGTTATTTGGATCCGCCGGAGGAGAAGCAGGTGCTTTCGACATTGTTCCTGGACACGTTTCCGCCCTCTCCATGGGGTGGACCCTGGGGATATGTCCGGACACCGGCTCATTCGTCCCTCACATTTCTGGCGCATGACTACCGCGGGATTTTGAAGGCGCAGTTTTATTCCGGAGGCATCGGCGCGGGACTGGTGGAGTATGATCTGCTGACACGGGGAGAGACATTCGGGATTTGTATGGACAATTTGTATTGGACGTATCCCTGGGCCACCAATGGTCTGGGCAATTTCGTGACGGACGCGCTCCGGGCCATCACGCGGGCCGATGTCGCGGTGCACAACACGCTGGGTCTTCGCGGAAATCTTCCAGCTGGTCCGGTATCGTCCCGGCTCATCCAGCATATTCTCCCGTTCGACAATGATCTGAGCATTCTGCACATGAAGGGCGCCGATTTCCTGGAGTTCCTCCGGGAAGCTTACGCGTCGGACAAATATTTGTATGTCTCCGGCATGTCCGTTGAAATTGACAGCGGCCCAAAAAAGCTGGACCTCAGGATCAAGATGGGGTTCGGGAAGCCCTTTTCGGAGGATGCCGTTTATCGGGTCGCCATGCCGTCCTATCTGGCCGAAAAACGGGCGGGGTATCCGAAGACGTCGAAGGCGGTCAGGCATGAGGAAGAGGGAAAAGTTCGGGAGGCGGTGGAGGAATATATTCTTCAAAAATCACCCATCGCCACCGATCGTATCCCTCGGGTGATCGAACGGGTGATCCGGTAGAGACCTTTCTTCTGTGGATTGTCGTACCGGGCCTGGATGGTCCATGAAAGATCGGCGCAGGGGATGGCAATGGTTTGCCGGCCTAGACCACGGAAGGTCTGTGCCGGCGGTTGCCAGGGATGGCAATGGTTCGCCGGCCTAAGCTCTTCAGGGTCTTTTCCCCGTGCCGAGGTGGGCGCAGAGGAAGGTGAGGAGGTCGGTTGACGTGACGATTCCGACGAGTCTGGATGTATCCGGTTCCACGACTGGCGCGGAATTGAATCCCTTCGCAACGAGCATGTCCGCGCATTCGCGGATGCCGGTATCCGGCGTGACGGTGAATACCGGCTTGCTCATCAACAGGTTCACCTTCAATTGAAGAGTCTGCCGGTCCCGGTCATTCGCGATTTTTGTCCCGACAAACACGCTGATCGCCCTCTGCAAGTCCCCACGGGCGATCATCCCCACCATCGTCTCCGCGCCGTTCCCGGCCTGTTTCTCCAT
>CAZHRJ010000112.1:0-9786 GCA_964534765.1 uncultured bacterium
GATGTGCCTCTGTCTAAACTTGACGTTCAGACCGTCGGGGGGGCTGAATAGTTACTTTGTATTTGCAATTTGTACCAATTGGTACCCGGCCTTCTCCATATTCGAGAGTCCGGCGTTTCTTGATGCGCCCGGCTTCAAAAGTTAGAGTGGGGATGACATGAGAAGGGCATATGAGCCGGGAATCAGAAAATGGGTGATGGGGGTCCTGAGTCTGTTCTTTTTGGTGGGACCATCAGACTGTGGATACGCGGCCGGCGGTATGGCCGCCGCAGGTCCTTTTGGCGGGTTGGCGGATCGGCTCATTCGGGATGGTTTTGATACCGTATGGATTCGAACGCTGTTTTCAGATCCGCAATGCGAGTTTCTACCGGCCATCGCCCAGATCAATCTCAAACACCATGAGGATACGGCGGCGTACGGGATTTTTCTCGAGGAGAAAAACATCGCCATCGCCGAAAATTATCTCACAAAATTCCGACCGGTGCTGGAACAGTTTCATCAGAAAACAGCCGTCCCACCGGAAGTTGTGGTTGCCATCCTGCTGATCGAAACCAAATGCGGTCTGGACCGAGAGAAGGCCCCGGTGATGAATGTCCTGGCCAGCATATCGGTCTGTTCCGAAAAAAATATCCTGGATGCCGGCTTCCGCGTGCTCCAGTCTCAATTCCCCGACGTGACGCGGATGGAAATCCGCCGCCGTTCCCGCCTCCGCAGCCGGTGGGGATACAAGGAACTCCGGGCGTTTCTCAAATGGGCCGCCCGCGAAAAGGTCGACCGGCCCCTCGCCATCAGGGGCTCATGGGCCGGAGCCTGGGGGTTGCCCCAGTTTGTGCCGTCGTCCCTGGCTGCGTATGCCGCGGATGGAAATCAGGACGGGCGGATTGATTTGAATGAGGATGTCGACGCCATCGCGAGCATTTGCAATTATTTGAAAAAAAATGGCTGGAAAGCGGGAAAATCTCCGGCAGAACAGCGCCGCGTGATCTGGCGGTATAATCACAGCCCCCTCTACGTCGATACCGTATTGGACGTGGCGGAACGGATTCGGAATCCGTGACGACCAGCCCCCTCATGATCGGCCTGCCCGGAACGGAGCTTGGACCTGACGATGAGGCCAGGCTGGACCGGATCCGTCCGGCATCGGTCATTTTGTTTACCAGAAATTTTTCGTCCGTAACGCAGATCAAAACCCTCATTCGCCGGATCGGGGAAATCGCGGGCCCTCAGTGTCAACTCGCGATCGATCACGAAGGCGGCCGGGTGGTCCGATTTCCGGAAGCTCTCCCGCCGCTTCCGGCACCGCGTCTGTTCGGGGAGGGCCGGGATCCGGAGAAGATGCGGAAGGCGGCGAAGACAGCCGCGACCGCATTGAGGGACTGGGGGTTTTCTCTGAATCTGGCGCCGGTCGTCGACGTTTTAACTCCGACGAGCCACCCGCGGATGATCGATCGATGTTTTGGATCCGATCCCGAACGGGTGTCGGAAATGGCTGAGGCGTTTATACGCGGGATGCGGGAGGGCGGCATTCTGACCTGCGCCAAACATTTCCCGGGTGTCGGTCCGGCGGAGCTTGATCCACATGAGACCGGCCCGAAAATCACCGCGACCAGAAAAATGATGGAGCCTCATCTCTTGCCGTTCCGCAGGGCCATCGCGGCGGGAGTCGATACGGTCATGATCTCACATATCCTCTATCCGGAATTGGACTCCTCCGGTCCGGCCACTCTCTCGGAGAAAATCATTGCGGGATTGCTGAAAGACGAAATGGGATTCGGCCGACAGATTCTTTCTGACGATCTTGAAATGGGCGCCATTCAGGAAAAACATGGCATCGAGGAAGCCGTGCTGCGCGCGTCCAAGGCTGGGTGCACTCTGCTGCTGGTCTGCAAGGAGCCTGATCTTCAAGACCGTGCTTGGAAGGCTTTGAGAAAAGAATGATCGGGCGCCCGATATGACCGATCCGGATCAGCATCTGGCGGAGGCGGTGTTCCGGCACTATTCTGTGGGATCACCACGCGCAGTTCGGTTCATTCCGTCAGGATTGATCCATCGGACTTACTGTGTCGAGACGGAACAGGGACATTTCATCCTTCAACGCCTCCATCCTGATTTGTCATCCGACGCGCTTCTGGCCGACTATCGCGCGGTGACGGACTATCTCGCTGACCAGCATTTCCCCGGCCCGAATCTGTTGGTGACCCGTTCCGGCGAGCTGACGGTTCTTTTGGATGGATATCGTCATCGCCTGATGACCTATCTGGAGGGGATATCCCACGATGAAGTCCGGGACGATGCGATGGCGGGCGAGGCGGGGCAGATGCTCGGACGGTTTCATGTGTCGGTGTCAGAATTTCGATATACCTTCAAGTCGAATCGGCCCCTGCATGATTCAGCGAAGCACTTTGAGGCCTTTCAGAAGATTGTATCCCCCGACGCGCTGAAAAAACTTGCCGGGACTATTCCTCGCGAAGATGTCGCGACCATGACGGCGGTGATTCTGGATGAATTCCCCCGCCATTTTCTTCCATGTCCTCTGCCGTCCCGTATCGTTCATGGGGATCCCAAGATCAGCAATGTCCTCTTTGATCCGTCCAGCGGCCGCGCGGTCGGCATGGTGGACCTCGATTCGTGCGCGAGGCACACGGTCCTTGTCGATTTGGGTGATGCCGTTAGATCCTGGTGCCGGGAGGGACGTGAGGATCAGCCCACGCCCTTTTTGCCGAATCGTTTTCGGGCGCTACTGGTGGGGTATCTTTCGGCCCAGGCGTCGCTCAGTCAACAGGAGCGGAGCTTGATCGTTCAGGCTTGCCATCTGATTACTCTTGAGATGACCTCCCGGTTTTTGCGCGATATCGTCGAAGATCGCTATTTCGGCTGGGACGCGGGCCGCTACTCCTCACGGGCGGAGCATAATTTTGCCCGCGCGTGCGGGATGTTCGCACTGTATCGATCGATGCTTGACTATCGAACCGACATGGACCGGATTGTTGCGCAGTTGTGAGGCAACGCTTGCCGCGCGTCTACAACCCAGCAGATTTTGATGGGGGTGGATCATCGGCCAGAAGCCGTTTGATTCCCATGGCGATCAGCTCGTACATCGCCTCTTCCTCCCGCCCGCCGGCCTGGCGGTAAAGATCCAGCGCTTTCTTGACATTCTTCAGTCTGCGGAAATGATATTCGGCCAGCCGTTTGAGTCCGTCCGAGTATCGAACCGTCAGGAATATGCGTTCGGCCAAGTCGAGATCGCCGCGGTTGAAATGCTCGTTACCCTTGCGGATTAGCGCGGTTTTGGTTTCAGGATCAATCTCGGGCAATTCCGGCATGATCAGCCCCTCGACACATTCCAGCACAATCTGTAGAACATGACACCATAGCCCATCTCAGTGGATGAGAACACTAAAGGCCGATCAATCAATCTGGAATGCCGGCGGAGGGATTTGAACCCCCACGGAGTTGCCCCCGCTAGGCCCTGAACCTAGTGCGTCTGCCGTTCCGCCACGCCGGCGCAACATAGACGGCAAAATCGATGGTATCCGTTTTTGATTGGATTCGCAAGTTTGACGGCGCCCGCCCAGTGGTCGCGTCCGGCATCTTAGACTCAGCGTGATCGTATTCTGAAATTGTTGAACTCGGCCTCACCCGTCTCGTTTCCCCATGATTTGACATAGACCCCCATCCGGGACTCTTCCGATATCTCAGGCATCTTCGAATCCGATAACCGCCAGAGCGGCCGCCAGGATTTTTTCTCATGATCCAGCGCCACAAAATTGATTCCCTTCCCTGTTCTCTGAAACCCCAATTCCTTCGGCTGGACCGCCAGAAGCTCGGGACCGATCTCTACGTTTCCCTTTCGAACCACCGTCAATCCGGTGAGGAACCCTTCCTGGATGCCAAACAGGATAAAGTTCCTCGCATCCCTATAAAGAATCAATCCGGCCTCGGTCTTCCGATCCGCAGGCGGATCGATCGCGACCGCGCAGGACCATGTGGGCGACTCCGGCGGCGTTCTCATCCAGCGCGGCGCGGAGGATACCCCAGCCCATAGGTTCTCCCCCGGCCCGGCTCGGAGACGAAGCCGCTTCGATTGTACCGCTCCCTCTCGACCCTTCCAGTCGTCCGATTCAAAATCATCCGGCTCTCCGGGATCAAATGGAATCTTTGGAAATGGGGTCGGCGATCGGAACCATCTGAGCTTGTCTCCGTTCGACCAAAATGTCAAAAATCCGTCCTCATCCGTTCTTAAAACCCGGACGTCCGCCGCCTCCAATTTTTCAAGCGTGTGCGGCCTCGGATGATCAAACGAGTTGCCGCGCCCGCAGGAGATCAGTCCATATCGCGGGCTCACGTAATCCAGAAATGTCTCGGAGGTCGAACTGAGACTTCCATGATGGCCGACCTTCAGCACATCCGATTTTAACCGCTCCCCGAATCGCCCGGCGATCACCTCCTCGGCTTCCTTCTCCGCGTCGCCCGTGAATAAGAATCCGAGCCGGCCATGCTTCACATGAATCACAACGGAATTGTCATTCATATTCTCGTACTCCGGATCGTCCGGATGCAGGACCAGCACCTCAAGGCTCGGATCCCAGTCCAGTCGATCCCCGGCCTTTGGCTGACGGTACGCAATTGACTTGCTCTCAATGACACCCAGCAGGCTCTTGTATTCCGGCGTCGTATGCGGCTTGCCGCAATCCAGAACCTCCAGAACCTGGCAGAATTCGAGCACCGAGTTTGTGGTTCCGCGCCGGTCATCTCTGGGCGAAATCGCACCGCCGATGTGGTCGGCGTGGGGATGGGTCAGGACCATCGTATGGATCGTTTTGATCCGCCGCGACCTCAAAAACGGAAGGACCCCGCGCCGCGCGTCCGGACCGGCGTCGATGAGGATATTCTTCCCGCCCGGAGTCTTGATGTATATCCCATCCCCCTGCCCAACATCCATGACGGTGACTTCAAGCTCCCCGGGGGCCGATTCGCCGCCGACATCGGCGGACCACGAGGGCGACACCAGGGATAGGGCAAACAGGAAAATACCGAGCACAGCGCATCGAGCGCGCGAACCCGCTCCGGCAGGGGGCTGAACGACAGAGTCCATCCATCAGGCTATCCTAACCGGAGAACTCCGTGCAACGCTTTCCCGCAAAGGCATTTCTGCCGAAATAGAAACTAAGGTGAATTCCTTGATCCTGACAACGGCTTTGGCGCTCCTGATTATTCTCCTGGTGCTGGCTCTGGATTTCAGCCTCCGTCGCCATCCGGGGAGATCCATTGAGGTTGCCTGCAGCCGGGTGCTGTTGTGGCTGACAATCGCGGCTCTGATCGCATCCGTTGTCTGGCAACCGCATCTTCTGGCCGGGCTGGCCTGGGCGCTGGCCTGCTCCAATGCCTTTGTCGTCCATCACCGCGCGCGCATGCTCGCCGAGACGGCCAGTGTTCGCCGGCAGACGCGGCCGGATCAGCCGGGAGAATCGCCCTACGAACAGTTCATCAACACTTTTTTTTCCCATTTTGACAGTGGAGATGCTGATACCATCGAATTCGAGTTCAGGCAGTGGCGGATGGAAGTCAGATTCAAAAAGGGCGAGCGGGTTTCCCCGGTCACCGATACGCCCTTTCATCTGATACTCCAGATCAAACGAATGTTCGACGCGGCCACAGTCCGAAATCTGAAGACGGGTGAACATCGCTTGAGATATGTCGCCCGCGGCATTCTCTATGAATTCAGTTCTGAAGAAATCGCCGGGACACTGCTTCGCCTCCGCTTGATCGGAAAACACTCCGCGTCCACAGAAGAATCATCGGCATTTGATCGCTTGATGGCTTCTGCGCGATAAGGTCTGTTTTCTTTGCGGTCCGCCTGAGGTATACAGACATCGATCCGGATCGGATATCGGCACGAATGATCTCGGAGGATGATCCACCGAAACTAACTGTCGCTGAATACTACCGTAGGTGCATGGGCGTGGAATGAAACGTAAACCGGCTGGTATCTCTCGAATAGGTTCCCTTGCTCAGTGGACCATCGCCCTTTCCCTTCTGGGGTGGCATGCGGCCGCCCGTGTCGAACCCCTCCGCGCGGATGAGCCGTCGAGCGCCATGAATCAGTATATGCGCGGCATGCAGGCGGAGCGCGAGGGAAATGTGGAGGAGGCGTTCGACGCCTACAAGGATGCGGTGCGGACCGGCAGCGACCTGCGGGCGACGGTCGGATCGCTGGTCCGAATGGCGAGAATTCAGATGATGCGCCGGTCCGACGCGGATGCTCAGGAGTACATCGATCAAGTCCTTCAGCGGGCGCCGGATCATGCGGAGGCAAAATTGATGCAGGCCCGGCTGTGGCTCCTGCAGGATAATCCGCGGAAAGCGTCGCGGCTGTTCGAGCAGCTGGCCCAACGGGAACAGGTGGCGGTTGAGGCTCATATCGGACTGTTCGAGGCCGCCTTTATCAGAGCCGATGCGGCTCAAATTCAGCGTTCACGGAACCGGCTGATGAAGGTCATTGGAGAAAGCCTTGAATTGCGGGCCCGGGCGACCAAATCCCTGCGGGACGACGCCGAGTTTTTTTCCCAGGCCGCCAGGGCCGAGCTGGCGACGGCCCTGGCGGAAGTCTACGCCGCTTTGGAGCCGGGACCACCCGGCAAACACCTGCTGGCGATGATGCGATACCAGGCCAATCAACTGGACGCCGCCAAGGAATTGTTTGCAGAGCTGGTCGCGGTGGAGAAGATGCGGGAATCCGCCGAGATGATGCTGTCCCAGATCGAAATCCGCAGGAAAGAATTGCAATGGGGAGAGAAGCGGGAGCATTTGAAGAAACTGAAGGAGATGTTGTCCTTGGCGGAGAGTGAATCGCGCTGGGAGGACGCGCTCTCGCTGGCCGATCAGATGATTCTTTACGGCCGGGACGTTTCTGCGCTGGACGTGTCGGAGGTGGAGCAGAAGAGGCCGTACCTTCAGAAACGCCGTGCGGAATCTGTGTTGGCCAGATCCAAGCGTTCGGCGGATGAGGCCATGCGGGCCGGCCGGCATTTTGAAGCGGCTCAAATCCTCCGGCAGGCGCGGCCGATCATTGGCGCCACTCTCGTAACAGACGGGATGCTGGCGGAGGCCATCCTGAAGTCGTTGATGAGTGTCCCGCCGGCGGAACAGGAATCCGTGTTGAGGGAGGTACTGGCCATCGAAAATGACCTGGCGGCCATCCAGGGCGCGTTACAGACCAGCATCATGGCCCAGACACACGCGCATCTGGGCGTTCTGCTGGAATCGCAAGGACGATTTGCGGAGGCGGCGGTGCACTATCGGACCGCCGTGGATAAATTTTCCAACATGCCCGACTTGTCCCGCAGGTTGTGGGCGGCTCGAATCCGGGCCAATCTGTGGGTATCCCTCCTGCTTTGCGTCGGCGTTCTGCTGGTCGGGACGCTGCTCTTTGTTCGCTGGCCGAATCTTCACCGGATCCTGATGGCCTATGCCCGCTGGCAACACGGAATGTGGTATCGCCGGCCGGAGCAGGAGTACCATGCTCTGACGGCGCTGGTGGCTCTCCTGCCGAATCGGACGGACCTCAAGCGCCGGCTGATTCAGATGGCGGATGAAAAGGGAGATGAAGATGTCAGCCTCTATCTGCATGAGCAGCTCCGGAGGGAGGCATCGCTGGATCAGGCGGGACTTCTCAGACTGTATGAGTTGTATCGAAAACGAAAAATCGAAGACAAACTGTACGGTCTTGTTGTCGAACTTCTCAAGGGCGTCTTGGATCATTCGACACGACCCAGAATATTGGAAACCAAATACGGGATGGATTTCCTGGCCGGACGGTTCAAAGAGGCGCTGTCCGCGGGCAGGGAACTGATGTCTCTTCGGCCAACTGCGGAATTGGCCGAACAGATGATTTCCCTGATGCGCCGGTCGGGGGAGGATGCTGATCTCAAGACGTTGCTGCTGTATTACAGGGTTTGGCTGAAGTTTCAGCCACATGCGGCCGAGCAGATCGGCGCCGAGGCGGAAACGATTCTTGAAAAACTGGCCGCTCAGCCGGATTCCGAGGAGGATCCGGCAGTTCGGGAATGGGTCCAATTCTTATTCGAAATCCATATCAAAGCCGGCAACCATCGCCGCGCGGCTGACGTCCTGGAATACCGAACCCGGATTGAAAAGGACCCGGTCCCTGTATTGCAGACTCTCTTGAAACTCTATCAATCCCTTTCCGACGGCGACGCTCTGTTTCAGACAACCCGCCGCATTCATCAGGCCGATCCGAAGAACTTCGAATCGGGAATGAATTATGCCGACCTTCTGTTGAAACAATCCCAGAACGAGGAGGCTGAAGCGGTCTACCTGAAACTGCTGTCTCACCATCCCAATAGTGTCGTCCTCGTGAATACGTTGACCGGCATGGCCAAACACCATTTCGAATCGGATGTTCCGTCGGGACTGGATCGCGCCGTTTCGTTGCTTCGGTCCATTGTCGGGACGACCTTTCTGGATACCAAGGAAACCCGTCTCCTGCTGGTTCGATGCCTGATGAAAAAAAATCAATATGATGAGGCGATCGCCATTGCCCAGCTGATCGAGGGCGGGGGATACAATAAATTCCGGGCGTCATCGCTTCTGGCGGAGGCCTTTTTGCGCAAACATCAGCCTGGTCTTGCGGCCGATGTCCTGTCCAAAGTCAATTTCGATGAACCGACTCTGACGGATGATCTCCGTAAGGAGATAAAATATTTGCAGGCCGAGGTGTTTGAGGCACAGGGCCGGCTGAATGAGGCAGTCGATATACTGGATGAACTCCTTTTGAAAGACATCACCTTCAAGGACGTCAAAGCCCGGCACGAACGGCTGGCGCGCGTGACAGAGCGGCATGCGTCGATGGCCTGCAAGTCCTGTGGAAAACCAAATCCGCCTGGCAGCCGGTTTTGCGGATTTTGCGGGCTCCCCTGTGAGCAGCCCTCGGCCGGCACGGGACATTGACGCCATTTCTCGATCCATGCTTAAACTCACGTTGGATCGGGAAAGGAGGGGGAACTGATGAAATATCATCGGATGGCCGCATGGGGAGTCCTCTCTGTCGTTTGCATGTCCCTGTCCGCCTGTACGGAGGAATCAAAAAGTTTTACAGTCCCTCATGGACTTCGAAAAATTCACGTGGAAATCTTCGTGAACCAGACTTTTGAAATCGGCATCGAGGACCTGGTCACCCATAAAACCATAGAGGTCCTGCTGAAGGACGCCCAGGTGGCGGTCGTCGAGAAGGTGGAAGCCGATGCCATTCTGTTGGGGAAGATTCAAAAATATGTCCGGGAACCCATCGCTTTCGATCAGAATAATGTCGCCACCCTCTACCGGATCTACATGGTGATGCAGGCGGAATTGGTTAGCCCTCGATCCGAAGAGAGGTTTTGGGTTGAGCCGGTGATCGATCATCAGACGACCTACTCAACGGTTGCGCCTCCGATCGAGACGGAAGCCATGGCCAAGGAGCGTCTCGCCGGCCTCCTGGCGAATGACATGCTGACCCGGGTGACCCAGGGCTGGATTAATTTGAAAAAGTAGGACATTCACATGAGGCTGGTTTCTGGCTTGCTGGACAAACGCCGCTTCAGGCGGCACTCCGATGGATTCCCGTGGCCTATCGACGAGACACACTCCGACCTGAACAGGTTTTGAAATTTTTTTCGCCGTCGGTCGGAAAAGCCGAGCGGTGGCCGGCCTGGATACTCGTCCGCTGGGAGGACGCCTTCCTGCTGAAGCGCTGGATTCGCCAGATGTGGGAGACCATTTCGGCCG
>CAZHRJ010000113.1:0-9493 GCA_964534765.1 uncultured bacterium
TCCGGCAAAACGGCGTCCGCATGCACGAACAATAGGGTGTCTCCGGCCGCGGCCATCGCCGCGGCGTTCATCTGCGATCCCCGGCCGGGTCTCGATGTCACCACCCGGGCGCCCCACGAATCGGCAATGGCCGGCGTTCCGTCAACGCTGCCGCCGTCGCCGACTACCACATCGATCGGGCCCGCGCGGAATAAGGAAGAGAGCAGACGCGGCAGGATCGCCGCTTCGTTCAGGGTCGGGATGATAACACTGAGTTTCAAGCTGTATCAGGCAGGAGATTTCAATAACACCCGCGCGGGTGATCCGTCGCATCCTTCAATCCGCAGTGGCAGCGCAATCAGATCATAATCTCCGGGAGGGACGGAGGATGGATCAAGGCCTTCCAGAATCACAACGCCGGCTTGAAGAAGCCTGTGATGAGTCGAAAAGGATCGATTGGCAAATGATTCTACCGATAGATAATCCACTCCGACCAGCCGCACGCCCCGCTCGACCAGATACTCCGACGCCGGCTCGTCAAGATATACGTAATCCTCCCGAAATCCAGGACTCTCCCGCCACATCCGACAATTACGGGTCTTGAAGAGCAGTCTCGTCACGCCCGTCAGATCCACTGCCTCCAACGACGGCCTCGTAATACTTTCCTGCACCGACATCTCCACCAGCCGCGCCGGGCCGATCAATACGTCCAGCGGCAGCTCATCCACTGAAATGCCGCCGCACTCAAAATGCAGCGGCGCGTCGATGTGAGTCCCCGTGTGCGACCCCAGATCCAGCCGCGATACATTCGCCGCGTCGCCACGGTCCAGCGACGCCGTACGGACCACGCTCACCGGCGGATCGCCCGGCCATACCGGCAGGCGAGCGGATATTGGCAACGTCAGATCGTAGGTCCGGCCCGGCATCGAGCGGAGGTCAGGCCGGATCCGGCGACGAGTCCAACGCGTCGCCGGCGCGTATCTTGATCGTACCGCGCTCGATCAGCTGCATCAGCGCGGTCACCACCCGCGGATCAAACATCTTCCCCCTGTTCCTCATGAACTCGTCCACCACACGGTCCATCGACATCGATTTGCGATAGGGTCGCTCCGACGTCATCGCGTCCAAGGCGTCCGCTACGTGCAAAATCCGGCCCACAATCGGAATTTGATCTCCCTTCAGCTGATCCGGATACCCGCTGCCGTCGTGGTTCTCATGGTGCGTCAGAGCACCCATCCGGACTTCCTCCGGAAATGTCGTGAACCGCAGCATCGCCTCCCCACGGCTCGGATGCTTCTTCATGACCTCCCATTCATCCGGCGTCAGCGCACGGTTCGCGTTCAGGAGGGCCTCCGGGATCGCAATCTTGCCGATGTCGTGCAAATACCCCGCCTGACGGATCGTCTCCTGCTCCTCCTTCGGCAATCCCAAAGATCGCGCCAGCGACGCCGCATAAAATCCCACCCGGCGCGAGTGGCCGTAGGTGTACCTGTCCTTCGCGTCCACGGCGGTCACCAGGGAGTCGATCGCCTCTTTCTTGTAGGCCTGAAGCAGGGAATAGAGCATGAGGTTCCGGGAATGCATGAGCATCCCCAGCTCATTGGCCGGATACTCCTTCTCGGGAATGAAACGGATTTTACCGTGGAGCGAGTCGTTATCATAGTCCAGAATTTTTCGGATTGGCCGGACCGCGCGATGGTGGACAATCAGGATCGTCCCACCCACCACAACTCCCAGCAGCGCCAGCGTCGACAGGGCCAGGCGGAATTGATACCGCCGGATCTCGACGCGAAGGTATTCGTCCGACAGCAGATCCTCCGGCTTCACAATCGTCCGGCGGATCGACTGTCCGTACATCTTCTCCCGCATCCGCTCCAGATCGGCTCTTCTCACGTCTACCGCCAGAACAAATAGAATCGCCTCAATCGCCAGCAAAAATGCCGCTGTCGCCACGCCGATCTGAATCGTCAGTCGGCCGATCCTGTGCTTTTCTATGGAATCCTTGAAATTCGCCATATCACGGATCATCGGCTCCTATCCTCCGTGCTGCTTTAAAAATAGTTCCAGTAGATCCGACATCGTCTGATAATCCATCGACCCTTGAAACGCGATGCCGTCCACCACAAAGGCCGGTGGGCCCTTGAGCCCATAGCTCATCGCCTGGTGAACTTCCGTGATCACAATCTGCCTCATCTCGTCCGGATGTCTTTGAACGCAAATGGCTACGCTCGCCTTTGACTCCGCCGGCACGCCGCCAACAGCCAGCGCGTCCATCAGCGCGTCCAATCCGGTCTTTGGCGAGGGAATCGGATAATCAAAGAGCGCCCTCTCCACGACCGCCGCGGCCGGCGTCGATCGGCCGCACACACCGCCCAGACCGAACAGGAGCGGCGCGCCCTGATCGCTGTGCGGCAATATCTTCGAAACCCACTTCACCCGGCCGGAGTCCACATACCCGGATTTGATTTTCGGAAATGCCTCCCTCTCAAAACTCCGGCAGTACTGACAGGTGTAGTCTAAAAACGCCTGAACAATCACAGTCGCTGAATCGCTGCCGTAGCTTAACCCACCCGGCGGCGTCACCCGACGCGGGATAAATCGCGACATTTTTTCCAGCGTATCCGCCGATCGCTTGACGGTATCCCTTGACAGCGTCACCACCAAACCGGACGCCAGAAAAAGACTCAGCGCTGTTACAATCGCCAGCGCCGCCGACGGCCTCTCTCCCGCCGGATCAGCCGAAACCGGATCGAAACCCTCGGCGGGTGGCGGCGCAGATGCATATCCAAAGAGCGACAGAAGAAAAATCAGCGCCGTATCACCAGCGGATATCAGACAAAAGGGACACCAAGCCTTGATGACCGCATACTGCAGGTAGACCAAATACCCGGATACCAGCACCCCGGCGCCTGAAAACAGGGTGATCAACAACTGCGCTATCCGACTGCCAGATCCATCTGACAGGCGACGCCAGAAAGCCAGCCACGTCAGAGAAAGATAATAGAGGATCCCCAGCACCGACAGTCCCATGCCCCCAATGGACGCATAGCTTGACGTCAGCACCTTCTCGCAGTTCGCGCCAAATTCTCCGCTGATCGACTCGCAGAACTCCCCAATCGTCCCGCGGCCCTCCTGAACATGGAGAAACAGCGTGTCCGCCAGACCCAGAATGCACAGAATTAGAATGACCAGTTCCCGTATTCGAGCGCCGGATGTCCTCATGTCTGTTTCATTTTCCTGAACATGGCATATAACCAGATTCCCAGCGGAAATACCAGCAGACCGATCCACTGCGACGTCGAAAATGGGCCGTAGTGACCGCGCGGATCGCCCCGGTAGTATTCCAAACCAAACCGCGTCGCCGCATAGAGAATCGGAAACATCGCCAGGACCTGACCATCAAATTTTTTTCGGCCATAAACCCAATGGAGAACTCCGAACAGCAGAAATCCGTTCAGGGACAGATACAGCTGGACCGGATGCAGGCCGACGCCGAGCGGAGCGAGACTGCGCGGGTCCGTGAATGTCACCGCCCACGGCAGATCCGTCGGCCGGCCGTAATCGTCGCCGGCCAGAAAACACCCGATCCGGCCGATGCCCAGTCCCAGCGCCAGAGCCGGCGCGATACAGTCTCCGGCACGGGCGATGGGCAACCCGGACCGGGAAAGACTCCAGATCCCGGCCGCGCCGCCGCCGATGAGTCCCCCGTAAAACACAAACCCCGACCGCGAGAAAACGGCGGACAGGGGTTCGACCGTCCATGCTGGATACTCCACAACCAGATAGAGCGCTCGGGCGCCGATCAAGGAGCCGGCCAAAACTAAAAACAAAAAATCTCCCAGACTTTCCCGCGACAGCCCCGCGCGGCCAAACTGGCGGTCCAAGTACGCGGCCGCCGCCAACCACGCCAACGCCATCATGAGACCGAACGAATGAATCTCAATCATGCCCATCTCAAACAAAATCGGATGCATGCCTCGCTCCCCTGCCGCGACTCGGGCGGCCGATTTACCCATTCACGCCCTCTTGCAACTTTGGCGTTTCTTGTTAAAATCCTGCCCTTATCCTAAAACAAAAAGGAGAATTAGAAAATGGCTGATGACATTATCGCTTCCAAACTGAAGGAGCTCTCCAAACTCAAGATCGCCATGTTCGGGCACGATTTCCTCCTGACTTGGGAAAAAACCGACGCCGAAATCCACGCCGCACTCCTTACCGCGGAAATCATCCGGCTTCTCTACGAATCCAATGTCTCCTGCGTCCTCTATACCTCGGGACTGGCCGTCTCCAATTTCCGCGATAATTCCACCCGGACCCGATTCTCCTTCGCCTCGGCCGCCAACCTCCTCGGATTGACGGTCCAGGACCTCGATGAAGGCAAATCACAGATCGCTCATGGGGAAACCGTCCGCGAAACCGCCAACATGATATCCTTTCTCACCAAAACCATCGGCATCCGCGACGATATGTTCATCGGCGAGGGCAACAAATACATGCGCGAGGTCTCCCACGCGCTGGAAGAGGGTCATCGACAGGGTGTCCTGCACCAGCGGCCCACCGTGGTCAACCTGCAGTGCGACATCGACCATCCCACTCAGACGATGGCTGACCTCTGTCATTTGAAACAGGTCTTTGGCAGTCTCGACAACTTGAAGGGCAAAAAACTCGCCATGACGTGGGCCTATTCGCCCAGTTATGGGAAGCCCCTGTCGGTCCCTCAGGGAATTATCGGGCTCATGACGCGATTCGGTATGCAGGTCGCGCTGGCCGCACCGGACGGTTATAACCTCCTGCCCGAAACCGTCCGGGTCGCGGAGAAAAACGTCAGGCAGGCCGGCGGGTCATTCACGGTTTCCAACCGGATGGAGGAGGCATTTGAAAATGCCGATATCGTCTATCCGAAAAGCTGGGCGCCGTTTTCCGTGATGGAACAGCGCACGAAACTTCTGAAGACCGGCGATCAGGCGGGATTGAAGAGCCTGGAAAAACAGTGTCTGGACAACAACGCTCGATTCAAGAACTGGGAATGTAATGAGAAACTGATGAAATCAACCCGCGGCGGCGAGGCCCTCTACATGCACTGCCTGCCGGCCGACATCTCCGGTGTCTCCTGCAAGGAAGGTGAAGTCTCCGCGGGAGTATTTGAAAAATATAGGATACCGACCTACAAGGAGGCGAGTTTCAAACCGTTCATCATCGCCGCCATGATCGTCCTCTCGCGATTCGAAAACCCCTCCGAAATCCTCGGCAATCTCCACCATCGTAAACCTGCGCGCATCGCATCATAAAAGTCGCTCGAATATTCTCAAATCCTCCGGACGCGTCACTTTCAGATTCGTCTGGTCTCCCACGACCGCAATCACGGGACGGCCGAGCTTCTCAACCAGGCCGGCGCAATCCGTGCCGCGCCAGCCACGCGTCCGGGCGGTCGTCAGAGCCTCCAAGAGAATCGACCGGCGAAATCCCTGCGGAGTCTGAACACAGAATATCCCCTCTCGATCGACCGTACTCACCACCCGATTTCTGGATATCCTCTTTAAGGTGTCGTTCGCCGGAACCACCGGAATGCACGCCCCATGCCGTACCGATCCCTCCCATACGGCGCGGATCACCCTGACTGAAACCGCCGGGCGCGCCACGTCATGCACCAGCACAAATTCCGCCGCGCTTGCGGTCGCGCCGTTCCACACCGAGTCCTGCCTCTCCTTCCCGCCCTCAACCACAGTCAATCGGGCACGGCTCGTCACTGCCTTCAACCGGCGCGTCGCTAGACCGCGCTGACCCGGCCGGACCACCACGACCAGATCCCGCAGGCCGGCTTTTAGAAAGGCAAGTATGGAATAAAAAAGAATGGGCCGACCGGCGACTGCCTTCCACACTTTGTCGCCTGACCGACCCATCCGGTTCGACCGGCCGGCCGCCACGAGAATGACGGCCGTCGATGTCGCCCGCACTGCCAGATCCGATTCGCTAAACGTGCGATGCCATCTTACCGAAAATCATCCTCCCGGCCGAGGTCTGCAAGGTACTGGTGATGACAACGTTCACGTTGTTGCCGATGTAGCGCCGGCCGTTGTCCACCACCACCATCGTGCCGTCGTCCAGATACCCCACTCCCTGATTCGCCTCTTTGCCTTCCTTGATGATCGTGATGTTTAATCCCTCGCCCGGCAAAACCACCGGCTTCAACGCGTTCGCCAGATCGTTGACGTTCAGCACCGGTACGTTCTGCAGCTGCGCAATCTTGTTCAGATTGAAATCGTTCGTCACAATCTTCGCTCCCAGATGCTGCGCCAGCTTCACCAGCTTCGAGTCCACATCCACCAGCTCCGGAAAATCCGTGTCGACGATCTTGACCGGAATGTCGATCTCCTTCTGGACCCGGTTCAAAATGTCCAGCCCGCGACGGCCCCTGTTCCGCTTCAAGGTGTCCGAGGAGTCGGCGATCTGCTGAAGCTCGTTCAAGACGAATTTGGGAATCAAAATCTCGCCTTCCAAAAACTTGATCTTCGACAGGTCCGCGATCCGGCCGTCTATGATCGCGCTCGTGTCCAATAACTTGTACCGCGTCTCCTGCTGCTTGATGATCCCCATACTCGTGAACAAATCCTCGATGTCACGACGCTTCGTGTAGCAGATCAGCAGCAACACGTAGAACACCACTAAAATCGCGCCCGCATAGTACCGCACCGGCAATTCGGCGCGAATCAGCGGAAAGAGAAGCAGAATGTCCGTGACGAAAATCGAAAACAGGAAAGACATCGCTATCGTCAAAATGTGCGCCATCCTAAGACGCGTGAACACAAACTCTATCGCTACCGCCAGAATCCCAAACCCCAGTCCCGTCAAGAGGCCGGTCAGGGTCGGCACCCCATACGCCGGGTGCCAGAATCGCGAATCCAGATACGCCAACAATCCGCCCAAAACGGCGGCTACACAGACGAACGAGACACGCAAAATGATAAATAACATGTGTCCCGTCACCCCCTTCCTATCCTATTGATCCATAATCCTCCCCGGGCATGCCCTCACCCGGACAGTATCCCCCGGCCGACAGTCGGCGGAGGGTACGATGGTAAAAAAGTAGCACACTACACGAGATACTTTTTCACACAGTCAACTATATCTCTGCAAGATGAAATGTCAATTGAATTCGGGGTCGCATCGGCATCGAATGCGGCTGACGGCCTCGCTTGGGACACCGGCAAAACAATCTCCCGGTATCCCAGCCGCGCGGCCTCCGCCACCCGACGGGCCACCGAAGTCGGCGACCGCAGCTCCCCGGTGAGGGTGACTTCACCGGCAAAGACGGTTTGCTTCGGAATCGGCCGGTGCCGGGCCGCGGACGCCACCGCCATCGCAACCGCCAGATCGGCCGACGGCTCCCTGGCTACAAACCCTCCAACGGCGCTTAGAAACACATCGCACGTACCCAGCTTAAGTCCCACCCGCTTCTCCAGAACGGCCAAAATCGACAGCAGCCTCCGGCTGTCCACACCCGTCGCTACTCGGCGCGGCATCGCCAGATTCACCTCCTGCGTCAATGACTGTATCTCCACCAAAAATGCCCGGCTGCCCTCCACCAGACTCGCCACCGCCACTCCCGGTAGATCCCGGTCACCCGATGAGCGGAAAATCGCGCCCGGATCCGGAATCTCAATCAGACCCTCCCCCCCCATGTCAAACACCCCCAGCTCCTGCGTCGATCCGAACCGGTTCTTTTGCGCCCGCAAAAACCGCAAGCCCATCTGCCGGTCGCCCTCAAAGGACAGGACGGTATCCACCATGTGCTCCAGCAGTTTCGGGCCGGCAATCTCTCCGCCTTTGGTGATGTGCCCGACCAGGATGAACGCCGGACCCGAGTCGGCCATGGCCGCCGGATGCTTGGCCGCTTCCTGGATCCGGAATACCGACTCCCGGATCTGCAGGACCGATCCGCTGATCGACCTCAGCGTCGGAATCCTCACGGTCTGGATTGAATCGATCACCACCAGCGCCGCGCTCGATGCCGCCAGTAGAGCCGCAGGCAGATCCGACGATTCACAGACTAAAAATTCTGCCGGTAGACCGTTCCGGCTGACTCGGTCCGCGCGCATCCGAACCTGCGATGCCGATTCCTCCGCCGCCACGTAAACACAACGGTGACCCGCGCCAGCCGCGCGAAGACACAATGACAATAACAAGGTCGACTTGCCAATCCCGGGCTCCCCGCCCAGCAGGGTCAGTGATCCGGGCACGAGCCCGCCGCCTAGAACCCGATCCACCTCACCCCAGCCGCTCGCTATCCGCCGATGCTCGGTCGACACCACGTCCCGGATCGATACCAACGGCGCCGGCCGATCCACTGACCCGGGATCGGCCAGGGAAGCCTCTGGCGCCTCGACCATCGAGTCGAACTCCCCGCACCCGGGACAACGGCCCATCCACTTGACGCTCTCATACCCGCACGCGTCACAGAAAAATTTCCTCTTCGGTTTTGTCATGAGACCCCGCGGGCGACTCGGCGCTAAATCGTCGGGCCTACGTCTGCGACTCGCGTTTCCGGTATGTAATTCTCAAAACGGGTGATGTCGGAAATGTAAACCAGATTCACCGCTCCCAGCGGACCGTTGCGCTGCTTGCCGATGATCAGCTCCACCGGATAGGTCCCGCCCGCCTGTCGCTGCTTGTCCTGCGGATTGTCCTCCCGATGCAAAAAGACTACGAGGTCCGCGTCCTGCTCAAGCGACCCCGACTCACGCAGATCCGATAGCTGAGGGCGCATTCCCGCGCGTTCTTCCACCCGGCGCGACAACTGCGAGAGAGCAATGACGGGCACATGAAGTTCCTTGGCCAGGCGTTTCAAGCCGCGGGAAATTTCAGCCACCGCCAGCTGGCGGTTCTCAAACAGGCCCAGGGGCTCGACCATCTGCAAATAGTCCACGATGATGAGGTCCAGACCACGGCTGTCCGACGCACGCGCCGCCAACCGGCGGGATTTCGCCCGCATGTCCAGAATGGTCAACTGGGAACTGTCGTCTATATAAAAGGTCGCGTTCTTCTCAAGAATCCGCGAAGCCGCGTCCGTCAGCCGCCGCCACTCCCGGTCGTTCCAGTATCCGCCACGGAGATTCCGCAGCGGGAAACGGCTCTCCGCGCAGAGGATGCGGTTGACCAGTGACTCCCGCGACATCTCCAGACTGAAAAACGCCACTCGCTTGCCACCATGGATAGCCAGCCGGCTCGCCATGTTCAACGCAAACGCGGTCTTGCCCACGCTCGGACGCGCGGCCAGAATACACAACTCCCCCGGATGCAACCCCGTCGTCAGCTTGTCGAATTCCGCAAACCCGGTAGACAACCCAGACACCATGTCCTTCCGGCCCTTGAGCTGCTCCAAAACCTCAAAATTCTTCGATAAAACCTCGCCGATCGTCACAAAACTGTTCCGGATCTTGATGTCCGCTATGTTGAAAATCTCCGTCTCCGCCTGATCCAGGATCTCCTCCACGGAATCCTCGTCCGCGTAGGCGGA
>CAZHRJ010000114.1:0-9373 GCA_964534765.1 uncultured bacterium
CGGCCGGTATCGAAATAGGCCTCGATTTCATGGTCCCCGGAGTCGCCATGCCGGATGACGACGCGCCGGAGGGTCGATACCGGATTGCTGGGCAGAGAGTCCCGCATCAGTTCCTTGGCCCACCCCTCGTCATTCCGATAGCATTTCAGCTCGTTGCTCCCGTCCCCGTGCCGGATCCAGCGGACGATGTATCCCGTCGCGCGATTGGGCGGAACTCCCGCGGGAAGCGGCGGGAGAGACAATTCCCTGCCGTCACGGACGGCGTAGCAGATGAACAGAGAATTGGACAGTTCCGTGCCCCCGCCCAGAAAGGACAGATCCATTTCCCGCTCCTGTGGAGACGCGGATACTGTCGGGAGCGACAGATGAACGCCGGTTGCCGTATCCTGCTGATTGGATGGATAAGCCAGGACCATGCGCCCGCCTTCAACATGGGCTCGTCCCCACTGCCCGACTTTCCATCCTCTGGTTGGGGAAGGCGGCGAACTAAAAAATTCTCGAAATATCGTTCGGGTGTCGGCTTGGACGTCCGTCGCCGGCAGACTCAATAGAACGGCGATGACCCAGACCGTCGCCGGCGGATGATTACCTGGCGGGATGGCGCTCACGAATCTGCCTGCTCCGCACCGCGATCTTTCTCGCGTCCGCCGGCCGGTCCATTCGTATGTACAATCGGCTGAGATTTTCCAGCATCGTAATCAGATCCGGATGATCGGGTCCGAGCACTTTTTCCTTGATGCGGAGCGCATTCACAAAATATGTCTCGGCCTTCAGATACCGTCCGAGCTGATAGTGATGAACACCGAGGTTGTTCATGCAGTCCGCCACATCCGGATGGTCCCGGCCGTAGACCTGTTCCTTGACCGCGAGTTCCTGAAGATAGGTCGATTCAACATCCGGGAATCGTTTCTGCCGCCGGTAGAGCTGGGTGAGCTGGTTCAGGACGTTGATGAGTTTCGGATGATGCGGGCCAAGGGATTTCCGACGGATCGACAGAGACTCTTGAAACAACGGCTCCGCATCGCTCAATCGGTTCTGGGCCAGATAGAGCGATCCCAGATGAAAGAGGCCGTTCGCGACCTCCGGATGATCCGGCCCCATGGCGGCGCGGCTGATGTCCAGACCCCGTTTGATCAGCCGCTCCGCTTCGGCGTATTGCCGGTCAATCGTCAGAATGTATCCGAGATTCTCCAACCGCCGGGCCAGATCCGGATGGCGGGGGCCATGAAGGATCTCCGTCAGACGGATAATCCGCCGGTAGATTGCAGCCAGATTCGATAACCGGGCCAGCTTTTCGTAGACGGTTTCCAGCTGGAGCAGCGTGGGCATCAGGCGCGGATCCGTGTCTCCCCACATCGACTCCTGAACGCTGAGACTTCGATTGAGCGGCGACTCCGCCTCCGCGTATCGACCCTGCGCCAGATACACTTGCGTCAGCCGGCTGAGCAGGCTCGATATCTCCGGCCGCGCTGACGGTCCCGCACGGTCCTGGATCGCCAGCGCTCGCTCGTACATCCGTTCCGATTCCGGATATCGTTCCTGAGTCTGATAAAGCTGTGCCAGCGTCGCCGTCAGCGCCCCCACCGCGGGATGGTCCATGCCCTGGGTTTCTTCCCGAATGCGCAGCGCCCGCTGATAGCACCGCTCGGCCTCGGCCGGATCTTTCAGCCGGTATAAATCTCCGAGTCGCTCAAGCGTCGCGGAAACGTCGGGGTGGTTCAGTCCGTGGAGATTCTCCCGAATTCCCAGCGCGGCCGTCCAGTGCGCCCGCGCCGATAGGAAGTTTTGACGGTCGAAATCGATCTGGCCTCGCAGGTCGAGCGCGTCATCGTGGTTGGGCTCCAGAACCAAAATGCTGGTGCAGACTTCGTATGCCGCGTCTGTCCGGCCCCGCTCTCGCTCGCGCCGGGCGGTCTCCATTTGCTCCGATAATTTCTCCTTTGATCTCAAAACCATGTCCACCCGCATCGGTCGACGCGGCGGCTCGGTCCGGACGCGTCTCGGAAGCGGATTGGGCAAAGGCGTTTCCGTCATGCGCCATGTGTCGGTGGCGAACCCCACCAGCGCGCTGATGCCGGCGTGGCCCTTGACCGTCACCTGAAATCCTCTGTGGCCGTCGTCGGGATCATAGGTCGCATCTTCAAATTCACATACCACCGATACCGGCTGCCCCGTGTCAAAGAGCGCATCCAGCCGGTGCCGCCCGGCACGGCTGTGCCGGACGATCAGCCGGCGGATGGTGGTGATCGGATTGGACGGGATCCACACGCTCTTCAATTCCTTGCTCCACCCCTCATCAATTCGGTACGCCTTCAGCTCGTTCGTCCCGTCACCGTGATGGATGAACCTCAGAATGTATCCGGACCGGGAATTGGGCTTCGTACCGGCTGGAAGCAGGGGAAGCGCCAGGCCGGGGCCAGGCGAGAGGGCGTAACTGATGAAGAGCGAGTTGGAAAGTTCCGATCCTCCGCCCGGAAAATGGATCTCCAGTGTCCGCTCGGCCGCCTGGATATTCGGGGTCGGAACCGTGCATTCGATTCCGCTTGGGGGGTGGGTCTGGTAGGAAGAATAGACCAGCGTGAGAAGGCCGCTCTCGAGTCGATAAGAAGCCCCATGCAGGTCAAATCGGTCCGCGGACAACTCAACACGCGTGTCAAAGGATTCTTGAAGCAGAATAGACGCGGATGATCCTGTTTCCAGTCCGATCCCAACCACGACAAGGAAGATCCATCTCGCGGCTAACCCGACGCGCACACCCGGACTGAATACGCTCGGCAGTCGCCGCGCCGCCGACCGGATCGAAATCAACCGGTCTGGGCCGGCCAGATCGTGTGGGTCTGAGGATCGAGGATCATCTCGACCCAATTGCCGGATTGTTTGACTTTGATCGCATACGGTGTCGGGCCTCCGCGAATCTCGATTTCCCCGTTCGGCAACACCAGCGCCAAAAGTACGGGCATCTGCTGCTGCAGCCATGCGGCCGCCCCGCCCCCGGGCCGGATAAGAAGCGGAGTGAGGCCGCGGGTGGATCGGTCGAGCATCCAAACGCTTCTAATGCCGAACGTCTCCCAGACAAAAACGGATTCGCTGTCGGAAACGTCGCTGAGGCTCCCGCTCACCACACGGGATCGGGCTGTCAAACCTTCCAGGGGACTGAAGATCACCAAAAATGGGTTGGTCAGTATCGGGGGATCCATCATCGCGCCGGACATGAACGTTACTTCCGGCGCGGTTTCCGTTGAGGGAACATCTTGAAGGACAACCGTCCGGACTTTGGGCTGAAAAACGGCATCCAGTCCGACAGACAGCGCCGCGAGGACGCACACTCCCAAAAAAACTCTTAAGGCTGATTTGGGCTTGATCATCGTAGACGCAACCTCACCGGGTCGAACCGGAGTTGTCCCATGGCTGTTGCTGAATCAGGCCGGGAATGTCGGAAGTGTCCCGCGCCACCGGGATTTTGTGGCGGGTGAGCGTCTCGATCTTGTCTCTGGCTGTTCCTTTCCCTCCGGAAACGATCGCGCCTGCGTGGCCCATGCGCTTGCCGGGCGGTGCGCTCAGACCCGCGATGAACGCGACTAGCCCGATCCGGCGCGGTTTCGCCGCGTACCACGCCGCCGCCTGTTCCTCGTCCGAACCGCCGATCTCGCCGACCACCACTACCCCGTCCGTATCCGGGTCGGACTCGAACTTAGGCAGAAGATCGATAAAGCGCGATCCGATGACCGGATCACCGCCGATCCCGATGCAAGTCGACTGGCCGATCCCGGCCTGAGTCAGAGCAAAGACGATCTCGTAGGTCAGCGTTCCGCTCCGGGAGATTACACCGATCCGGCCTGGCTGGTGAATAAAACCGGGCATGATCCCCACCTTGGCCTTTCCAGGGGATATCACGCCGGGACAGTTCGGCCCGATGAGCGTCACCTCCCGGCCTTTGAGCAGGTGATGGACCCGCAGCATGTCGTTGACCGGGATGCCCTCCGTGATGCAGACGACCAGACGGATACCTGCGTCCGCGGCCTCCAGAATCGCGTCCGCCGCGGCAAACGCGGGAACATAGATTACGGACGTGTTCGCGCCGCACTTCTGAACCGATTCCCGGACCGTATCGTAAACCGGAACCTCAAGTCCCTCCACGGCGGCGCCGCCCTTGCCCGGCGTCACGCCGGCGACTATCGGCGTTCCGTATGACTTCATCTGTTTGGCGTGAAACGACCCGTCCCGGCCGGTGATTCCCTGCACCACCAGCCGCGTGGATGAATCTACCAGGATGCTCATCGCGCGCCGATCACTTCGCCAGCCGCGCGGCCTCCCGCGCGGCCGCCTGCATGGTCGGATAGGTCTTAAGATTGAGTCCGGCTTCATCGAGAATTTTCATTCCTAGGTCCACGTTGGTACCGGTCATCCGGATCACGATGGGCAGCGGCACGTGGGTCTTCTTCAATACCTGGACCAGTCCGTTCGCGACATCGTCACACCGCGTGATGCCGCCGAACACATTTAAAAAAATAACTTTGATGCCGTTTTCCTTTAATACAATTTCCAGCGCCCGCCGGACTTTTTCCGGACTGGAACTGCCGCCAATATCGAGAAAATTCGCCGGCTTGCCGCCCGCGGCCGTCACCACGTCCAGGGTCGTCATGACCAGCCCGGCGCCGTTTCCAATGATCCCGATGTCCCCGCCCAGATGCACGTACGCCAGATCCGCGCTCCTGGCCTCGACCTCCAGCGGCTCTTCCTCACCCAGGTCCCTCATCGACTCGATCTCCTTTTGCCGGGCAATCGCGTTGTCGTCGAACGTCATCTTCGCGTCGATCGCGATCGTCGTACCGTCGGGCCGGACGACGTAGGGATTGATCTCGGCCAGATTCGCGTCGGTCCGGCGAAAGACCGCGTACAAAGCCATCAGCGTTTTCGCCGTCTCCAGCGCCGCGGCCCGGGGAATGCCCAGAGCGAATGCGACCCCACGGGCCTGGTAAGCGGACAGGCCGTGGACGGGATGAATCCATTCACGGTGGATTTTTTCCGGAGTCCGCGCGGAGACTTCCTCGATGTCCACTCCGCCGGCACTGGATGCGATCATTGTGGCGCCGCGATTGTCCCGGTCGAAAACCAGTCCCAGATACAGCTCCTGCGCGATGTCAACCTTCTCCATCACCAGGACATTTCGGACTCGGATGTCCTTGATCTTCATTCCGAGAATCTTCTCCGCCGCCTGTTCCGCTTCGACTGGAGTCTTTGCAAGCTTCACGCCGCCCGCCTTCCCGCGGCCTCCCGCGTGGACCTGGGCTTTCACCGCAACGGCGGTACCGAGTTTCTCCGCGGCCTTCCGGGCATCCGCCGGTGTCGACGCCAGGATCGCCCGCGCCACCGGGATGCCCGCCGATTCGAACAACACCCTCGCCTGGTATTCGTGGATTTTCATGTCGTCGGACTTTCCGGCGGGAGTGTCTGCGGGACCGGTCCAAGGTCTGTCCCTGGCCCGCGCCGGCCCCTCCGACGGCGCCGGCGCCGTCGGTCCGCACCTGGCCGCATATTCTGCGGCGGGCCGCCCGGCGACCGCTCGATCGACGCCGCCTTCGCGGCTAGGGGCCGCGCTCGGAACTTCTCCCAGACGGATATCTCCTGCTTGAAGTCGACATCGGCCGCCCGGGCGGCGATTTGAAAAAATCGGAATGAATCGGCGAAATAAGGCTTGTTCGCCACTTTCTCCGGCCGCACATTGCTCGCCCGGATATTCAGCCTGAACTGTACCGTCAGAATCTCCAGCGCCCTCGCTCGAAACCGCTTCGATATATCCACTGATTTCCCAAATTCGTTCAGCATGTCCTCGCTCGCGCGGATGAGCGATCCGGTCGCCCGACCGTAGGTCCAAAATTCGGACATTGGGATTTCCAGCTTCTCGATCAGGAGAGGAAAAATCAGCAACGTGAAAATGATCGCCGGATCCACCGCCGTCGTCTCCAGATCAAGCATCGCCAGCAGATCAAACAATGGATCGGGCTTCGGAGGCTCAAACGCTATCTGCTGGCGGCGGAGAAAATACGCGTGATGCATCGGCAGCAAAAATTCAGTGAGTCCGAACTGCCAGAGCAGGCGAATCGACCGCTCGGCCGATCCGTATTTCATCAGGATCAACAGCTCCTCCAGCAGGCGCGCTCGCGGACACTGAAGAATCAATTCCCGATGCCGCAGAATCGCTTCATGCGTGCTCACCTCCACCACAAATCCCAGCCGCGCCGCCGCTCGGACCGCGCGGATCATCCGAGCCGGGTCTTCCTGGTAAGATTGATCCGCGGGTGAGATGGTGCGCACCAGCCGGCGGTCCAGATCCGAAAGACCGTTCACGTAGTCTATGACATAACTTCGAAACGGATCGTAAAAAAGTCCGTTGATCGTAAAATCCCTCCGACGCGCGTCCTCCTCGGGCGTTCCGTATATTCGCACCGCACGCATCTCGCCTCCTTCCTCCTCCGGCTCCTCAAACCGGTCTGTCTCCCGACGGAACGTCGCAACTTCGATGATGCTGTCATGAAATTTCACGTGCGCCAGCCGAAACCTCCGGCCGATCATGAACGCGTTGCGGAACAGACGCTTGATGTCGTTGGGCTTCGCTGTCGTGGCCACGTCAAAATCCTTCGGTACCCGGCCCAGATACAAATCCCGGACGGTGCCGCCCACTAGATACGCCGTATGGCCGGTGGTGTGCAACCGCCGAAGCACTTTCCAGGCGTCCGGATGGATGGCCTCGTCTTTGATGGAATGCTCGCTTCGCGTCAGAACTTTCAATCCAGGGGAATCAGTCATGGTCCAATCCCAGACAGGCTAATGTGTACGCGCGCGCCATCGGCACATGTCTCTGTACCTGCGCGCGGATACCTGACTATAGATGAACCGGAAGAGCGGGTCAAGAAAAGGAAGAGAAAGAATCGGGGAAAGCCATCGAAGATACGGGATCTGGGTGATCACCACCCGGATCGCCGCGTGACCCGACTCAAGCCGGCCCGTCGGCGTGATCACATGCGCACTCTCCTCGATCTGCTCGGCTGACTTCCCCGGTAACAGATCCGATAGCCGTGAATCGCCGAACGGAATCGTCTCAAACGTTCCCGGACGCGCGCGTTCCATCAGCCAGTCCCGAAATGCCACGCACAGTCCGCATTGGCCGTCGTAGATGAAAATGTGCATGGGTCGGCTAGACCATGGAGGGGCTGTGCCGGCGAGTGCCACGGATGGCAACGGTTCGCCGGCCTAGGCCGCCGAATCCCTGCCATCCAGGGCAATCGTTGACGCAGACCTTCCATGGTCTGGGCACAGTTGCGATCCAATCAGGCCGCGATAAAATTCGTCAATTCGGGGTAAAATCCTGGCTTGATCAAATCGCTCCGCAGCGGCCTGGCCCGCGGTTGAAACAGCGGCCGCCCGGTCCGGATCTCGTATCAATTCTCCCACGGCTGACGTGAATTTCGCCACATCACCCGCTGGACACATGATCGCATGCGGCGCGGCTTCCCGAATCGACGCCAGATCACTCACCACGGCCGGTACACCAGATGCCTGCGCCTGGAGCAAAGCCTGTGGGATGCCTTCGTTCGCGGTCGACGGAAAAAGAAATACGTCCAGCGCCCAGAATATCTCCTCGACAGGCTCGACGTGCCCCAGAAACGTCATGCGCCCGGCCAGACCCGCCTGGGATGCGGCGCCCTCCATCGCCGCACGGCTGGGTCCGTCCCCAGCCACCACAAAATGCGCGGCCGGTGTCGCCGCGGCGATTTTCACAAAATCGTATATCCCCTTCCAACTCCGGATCACAAACACCCCACCGACCACCGGCCGGTCCAGCGGCAAATGATAGTTTCGCCGGACGGTTTCCTTCATTGCCGGATTGGGACGAAATCGGGCCCGGTCAACGCCGGTGGCGATGCAGGTCACTTTCTGCGCCTCGATTCCGGCTGATAGGAATCCTTCACGGATGTCTTCGCTTGTCGTGCAGATCGCGTCGGTAAACCATCGATAAGGGAAAAAGTTTCTAACGGGAGTCGACAGGTGTCGCGTTCGGACAATACGCGGCCGCGGCGTCAGGGACCGGGTGGCCCAGCCCACTACCCAGCTGTCAATCGAACTGTGGGTGACGATCAGATCGGCCTGCCGCTCACGAATCAGCCGGCGCAGATTGAGGATGCTCAGGACGTCAAGCGGTCCACGAAAAGAAACCGCTTCGGTCGGAATCTGGCTACGCTTCGATCGCTGAAATATCTCTGAATACTTCGGCGCCCAGAGCTGGACGCGCCAGCCCATCTTCGGAAGGGCTTTCAGTTCCGTGACAATGCGGATTTCCTGCCCGCCCCAGGCCATTGAACTTTCCGTATGGACGAGAAGCGGTTCCGGTCGACTCATTCCCGCATCGTAGGTCACACGGTGGAGGCCGTCAAGAAACGAACACCGCGAACACCGGAGGTCGGGATTGACAATAGCGGGGCACGAACTATACAGGCTCAGAAACATTCATAAAAAAGAAGGGACGGTACGCATGGACGACAAACTTAATGAAATGGTTCAGATGGCCGTAAAAATGGCGCTCGTGCTGGTAATCCTCATGATTCTTCTGGGTGGCTTTGTGCTCATCGGCGCCGGAGAAAAGGGCGTGGTTCTGCGGTTCGGGGCCGTTCAGGACAGGATCATGAGCGAGGGCCTGAATTTTAAAATCCCGCTGATCGAATCTGTGGAAAAAATCGACGTCAAAGTTCAGAAAGAACAGGCCGCAGCTTCGGCGTCATCCAAGGATCTCCAGGAAGTTCGGACCACGGTGGCGGTGAACTTTCATATCGTGCCGGACAAGGTCAACCGACTCTGGCAGACGATCGGCGGAGATTTCAAGAACCGGATTATTGATCCCGCCATCCAGGAGGCGGTCAAGGCCACAACCGCCAAGTATACGGCGGAGGAATTGGTGACCAAACGGCAACTCGTGAAGGATGACATCACTCAGGTGCTCGGTCTTAGGCTTTCGAAGGAATTTCTCGTCGTCGATGAGGTGTCGCTTACCGATTTCCATTTCTCCGAATCTTTCAGCGCCGCCGTCGAAGCCAAGGTCAAGGCGGAGCAGGAGGCGCTGACGGCAAAGAACCGGCTGGAGCAGGTAAAATACGAAGCGGAACAGCGGGTGACACAGGCCAAGGGCGAGGCCGAGGCGATCCGGATTCAGGTCGAAGCCATCCGCGTGCAGGGGGGGAAGGAGTATGTCCAGTTGAAGGCTATCGAAAAATGGGATGGCAACCTTCCCCAGCTTGTGTCGGCTAACGCGCCGATGCCGTTCATTGATGTGTCAGGCAAAATCGGCAAAGAGTGACGGATTCGGCTCGACTTGGCTTGA
>CAZHRJ010000115.1:0-9267 GCA_964534765.1 uncultured bacterium
GGCGTGGCGGTCGCGTGAGGTTCTGTGATTTACCCGATTGAGACGGTATTGGCTTTAGGATCCTTTGGTTCTTCAGCCGAATTCGCTGGGTGTAAGAACAGTGTTCCTGACTTGGGCTGAACGGAAAAAAGGAGGTAAAGCGAATGCCACAGGGTAAAGTGAAATGGTTTGACGCCAAAAAAGGATTTGGCTTTATCGAGCTCGATGGCGGCGCGGGAGATGTGTTTGTCCATTTCTCGAGCATTGCCGGCGAGGGATTCAAGAACCTCGATGAAGGTCAGAAAGTCGAATTCGAAATTGGCGAAGGTCAGAAGGGCAAGCAGGCGTTAAACGTCCAGAAAATCGGCGCTTAATTCCGCTCCCGTTTTTTACAGAGAATTTTCCAGTCCCGATCCCGCTATGCGGTGCCGGGACTGTTTTTTTGTACAGGGATGTGTGATCCCCGCTCCGTCAGCCAAAGGGCTGCCGTCGACGGCATCCATCCTCGGATTGGTGTAACAGCGTCTCGGATAAGGAAAAATGGAATAGTTCATGAAAACTCTGCTGCAATTATCCCGTATCCGAAAAAGCTACGGCCCGCAGGTCATTTTGGACGAGGCGACGGCGTCCTTTGCCGAGGGTCAGAAGATCGGGGTCATCGGCCGAAATGGCGCGGGCAAATCGACACTATGCAAGATCATCACCGGCCATGAGCAAGCCGACGGCGGCGAGGTCTCCAAAAGCGCGGGCCTCCGGCTGAGCTATCTCGAACAGCACGATCCCTATTCCCTCGATGAGACCGTCAAGGAATTTTTGATGCGCCATTCGGGCGTGGAAGAATGGCGGTGCGGCAAAATTGCCGGTCGGTTCCAGTTAAAGAATGCTCTCCTGGAAACCAAAATCGGGGCGCTGCCCGGAGGATACCGCACCCGCGTGAAGCTTGCCGCGATGCTGCTGACCGATCCCAATTTCCTCATCCTCGACGAACCGAGCAACTACCTCGACCTCAAGACGCTGATCCTTCTGGAGGAATTCCTGCAGGACTACGACGGAGGATTTCTCATCGTGTCCCACGACCGCCAGTTCCTCAAAAAAACGTGCGACCACACCTTCGAGATCGAAAACGGCGGATGCGCGCTCTACCCCGGCGGCGTCGAGGAATACTTGATATTCAAGGAAGAGCAAAAGGCACAGGCCTTGAGCTACAACAAAAATGTCGAGGCCAAACAAAAACAGCTCCAGGCATTCGTCGACCGGTTCCGCGCCAAGGCATCCAAGGCCAAACAGGCAAAATCCAAGATGAAGCAGATCGAAAAACTCAAAACCATCGAGGTCGGCCATCCGCTCGGCAACGTCCATATCCGCATCCCGGCGGTGGAGCGCAAGACCAGCGTGGCCCTGCGCTGCCGCGACCTGGCGATCGGATATCCAGACAAACTCGTCGCGGACGATATCAATCTGGAAATCATCCAGGGAACGCACGTGGCGGTCCTCGGGGACAACGGCCAGGGGAAAACAACATTCCTTCGGACGCTCGCCGATGATCTTGCGGCCAGGGCCGGCAGCTGCCGCTGGGGCGAGAGCCTCCGAATCGCTTACTACGCCCAGCATGTTTACACCGCGCTTCGGCCCGACATCAGCGTCTATTCCCATTTGACGAGTGTGGCGGCGCAGACAGTCAACCGTCAGGAAATTCTGAACCTGGCGGGGAGCTTTCTCTTCAAAGGAAATGACGTTGAGAAGAAAGTCTGTGTGTTAAGCGGCGGCGAGCAGGCGCGGCTGTGCCTGGCGGGGCTGCTTCTCACCAAAAGCCAGGTTCTGCTTCTCGACGAACCGACCAACCACCTCGATTTTGAGACGGTGGAAGCGCTCGGTGACGCGCTTAAAACCTTTGCGGGAACAGTCTTTTTTATCAGCCATGACCGTACCTTCGTGAACCTCGTCGCGACGCAGATCATCGAAGTCAGCGACGGATCGGTGCGCCTGTACCCGGGTAACTACGAGGACTACGTCTATCATCTGGAGACGCAGCTCAGGGAAGAGCTTGTGGTAAACATGTCGGGCCCTGCGGTCCGGCCCAAATCCGATCATCAAAAAGCCGTTGTCCGGAAACCCGACCGACCGGACGGAGGCAGTGCCGCAAAAGCGACCGATAAAGGAAAACTCGGCACGCAACTTCGCAAGTTCGAGAAACAAATCGCCGAGTACAAAACAGAACATGACGCCATCCAGGAACTATTTGCGCGAAACCCGCAAGCCTGGTCAAGAGAAAAAAATAGTCGCTACGAGGAACTCGGACGCCTGATCCAGGAGGCCGAGGCCCGGTGGCTTGAAATCAGCTCAAAACTGGACGCTATCGCCAGGAGTTGATCCATCCCTCATCCACAGGGGTCACTATCTTTGCATGGAGACTCCGCATTTCGGACATTTGAGTGAGGAAAACCTGAAGCCCGGTTTATGCGGGACCTCCGCGTTGCAGGCCGGGCAAACGCCGACTTGATTTTTCGGGTTTCTGCCGTGCCTATTCGTCAGATTGTTAAAATGACCGCCGCCCGCCTCAAAATTCTTCAGTAGTTTGATTGGATTCTGTCCGTTCCTCTGAGTCATGGTATCTGCCCCTTTCCGGCGCTAGTGTCTAATGATATGATTGATTTGTTTGATATCCAATAGATCGGCCTTGAAGTTGCCGAGTTCCGGGGGAATGTGTCCTACGACACGGCCAAAGCCGTTTCGATATCCGAGGTCAGTTTCGGATCGGATGGCTCGATGTCCGGATCGTAGGTTCCCGCGATCCGGCCTTTTCTGTCGATTAGATATTTTTGAAAATTCCACCGGACCTTGTGCGGGCCGAGTGGGTTGTCCGAGCCGGTCAGCAGATCATACACCGGGCACTGGTCCTTTCCCTTGACGTCGATTTTCGAAAACAGGTCAAATCCGACTCCGTATTTGGATTTGCAAAATAATTTGATCTCCTCATCCGTTCCCGGCTCCTCTTTCGCGAACTGGTTGCACGGAAACCCAAGGATGGCCAGCCCGGCGCCTTTTTTGGCGTCATACAATTTCTGAAGACCCGTGTACTGGGGCGTGTAGCCGCAATAGGAGGCAAGGTTCACGACGAGGCAGACTTGGCCCTTGTATTTCGACAGATGGACGGTCTTGCCGTTGATGTCTATCGCAGTCAATTCATAAAATCGTGACATGCGCGCGCTCACTCCCTCTCCGCGGAAAAATTGATGATGTCTGCCGATCCTACCTCAAATTTGACGACAATGGGACGGCAACAGGTTTCACAATCCTGAACAATTTGTTGCTTTCCCCCGCCCGTCGGGTCAATGCGAATGACGTTGGGGTCCATGCAATACGGGCAATCGAATGAATAATCTTCGTCAATGTTCATGCTTTAACTTTCGCATCTGGTCCGATTTCCGGCAAGATTCCCCCCTTGAATGCCCGGGAAATGAATGCCGCCTCCGGGATTGTCCCGACGGTTGCCGAATGGCGCATCACCAAGTAACGTCGAATGCATCGATATGAATACCGCCTATTGGCGTTTGATTCCCGCCGCTGCTCTTGTCTTTGTGATTTTTCTTTTCACCGGACATGCGCCCGCCCGATCCGAGGAGCGCCGGTTGGCCGAGCGTGACTACATCGATGTCCACATGCACCTCATTGGGGCGCCGGGCCGTGGCGACGCCCGCGAGTCACGGCGGCCGCCTCCCGGCGGTGGTGAACCCCAAGGACATGGCGGGACGGCCAAAAATTATGATGGGTCGGCCGACAATCTTGTCGCTGTCATGGATCGGCTGGGCATCCAGAAGGCGATTGTCATGCCGCCTCCCCAAAGTCCAAATCAGCGCGGAGGGTACACGTACCGCGACTTGCTGGGGGCGATCCGGAGTCATCCGGGCAGGCTTCTGCTGGGGGCGGGCGGCGGCGAGTTGAGCCCGATTCTCGTCGGAACGGATTCCGCAGACGTGACACCGGCGATCCGGTCGGAGTTCGAGCGCAAGGCCCGGGAGATCGTCCGCGACGGCGCACGCGTCTTCGGAGAGATGGCCATTCTCCACTTTAGTTTTCAGCAGGGTCACGTCTTCCATCAGACTCCGCCGGACCACCCTCTCTACCTCCTCCTTGCGGACATCGCGGCGCGCCACGGCATCCCGATCGACCTCCACTGGGAGGCGGTTCCGTTGGATCAATCCACTCCAAAGGCGCTCATTGAGCGAAGCTCGAACAATCCGCTGCGCATTTCAGCAACGATCCCGGGTCTTGAACGCCTCCTCGCCCACAACCGCGGCGCTAAAGTCGTCCTCGTCCACGTCGGCTGGGACAATACCGGTCATCAAACGGTCGAACTTCTTCGCCGTCTTCTGGCCGCCCATCCGAACCTCTTTTGCGGCCTCAAGTTTGTCCGGCAGCGGTACGAGCCGTTCGGGCGGGGAAACAAGATGGCCGACGAGAATTTGCGGATCCGGTCCGAATGGGTTCGGTTGATTGCCGACTTCCCCGATCGATTCGTCGGCGGCGCCGACGAGTTCATCACACCCGGCGAAAATTCAGGTCGACGCGGCCCGCCGTCCTTCGAGGACACGTGGTCCGTTATCGGCCAACTCCCGGCGGACCTTCGCGCCAAAGTCGGCCGGGAAAACGCGGCGCGGATATACGGGCTGGAGTGATTTCGTCCACGATATCCGGGATCAAGTGTGCGGTGTTTGCGCTGATCGGCCTTGTCCTCATCGGCATTGCTTCGGCGGATCGGCCGGCATCCGCCCCAAAGGAGATAACCGTAGCCTGCGCGTCCAACATGATATACGCGATGGAGGGGATTGTCACCGAATTTCAAAAGCGTCATTCGACGGTCAGCGTCAGGATGTCCTACGGTTCCTCGGGAAATTTCTTCTCTCAGATATCCAACCGAGCGCCCTTTGACCTCTTTTTTTCCGCCGACACAATCTATCCCCAAAAGGTCTGTGACGCAGGTCTCTGCCTGGACGGCGACCAGAAAATCTATGCAACCGGTCGGCTCGTTCTATGGGCTCTGAGCGGGTCCTCGATCTCTGTCGAACGGCTCGGCATCCAGTCCTTGTCGGATACGGCCATACGGCATATCGCCCTCGCCAACCCGAAAGTCGCTCCGTATGGCCGGGCGGCCGATGAGGCCCTAAGACACTTCGGAATCCATGGCGCCGTGAAGGACAAACTGGTTTTCGGGGAGGACATCAGCCAGACCACGCAATTCGTTCAGAGCGGTTCTGCCGAGGTCGGATTCCTCGCCATGGGCGTCGCCCTCTCGCCCGTCCTTTCCGGCAAGGGCCGCTTCTGGCCCATTCCGGCCGGCGCCCACTCGCCGCTTGATCATGGCGTCGTAATCATGAAATGGTGCAAGGACAAATCCGCGGCAAAAGCGTTTCGGTCATTCGTCCTGGGCGCCGGCGGCCGGAAAATTTTGCGGCAATTCGGATTCGGCCTGCCGGTGAAATAGCGAATGGACTGGTCGGCCATCCGATTGAGTTTGGAACTGTCGGCATGCACTGCGGGCGCGCTTTTCATCATCGGCCTGCCGCTCGCCTATTGGCTTGCGTTTTCAGAACGCAAGTGGAAATTCGCCGTTGAGGCGGTCGTCGCTCTGCCCCTGGTTCTGCCGCCGACCGTTCTCGGATTTTATGTGCTTCTGGCAATCGGTCCCCAAAGCCCCATCGGGCGGATCTATGGATCTATCACGGGCGACCTATTGCCCTTTTCTTTCCAGGGACTCCTGATCGCATCGATTCTATACAGCATGCCCTTTGCGGTGCAGCCGTTTACACTGGCCTTTTCGAGCGTAGACCGGCGGCTGATCGAGTCTTCCTGGTCGCTCGGAGCGTCGCCGCTCCGGACGTTCCGGCGCGTCATTGTGCCGCTTTCGGCGCCGGGCCTCGTAACCGGCGGCGTGTTAAGTTTCGCGCATACGATCGGAGAGTTCGGCGTGGTGTTGATGGTCGGCGGAAGCATTCCGGACAAAACCCGGACGGTGTCGATCTCGATTTACGACGAAGTTCAGGCGCTCAATTACTCGGCGGCGGGCGAAACGGCGCTGGGGCTTCTCTGTTTTTCGGCCATCGTCCTCGGCGTCACCTATGCGTTTCAACGAAAGGTCTGGGTGGTATGGCCGATAAAGTGAAAATTTGCTTTGAGAAGCGGTTTGCGGACGGGCCTGTCATCCGGCCGGATTTTAATCTCCCGCTGGATCAATCCTCCGTCACCGTTCTATTCGGCCCCTCCGGCTCGGGCAAAAGCACTGTCCTTCGATGTCTGGCCGGACTGACCCGGCCGGACGAGGGCCATATCAATTATGGAGAGGAGCCCTGGTTTGACGCGGCGAACCATATCCATTGGCCGGCGCAGAAACGCCGCATCGGGCTTCTGTTTCAGGAATACGCCCTGTTTCCGCACCTGACGGTTGAGCAAAATGTCGCCTATGGATTGTGGGGCCGACCGGAAAGTGAACGCACGGCTCGGGTGGAGTCCCTTTTGAGACTGTTACGGATTGATGATCTCCACCGCCGATATCCCAACCAGCTCTCAGGCGGCCAGAAGCAGCGCGTGGCGCTTGCCCGCGCCGTCGCTCCAAATCCACGCCTTCTGTGTCTCGACGAGCCGCTGTCGGCCCTCGACGCGCCGACCCGGGAACGCCTCCGCGTCGATCTTCGGCGCGTCCTCAGAGAAATACGCATACCGACACTCCTCGTCACGCACGACCGCACCGAAGCTTTATCGATGGCTGACCGGATGGCCGTGCTGATCGACGGGGCCATCGCGCAGGTGGGCGGCGTGGAGGAAGTGTTCAATCGACCGGCCAGCCTGGCCGTGGCACAGGCGGTTGGCACGGAAACGGTGGCGTCCGGCCGTGTGGTGTCCCAGGAGGGCAGCATCGTTCAGATAGATGTTTCAGGTACGACCGTATGTGCCGTGTCCGACGATCGGATTTCCGGGCCCGTTTTTGTCTGTATTCGGGCCGAGGATGTAATCCTCGAAAAGGAGCCCGCGTGGCGTGTGAGCGCGCGCAATCAACTTCAGGGCCGGGTAACGGCGGTGGATACGCAAGGAGCGCTTTTTCGTGTCAGCATCGACGTCGGATTTCCTCTCCATGCCGGCGTCACAAAAAATGCCGTCGAAGAACTCGGCTTGGCGCCGGGATGCTCGGCGGTGGCACTGATCAAGGCGCCCGCCATTCATGTGATTCAGCGGTCCAGTTAGCGCGGAATCTGTGAAAAAAATATGTGATTTCGTTTATGGCAATACCGGATGGATTCGATGTATAATGGAGGTTGCATATGGAGATGAAAAAAGAGGAAATTGAGGAGCTTTGTCAGAAAATCATGGTTTCCATCCTGGTCGTGATTCCCCTGATCGGGACGGCGGCGGCGATGGTTCTCCTGTGGAATCGGTATGTCTTCCCTTCCGATATCATCCTCCTGGTCGCTTTCTATGGGCTGACGGTCATCGGCATCACGGTCGGCTATCATCGCATGCTCACGCATCATGGATTTGAATCCCACCCCCTGGTGCGGGCCGTGCTGCTGATCCTCGGGGCAATGTCCTTTGAAGGACCACCGGACCGCTGGGCCGCCACCCATATCAAGCATCACGCCCACTCGGACCAGGAGGAGGATCCGCACACGCCGATCGGTGGATTTTGGCATGCCCACATGGGCTGGCTTTTTTCCAATCGAAACTTTGTGGAGGCCAAAGAATACGCGCCGCACCTGTTGAAGGACCCCGTGGTGATGTTTGTCAGTCGATGGGTTCCCCTCTGGTCCGCGCTCAGTTTGATCCTTCCCTTCCTGTTGGGAGGTTGGACGGGTCTTCTCTGGGGGGGCGCCGTGCGGATTTTTCTTGTGAACCACGTCACCTGGAGCGTCAATTCGGTTTGCCATGTCTTTGGAAAGCATCCCTTTTTAACGGCGGACGCAAGCCGCAATCATTGGATTGTGGGTCTCTTGGCGTTTGGGGAGGGTTGGCACAACAACCATCATGCGTTTCCCCCGAACGCATTCCATGGATTGCACTGGTGGCAATTCGATCTTGCCGGCCTTATTATTCGCGGCATGGAGCGGCTTGGACTCATGTGGAATGTCCGACGGGTCAGCAAGGAATCCGTTCGGAAGACTCTCTCCAAAGCCGACCAGGTCCGGCAGACCCTGATGGAATTGCGAGACGAGGTGCTGCTCAACATCCAGGAGGCCAGGCAGACCCTGGCCGAATTAATCACGGACGCGAAGGGCCGCATCCCGCCAGGCTTCCAAAAGGGGGGTCTTGCCATGTTCGGCGCCGTTCAGAAAGATGCCATGGAATCCCTGGAAAAAATTCAAAGGCGTCTCATCCGGCTTCACCACATCAAACAGCAGCAGATCCTCGATTACCAGATCGAGATTCAAGACCTCATTCAAAGCGCCCGGGACCGTATTCAAGCGGGACTGCGCCGGAATTCAACAGATATCTTCCCATCGTCCCCCTTTTAGAACCAATCTTGCCGATTCTTTGATCAGGAGCACCCGCCCCCCGCAAAAAAATGTCAGACAAAGACGGTTTTCAGATGATTCAGATCCCCTGCTGACATCCCATTTACGTTTTCGCCGGATATTCCCAGGCTTTGCCAAGGAAAAGCCGGCGTCACGAAAAAGGACGCGCAAGCGTTGATGACACTAGTTCTTGACAATGCAACCGACCTGTGGCATACCAACCGGTAGGTATATGACACAGAAAGCGGCGGTTGCGGCATCGGAAACCAAAGACAAGCTCCTCGAGGCGGCGGTCAAGCTCATGCTGGAGAAAGGCTATACCGCCACGAGCGTCGACGAGATATGTGAGGAGGCCAAACTCACCAAGGGGAGTTTCTTTCATTATTTTGAGAGCAAGGAAGAGCTGGGCGTGGCGGCTGTGAGACATTTCTACGGCCGAATGAAAGGAATGTTTTCGGAATCTGACTTCACGAAGGAATCCGATCCGCTGAAACGGATCTACGGCTACATCGACGCCATGATTGAGTTTTCCCAAAGCTCGAACACCCCGGCTTGCTGTCTGATCGGTAATTTCGCCCAGGAACTCGCCGACACGCACCCGGCGATCCGGGACGTGTGCGCCGAATGTTTCGAGGACGGCATGGGCCATCTCAAAGAATGGCTGGCAGAGGCCAAGTCCAAATACGCCCCCCGGGCCGGTTTCGACACCGACGCCCTCGCCGATTACTTCACGTCGGTCGCCCAGGGTACCATCCTCCTCTCCAAGGCCACGCGGGACCGGAAACTC
>CAZHRJ010000116.1:0-9240 GCA_964534765.1 uncultured bacterium
CCTTCCCCTCGGAAACTGCCCAAAAATACACCGGTTCGCCGTTTTTTCAGGATCAACTGTATTTCGCGTATGGTTCAAATCTCAATTCCGAGGATGTCAGGGGATATGGCCGGAGGCACGGCATCACCAATCTGCGACTCGATCCCGTTTGTGTCGCGTACCTTCCGGACATGGAACTGGCTTTCAATCACACAGCGTTCTCTCGCGGCGGTGGCGCCCTGAACATTCGCCCGTGCGTGGGACAGGTCGTGCAAGGTGTCGTATTCAGGCCCACCGCCGACCAGTGGGCGGTGCTCAATTCCAAGGAAGGTTGCCCCAGCACCTACCGAAAGGTGGCGTTTCACGTCCTCACTCTTGATGGGCATAGCATATCGATAACCACGTTTGTGCTTGACGAAAAACGGTACGAAGGTCACTTCATTCCGCCGGCGACTGATTACAAGCAGATCCTCTACGATGGATATAAAGTGCATGGCTTGGACACAAGTATATTGGATGCGGTAACGAACGGAGAGAAACCCACACTTTTTTGCGATGCCATATTCGCCTACGGCACTCTCATGCGATGTGAAAAACGACATGCCCTGCTGACTGGATGCGGGAAAATCGAATGTTCTCTCCTAGCTGTTGCGCCCGGTCGACTGTTCGACTGCGGTGAATACCCCGCCATGATGCCGGCAACGGCCGACGGCGATTTCGTCCGTGGCGAGTTTATTCGTTTATCCGCAGACGATATGCCCGCGGTTCTCAAGGCGATGGACCGAATTGAAGGATTCCGTGGTCATGCTGAGTCGGATGCTTCACTCTTTCATCGCCGACTCATCGAATCAGATGTGGGCGATGAGCGTATTCGCAGGGCTTGGGTCTTCATACTGGCGTCCCCTCCGCCGGACGCTCCTTCGATAATATCGGGCGACTGGCGGGAGCACCGTGGGACGAGAGACAGATTTGTCGACCGGCTGATCGCGGCACACTGTCCAGAAGGAACAATGAAAATCGTCAATGCCTTGGCCAGTCGCATCCCTTGGTCTTTGTCGTCGGACCGGCAAGCCGTCATTGAAAATCTGATCGATTTGTCCGCCGCCGTCAAATCCGGAGAATTATCTGAACGCCGATTGGCCCAAGAAAGTGGTCGCTGGGCCGTCACAATCGGAGGTGATGGGTGATGAAGGCCCTCTTTGTCCTTGCATTCACCTACTTTTTCTTGTGGTGGTGGCAGGACTGACGATGCGGCGTACTCAAACACTCGTCGCAAATCCTCCTTGCCCCCATACCGCCGCATAGTTATCCTCGTCCGAAATATGGATACACAAACCAGAAGGAAACCCGTCGGCAAGCAACCTGCCATCCCTCCCGAATCGGAAACCGTGGAGTGGAAAGAATCCCTCGGCGAATGGAAAGAAATCGCCGAGACCGTGGCGGCATTCGCAACGCACCGAGGCGGTCGGATTTTCGTTGGCGTGGATCGGAAAGGCGAAGTCCGCGGTGTTCAGCATGGCGGCAAGTCCATGGAGGACATCACCAACCGGATCGTCCAGAACACCGATCCCAGAATCGTGCCCTCCGTCCGCATGGAGACCCATCAGAAGAAGGACATTCTCGTCATCGATGTCGAGGAGGCGAGATCCAAACCCATTCACGCCTTCGGCCGGCCCTTCAAACGCTCTGGCCGCACGAACCAGCGCCTTTCGCCGGATCAGTCAGCCGCGATCTACATGGCATCGCGAGGACAGACATGGGACGAGACGGTTTTCGACGACGCCCGCATGGCTGACATTTCCATGAAAAACGTCCGATCTTTTATCGCCACTGCCCGCCGGGAGCGGAAAGTCGAGTGGAGTGGCCGGGATGCCCCGATCAAGGTACTCCGACTTTTGAAACTTGTTTCAAGCGGCAAGCCGACCGTGGCCGCAATACTTCTCTTCGGTTCATATCCTCAACACCACCTCATTCAATCCGAAATCCGATGCGCCAGGTTCAAATACGATTCGTCCGAGCGACCCATCGATTTAAAGGTGATCGCCGGAACCGTGGTGAATCAGGCGGATGAAGTGCTCCGGTTTGTTCAGCGCAACATTCGAATGGCCGTCGAGGTGAGGGACGGCGGCCCGCGCCGGACGGATGTCTGGCAATACCCGCTGGACGCCGTGCGGGAGGCCGTCGTCAATGCGATCTGTCACCGCGATTACGCGTCGACGTCAAATGTCCAGGTGCGAATCTTTGACGAATCTCTGGAGGTTTGGAGCCCCGGGTTGCTTCCACACGGCATCACGATCCGCGACCTGAAACGGAATCACGAATCCAAGCCCCGTAACAAACTGATCGCGACCACCTTCTTTTTGGCCGGCGTCATCGAGAAGTTCGGGCAGGGAACGCAGAACATCATCTCTCTTTGCCGTGAAGCCGGCATCCCCGCCCCGGAATTCGAGGAAACGGGATCATCCTTTATCGTGAGGTTTCGCCGGTCGGAGAAAATGAAGACAGAGGCTGTCCACCCCCAAGCCACCGAACAAGTCACCGTACAAGTCACCGTACAAGTCAGAAGGTTATTGGGCGTTCTGCAGTCCGACGTTCTTTCGTCCGCCGAGATCATGAAGTCCCTGAAGTTGTCCCATCGTCCGACGTTCTTGTACTCATATCTACAACCGGCCTTGAAGGCCGGACTTGTGGTCATGACCATCCCAGACAAACCCAACAGCCGCCTGCAGAAATACCGTTCCACCCCCGCCGGAATAAAGGTATTGAAACAGGCCCGGCAACACACCGCGCGCGGCAAAGGTTGACAAACAATGAACGAGGCCGACACCTGTAGAACCCTGATCACCCCCGCCCTTCAAACGGCCGGGTGGGACCGCGATCCATGCCGGATCAATGAGCAGGTGACGTTCACCGATGGCCGGATTGTGGTGGCCGGTCAGGCCCATGACAAACACGACCTCGGACACATCCTGTATCGAAAAAGATTGGCGCCCCCGTTGTACTCATTGCTTTTTTTATTTCCAAATGGAGGTCTCGCCTAATGCCGCGAATCTTCGACAACATCACCGACCACCTCATCACGGCCTTACAGCAGACCCTCGACATCACCGATCGCGCCGACTTCTGTGTCGGCTATTTCAATTTACGCGGCTGGAAACAACTCGACCGCTTCGTCGACCGCTGGCCCGGCGGCGACGGCCACTCGTGCCGGCTCCTCGTCGGAATGCAGCGCCCTCCGCAGGAAGAATTGCGGACCCTGATGACTTTGGCGCACGATGACGCCCAACTGGACAATCAGACGGTTCTTCGCATCAAGAAAAAACTGGCGCAGGATTTCCGCGACCAGTTGACCATCGGCATCCCGACAAACGAGGACGAAGCTGGCCTTCGCCGCCTCGCCGCACAGATCAAATCCAAAAAAGTCGTCGTCAAATTGTTTCTCCGCCATCCGCTCCACGCCAAACTCTATCTGCTCTTTCGGCCGGATCCGATCAACCCCATCGTCAGCTACCTCGGTAGCAGTAACCTCACCATGGCCGGGCTTTCCAAGCAGGGCGAGCTGAACGTGGACGTGCTCGACCACGACGCCTGCAAGAAATTGTCCAAGTGGTTCGATGACCGCTGGAACGACACGAGGTGCATCGATATTTCCGACGAGCTGGTCCAGATCATCGAGGAAAGCTGGGCGCGCGAGGACCTCATCCCTCCGTATCACATCTACATCAAAATGGCTTACCACCTCTCGCAGGAAGCGCGCGCCGGCCTCACAGAATTTAGCATCCCGACCGATTTCGGCAACAGGCTTTTCGAATTCCAAAAAGCGGCCGTGAAAATCGCCGCCCACCACATCAACAAACGCGGCGGCGTGCTGATCGGCGACGTCGTCGGACTCGGCAAAACCCTCATGGCCACCGCCCTCGCGCGCGTCTTCGAGGACGACTTCGGCCTCGAAACTCTGATCCTCTGCCCGAAAAATCTCGTGCCCATGTGGGAGGACTACCGGGAGCAATATCGCCTGCGCGCCAAAGTGCTCTCGATCAGCCGCGCCATCCGGGAATTGCCGGAACTTCGCCGGTACCGGCTTGTCATTCTCGACGAGAGCCACAACCTCCGCAACCGCGAAGGCAAACGATACCGCGCCATTCAGGAATACATCGCCGGTAATGACAGCAAGTGCATTCTGCTGTCGGCCACGCCCTACAACAAAACATATCTCGACCTGGCGAATCAGTTGCGCCTGTTCATTCCCGACAATCACGAATTGAGCATCCGGCCGGAACAGCTCATCCGTTCCATCGGCGAAATTGAATTTATCCGCAAACACCAGTGCCCCGTCCGGTCGCTTTCCGCATTTGAGAAAAGCGACTACGCCGACGACTGGCGCGAACTCATGCGGCTGTATCTGGTCCGGCGGACGCGGACTTTCATTCAGGAAAATTACGCCATCGTGGATTGTGCGGCATGCAAATCACCGATCGCCGCCACGGACGGCGCATGCCCCATGTGCGCCAAACCCAGGCCGAAAAACGCCCGGCCCTATCTTTTGTTTGAAGACGGTAGTCGCTCCCACTTCCCGACCCGCATGCCCAAGACGGTCAAGTTCAAAATCAACGACAAGGATTCGGCGGATCAATACGCGCGCCTGTACGACGACACTGTCGTCAACGCCATCAATGGCCTGACTGTTCCTCGCTACGGCCTGGCGAACTACCTCGCGTCCGCGCTCCCATCAACCCCCACGCCCTCGGAAAAAAAGGTTCTGGATGATCTTTCCAAAGCCGGCAAGCGGCTCATGGGATTTTGCCGGACGAATCTCTTCAAGCGGCTCGAAAGCAGTGGTCAGGCGTTTTTGCAGTCCATCGAGCGGCACATTCTCCGAAACTGCGTCTATCTCCATGCTATCGAAAACCATCTGTCTCTGCCCATCGGCACGCAGGACGCGGAACTCCTCGATACGCGATTCTCGGATGATGATGACGAAGACCTGTTCGAGCAGGACGACGAGGATAGGGAAACCCGCCAAAGCAAATCCCAACCCGCCGCACTCCGCACGGCCGCGGATTTCACTAAACGGGCGGTCGATGTTTACGCCGAATACGCCGGGCCGCTCAAACGCCGCTTCAAGTGGCTCCCGGCCGGATTCTTCACCGGCGATCTGTCCAAATCTTTGCGCGACGACGTCAAGGCTCTCCTGACCGTCCTGAAAATCTGCGGCGAGTGGGACCCGGCAAAAGACGCCAAACTGGACGCCCTCTGGAAATTATTGACCCGCGATCATCCGAAAGAAAAAGTCCTCGTCTTCACCCAGTTCGCCGATACCGTGATCTACCTCGAAAACCAGCTTCGCGCGCGCGGGTTGGCAAACGCGGCCGGCGTGACCGGCGACAACGACAATCCGACCTCGCTCGCGTGGAGATTCAGCCCCGAAAGCAATCTCAAGCGCGCCCGGATCCCGCCCGACAACGAACTGCGCGTCCTCGTGGCCACCGACGTCTTGAGCGAGGGGCAGAATTTGCAAGACGGCGCGATCGTCGTCAACTACGACCTGCCTTGGGCGATCATCCGGCTCATCCAGCGCGCGGGCCGCGTGGACCGCATCGGACAAAAAGCGGAAAATATTTTGTGCTATTCCTTTCTGCCGGCCGACGGCGTGGAGCGAATCATCCGTTTGCGCCAGCGCGTCCGCAGGCGGCTCAAGGAAAACGCCGAAGTCGTCGGCGCCGATGAGCGTTTTTTTGAAGACGAGCCTGATCCGAAAATCATCCGCGACCTGTTTACGGAAAAGGCCAGCATCCTCGACGGCGATGTGGATTCCGAAGTCGATCTCGCGTCCTACGCCTACCAGATTTGGAAGAACGCAATCACCGCCGACCCGAGCCTTCAAAAGACCATCCCCGACCTGCCGCCCGTGGTCTACGCGACGCGCGCGTTCAAGCCTACGGAAAAAGAACCGGCGGGCGCCCTGGTTTATATGCGGACAGGCGAGGGAAACGACGCGCTGGCGTGGATGGATCGAAACGGCGACAGCGTGACGGAATCCCAGTTCGCCATTTTGAAGGCGGCGGAATGCGCGCCCGGCACGACGCCCCTGCCGCGCGAGGAGAATCATCACGAGCTTGTCCATAAGGCGGTCAAACAGATCATGACGGAGGAATCATCCGCGGGCGGACAACTCGGCCGCCCGGCCGGAGCGCGATTTCGGACATATGAGCGGCTCAAACATTTTGCGGAACAAATCAAGGGGACACTTTTTTCCTCGGATCAACTGTCCAAGGCCATCGAAGACATCTATCGGTTTCCGTTGCGGCAAACCGCGGTGGACGCTCTGAACCGCCAACTGCGGTCCGGAATTTCGGATGAACAGTTGGCCGAGATGGTCATGGATTTGCGGGAAGAAGGAAGACTTTGCATGGTCGAGGAATCCGAGCAGGCGCCGGAGCCGCGGCTCATTTGCTCTTTGGGTTTATCGCCCGCCAGCAAGACATCGTAACCCGTGCCCTCGAATCCGTCCCGCATCCGCGAATTCCTGAAAGCGGCCGATTTTCGCGCGTTGTTCATCGAGGAACTCGGCTGGGACAAGCATCAGGGCGGCATCGACGTCCCGGTGGACGGTCAGTCTTATTCGCTTCGGGCAGTCGCCCAAAAACGGGGACTCCAGATTTTTGAGTGCCAGTCGTCGAGCCCGAAGACGTTTCCAAACTACGCCGTCCGGCGAAAGATCGAACGGCAGGCGACCAAATCCGCCTACGAGCACATCATCATCTTCATAAATTCCGACAAATCGGCCCAGACGTGGCAGTGGGTCAAGCGCGAGCCGAATCGGCCTTTGGCCTGCCGCGAGCACACCTACCACCAGGACCAGCCCGGTGATGCGCTGATCCAGAAACTGCAAAAGATCGCGGTGGAACTGGCAGAAGAGGAGCGCGTCAATCTGCCGCAGATGGCCGGCCGAGTCCGGCAGGCATTCGACGTCGATCGGGTCACAAAACGGTTTTACGATCATTTCAAAGAGGAACATACGGCCTTTCTCCGGTTTGTTAAAAATATTCCGGCCGAATCCGACCGCGACTGGTACGCGTCGCTCATGCTCAACCGTCTCATGTTCGTTTACTTCATCCAGAAGAAAGGCTACCTCGACGGCGATACGGATTATCTGCGGAATCGAATGGCAAAAGTTCAGGAGCAAAAGGGCAAGGGCAAGTTTCTGTCGTTCTACCGGTTTTTCCTCCTGCGTCTGTTTCATGAAGGATTGGGCAAACCGCCGTCCGGCCGCGAAAAAAACTTCGAGGCGCTTCTCGGAACCATTCCCTACTTGAACGGCGGCCTCTTCGACGTTCACGACCTAGAGAAAACGCATACGGGCATCGACATTCCCGACGAAGCCTTCGAGCGCCTGTTTAATTTTTTTGACGGCTATCAATGGCATCTGGACGAGCGCCCGCTCCGCGCCGACAACGAGATCAATCCGGACGTGCTCGGGTACATCTTCGAAAAATACATCAATCAAAAACAGATGGGCGCCTACTACACTAAGGAAGACATCACTGGATATATCGCGCGAAACACGATCATCCCGTTTCTATTTGATGCTGCCGAGAAAAAGTGCCCGGCCGCGTTCAAGCCGGGCGGCGCTCTTTGGAAACTCCTGGCCGATGATCCCGATCGATACATCTATGAACCGGTCCGCCGCGGAGTCGTTGACGAAAAAGGAAAGACCATCTCGGAGTCCGCCCTGCCGGATTTCGTTCAAAAAGGAATGCGCGATCCCAAAAAACGGATGTTCGACCGGCGCTACAATCTCGGCGAGGCCGATCTGGCCGACTCTACCGGAACGAAGCTGACTCTCCCGACCGAAACCTGGCGCGAGTACGCCGCCCGGCGACAGCGGTGCATGGAACTGCGCGAGAAACTCAAGGCGGGTCACATCCATTCGATCAATGATCTGATCACGTACAACCTCGACATCTGCCAGTTCGCCGAGGATGCAATCGAGAACTGTGATGAGCCGGAAGTCCTGCGCGCGTTCTGGCAGGCCATCGAGCGCGTGTCGGTGCTCGATCCGACCTGCGGCTCGGGTGCATTCCTGTTCGCCGCGCTCAATATTCTTGAGCCGCTCTATGACGCCTGTCTCGACCGCATGCAGGCTTTTCTGGACGACCTTGCGCGTTCCGGCGAAAAATACCGCCCGGAAAAATTCGCCGACTTCCGGAAAACGATCAAACAGGTGGCCAAGCATCCCAACCGCCGGTACTTCATCCTGAAATCCATAGTCGTAAACAACCTCTACGGCGTGGACATCATGGAGGAAGCCGTCGAAATCTGCAAACTGCGGCTGTTCCTGAAACTCGTCGCCCAGGTCGACGACCTCCGCCAGATCGAGCCGCTCCCCGATATCGACTTCAACATCCGACCGGGGAATACACTCGTTGGCTATGCAAACCTCGAACAGATCAAGACCCCGGCGGAAGGCACACTCACTTTGTTTCCGGAACAGATCAAGCGCATAGAGGAAGACGCGGAACTCGTGGACCGCGCGTTCAAAAAATTCCATGAGATGCAGACCGAGCACGACATGGACGCCGCCAAATTCGCCGCGGCAAAAATTGAACTGCGGAAGTGGCTGAACAAACTGCGAGCAGAAATCGATCACCTTCTCGCCAAGGAATACGGCGTCGACGTGGACAAACCGAAACTCCTCGAAAAATGGCGATCAAGCCATCTGCCGTTTCACTGGTTCGCGGAGTTCTACGGGATTATGAGTAGCGGCGGGTTTGATGTCGTCATTGGTAATCCACCCTATGTTGTCTATGCGCCGGATAAAGTGTCCTATTATATTTTGCCTAATAATTATCAGACGTTTGAAACAAAGAATCTTTATTCCTATGTATACGAACGTTCGATAAGACTCAGCCACAAATTTTCTCGCATGGGATTGATTGTACAACTTACGGTTCTTTCTGCCGAACGAATGGGTTCATTGCAAAATATATTATTGAAGCGTGGCAGTCTCTATACAATCTCATTCCCGCGACGGCCAGAGTCTGTTTTCGACGGCGTCGAGATGCCTGTATCGATATTACTTTCTTTGGTTCAATCTGAATCGGCGATTTTTAGTTCTCGTGTGTGCCGGTTCTACACTGAAGAGCGCACCCACGCGCTGGCCACCTTGTGTTTGACAAACCACAGAATACGCAAAGACGGTCATCGGATTGCTAAAATAGGAAGCGATATCGAGCAAGTCATACACGATAAGATCACCTC
>CAZHRJ010000117.1:0-9196 GCA_964534765.1 uncultured bacterium
CGGCCCCGGGCGGAGTCGAACCGCCGACCTTGTCCTTAGGAGGAACCTGCTCTATCCAACTGAGCTACGGGGCCACGGATGGCACTGTCCCGGCTCGTGGGAGGGGAACAGGGCCGATCACTATCATTCCCATAGATACCAAACTTCAACGGACAAAGACAACATCAAGCCCGTCGAATCACAATGCATTCCTCATTCGTCCTGCTTCTTGAAATAGTGTCTCCCCGATGCCCACCCAAGCGGCACCAGCTTCTTTTTTTTCCGCAGGCAGGAAGGTAGGGTGTGGACATGACGCACGGGAGTATTCAGTGAGTCTGGCGCAATGCCAGGCGTTCATGGGGTTCTTGCGCGCCGGCAACCATTTCGGCGAGTCTGACCTGCAGCGGATTCTCAAGCAGTACGGCCGGATGGACCGGCGGATGGGGCAGCTGTCGTCATTTTACGGGCTCCTCAGCCCCGAACTGATCCCGAAAGTTCTCGAATACCAGACCCGTGAGTCGGCCAAACGGTTTGGCGAGTGCGCGATCGGCCTCAACTTGATGACGGACCAACAGGTCGAACGGATGCTGCGCATCCAGAATGACGACCTGTTCCAGTTTTCCCAGTCGGCCGTTCTGGTCAAACTCTCCTCCATGGACGCCATGCTCAGGCACCTCAGCACGTTTCGCCAGACACATGAAAAGATCGCACTCGAATTGCCCAAAAGCGAGGACGAGCAGAAGGAAAAGATCATCAAGGTCAAGAGGATTCTCAAGAGCATCAACGCGATCGCGCCCCTGCCGTCGACGGCGGCGAAGGCGTTTTCGATGATGAACGATCCGGATGTCAACATCGACGAACTCGGGAAAGTTCTCGCGATGGATCCGTCGTTTGTCGGGATTCTGCTCAAGATGGTGAATTCGGCCTTCTATGGCCTCCGGTCCCGGATCAGCAACGTCAAGAACGCCCTCGTGGTGGTGGGCTTAACGAAGCTGCGGTCAATCCTGCTGGCGGCGGCGGTGATGGAGAAATTCAAGAACGTGCCGGCGTCGTTTGCGGTGCGGTTCTGGGAGCACTCGGTTCTGACCGCCGAGTGGACGAAGGAACTCGGGCATTATTTCCGGATGCGGGAGGCGGATGAACTGTTCGTCGCCGGCATCCTCCACAACGTCGGGGAACTTCTCGCCCAGCAGCATTTCCGGCCGGAACAGACGGCCATCGACAAACTCGTCGAAGGCGGCCACGACCGCCTCGACGCCGAACGCGAACACCTCGGCGGAACCCACGCCGACCTCGGCAGCTACCTTCTCAACCTCTGGCAGCTGCCGGCGGAAATTGTCCAGTCGACGCTGCTGCACCATCACGACCTGCCGGTGGTGCTGGGCACGCCGAACATCAAAAAGGACGTGATCCTGGTGCACCTGGGGGTTGCGCTGGCGAACGTCAACCCGGACCTGGATGATTATTCCTACCGCGAGGATCTGACGCGGACGATGGATCGGTACCGGCAACTGCCGTTTGACGGAATCGGTACGCTGAACGTGGATCTGCTTTATGAGCGCGTATCGGCCTCGGTGAGCAGCATCCAGGAGATGTTCCAGCAGAGATAGGGCTAGGCAAACTGGAAATTGGTTTTGACGACGCGCTGGATGTTCGGCAGATATTTTTCCGCTTTAAAATTCGCCAGGAGCAGCTTGCCCCCGCAGTCCCTGGAGACGTCTTTGACTTCCGACAGATATCCGATCGCGCTCGTGGCCACCGCGCCGACTTTTTCGAACGATAGAAACAGCGTGAATGGCTGAAGGGGGATGAACACCCGCGCCAGCTGGACCAGGTCCTTGCAGGCGTCTCCGGTCAGATCGGATTCGATTCCGATGGTGATCCCGTCTTTGGATGCCGACACCGCGTAGGCCAGATGCTCGAAGACCGGCTGGAGAGCCGGCCGGGTCTGCCTGAGGATCTGCTGAATTTTCTGGTGAATGGCGTGAACGGAAATATTTTTTGTGAGACATCCCTCCGCGCCGGCCTGGATGACGCGGACAATCTCATCCCTGGACGCGCCGTCAAAGAGCGCGATCAGCGGCCGCCTCCGGACCGGCTCAACGGTTTTGAGGAGCTTGATCGCCTTCATCCCGTCCATCCCGGCCATCCGGGGATTAAGAAGCATGAGGTCAGGCAGGGTCTCAAATGCCAGCGCGAGGCCCTCTTTGCCCATCTTGGCGCCCGACACGATATACCCGGCCGCCCCGAGCCCTTCGATGAGTAGCCCCCGGCCGTCGTCATTTTCCTCGACGATCAGGAGGCGCCTGGCGGCCTGCGGCTCCTCTGCGAGCGGCGCGGCGGTTTCGGAAGCCTGTGCCGAATTGGTTTCGAGCGTGTTCATGAGGATCATGTCTACTTGATGCCGGCTCGATCGTCAATTGAAAAATAGCTTGAACTGAGTTATACTCGCCGCGGGTATGGTCACAGGCATCCAGCGACTTCAGTCCTTTATCGCGTACCTGCGCTCCAACAAACTCATGGAGCAGGGCGAGATCATTTCCGCGGTCAAACAGATGCAGGGACTTGATCGGCGGATCGGGCAGCTGGCGATGCTCCGGGGGTTTCTCACGCCGGAACAGGTCAGCGCCATCATGATCGCCCAGACTCGAATCAACAAAAAATTCGCGGAACTAGGAATCGAACTCGGATTTCTCAACGGCACTCAGGCCGACGAGATCGTCCGTCTTCAGCAGGACGAGATGTTTTCGTTTTCGCAGGCGGCGGTGATGGCCCGGGTCAGGCGCCTGCCGGAGATGGTCGGGCATATCCGGTCGTTTCTGGCATCCAACCCCGCGCCGGTGGATGAGAAAGACAAGAAGACGGAGAAACCGGCCGGCCGGCTGGTGGTGAGTATTCGGGAGATTTTGCTCAAGATCAAGGGCGTGGCGCCCCTGCCGGGTGTGGTGACGAAAGTGGTCCAGATGCTGGACGACCCGAAGGTGGCGATGGAATCGGTAAGCAAGATCATCATGATGGATCCGGGCTTGGTGACCACGTTGCTTCGCATCGTGAACTCCGCCTTTTACGGATTGCGCAGCCAGGCCAAGACCGTGACACAGGCCCTGGTGGTGCTGGGAACGAAGAAGATCAAAGAGCTGGTGCTGGTGGCGGGGATCATGCAGAAATTCAAGGATATCCGCCCGGAGGACGCGTCGGCGTTCTGGGACCGGTCGATCGCGGCGGCGCAGTGGAGCAAGACGCTGGGGGCGCAGCAGAAACTGGGTGACGTGGATTTGTTGTTCATTAACGGGTTCATTCACAACGTGGGTGAGCTGGTCATCCTCCAGCATTTTCCGGCCGAATACCAGCAGATCCGGAAACTTCGGGATTCCGGCGTCGACGGCCTTGCGGCCGAGCGTCAGGTTCTGGGCGGAACGCACGCGGACATCAGCGCCTTTTTATTCGAGATCTGGCAGTTCCCCGCGTTCATGATCCAGAGCGCGATGGTCCATCACTACCCGCTGGGACAGATCCAGCAGATGTCGTCGGTGAAGAGGGAATCGGCGATCGTCCATCTGGCGGCGTCGATCATCGACCTGGACCCGGAGATGGATCCCTACGAATTCATGACGCGTCTGGATGGAATCGTGAGAGGATACAGCTCCTTTCTCAGTCTGGACGATCTCGTCATCGAGGACATGGCGGTAGATGTACGAACGGCGGTTGGCGAATTAAAAAAGATGTTTAAGTTTTCCTAACCGGCCTCGGGGGGGGGGGGGTAACAAAATTTCTGAGATCATGTCATTCAAGAATTCGAAGTCAAAAGGTTTTTCCAGAATCCGAACCGTCGAATCGGGCTGTTGAAACCGGCTAAGCGCCGGATGAGTGTGATCGCCGGTCATCAGAATGAATTTCCCGGCAAGTCGCGGGACATGGATTCGGACATGATCGTACAGGACGTCCCCGCTCTTGTCGGGTAGGCGCAGGTCGGACACGATCAGGTCAACCGATCCATTGGCGTTCAACAGATCGATCGCCTCATCCACGGAAGCAGCGGTGAGTGGGGCACATCCTTTTTTCTTGAAAAAGCGATCAAAGACCATCCGGCAGGCGGGATCGTCGTCAACCATCAAAATCCTCCATTCCCGCGCGGTCGCAGATTTTTTTTCAGGCGATTCGGGATCGAACGAATAGATGACGGGCGGCGGGATCACCGGAAGGTCGATGATCAGCGTGGCGCCCTGGTTCGGGCGGCTTTCCGCCCAGATCTCCCCGCCGTGGTCGGTAATGACTGTCCGGCAAAGACTGAGCCCAAGCCCGGTGCCTTTGGACGAGTCCTTTGTCGTGTAAAACGGATCAAAAATCCTCGATAGAATCTCCGGCTCGATCCCCGGCCCCGTATCGGAAATCTCGATTCGAATCGATTCGTCCCCCCTGGGAATGCAGTCGACCGAAAGACGCCGCCGCGTGGACCCTTCCATGGCGTGAACGGCGTTGGTGAACAGGTTGAGCATCACCTGCTGAATTTGCACCGGGTCGGCCATGGTGACCGGCAGATCCGCCGGGATGCGGGTCGACACCTCAATTTTGTCGGCCGAAAACTGGTACATCTTCGTCTTGATGGCGGCCTGGATGAGTTCGGTCAGATCGACGGGCTGGCGCAGGGATTCTTTTTTTCTCCGTACACCGGCTAGGAGATTCTGGATGATGGCCAGACATCGCTTGGCCTCCCGCCCGATCATCCGCGCGTCGGACTTCATATCCTCCACCGACTGATCCGATTCCATCAGCTGGATGAGTCCGAGGATGGATGTGAGAGGCGTATTGAGTTCGTGCGCTGTCTGGGCCAGCGCTTCGCCCGTCATCCGGATTCTTTCCGAATGGGCCAGTTCCTGAATCAGGATGTTCTGCCTGGCCTCCAGCTTTTTGCGTTCGACGGAATGCCGGATTGAATTGAGGAGCAGGTCGCGGTGGAGCCGTTCCTTTGGAAGAAAATCCTCCGCGCCGAGTTTCATCGCCTGGACACCGATGTCCGCGCCATGAACGCCGGTGAGAATCACCAGGGGAACGGCCGCCGGCAGGCGATCCTTCAGTTCCCGAAGGGTGTCCAGCCCCTGAGTATCCGGCAGGTTCAAATCGGAGAGGACGACCTGTGGCGGATTAAGCGTCAATTGCCGGATTGCTTCATCCATGCTGGAGGCGCAGGTGAGATCATAGGGTTCCGGCGCGTTTTTCAAAAATGCGCGGATGATATCAGTGATGCCCGGGTCGTCCTCGATCAACAAAACGCGGATGGTCGGAGGCACTGATCCAGCCGGTCTGTAGGCGGCATCCTGGGGTGACACGGGTCTTAGGCCTTACCCGTCATATCCCATTCCCGCTGCTCCGGCCCGGATCGCCTGAATGAGGTCATCCTGCCGGAAGGGTTTCTGGAGGGTGGCCATGACATTGACGTCGCCCATGAATTCGACGTCAGGCCGGGACTCGGACGATATGACCAGTACCGGCGCGTTGATGCCTTTGAGTTCATTGGCCAGCATGACGCCTTCACCCCGGAGTTTGGGCAGATTGAGGTCGAGGATGACGAGATGAGGGTTCGCGTCGAGTTTGTCAACGGCCGATTCGCCGTCATGGACGATGAGGATATCCGACTGCGGGATCTCCTTTTCCAGGATCTGCCGGATATCCGACGCCAAAGCGGCGTCGCCGGCCGCGACAAGAATCGTCAGTCGCTTTTCCTTCTTTTTGCCTTTCCGAGGCCGTTTTTTCATTGTGTGGAATTCTATTCAAGAATGTCCGTCAAGTCAAATGCGGGGCCGAATATCATGCAATAATAATTTTTGTTTTTTGATTCAAATGACGTATAGTTACCGGTATGAGCTTGGCCAAACTACAGAAGTTTATCCAGTATATCAAGGACACAAACATCATGGCGGCGGACGATATCGTGCGGGCGGTCCGGCAGATGAGCATGTTCGACCGCCGGCTGGGCCAACTGTCGGCGTTTCGCGGGTTTATCCAGCCGGACCAGATCAACGTCATTTTGCTGGAACAGTCCAGATCCGGCGGCCTCTTTGGAGAGACGGCGGTCCGGCTTAAACTCATGACACCCCAGCAGGTCGATCTCATCCTCAAACTCCAAAAAGACGACCTCTTCCTCTTCGCCCAGGCGGCCGTCACGCAGAAGCTGACCACGACCGAGAAGATCATCGGCCACATCAAAACATTTCTGGGATCCAACCCCGAGTTGGTCAAGGAGGCCGCCCAGGGGCCGACACAGGAAAAACTCGGGCTCGACCTGCAGATCCGGACGGTTCTCAAAAGTATCGAGGAGATCGCGCCGTTACCGGCAACAGCGGCCAAGGCCATCGTGATGCTGGAGGACTCCAAAGCCAACCTCGAAGAGGTCGGCAAGGTGCTGAGTCTCGATCCAGGGTTGTCGTCCACCATTCTGAGAGTCGTCAACTCTGCCTTTTACGGTATGCGCGACCGTATCACGAGCGTGGGCAAGGCGGTGGTGGTGATGGGGATCAAGAAGCTGCGTCAGATCGTGATTGCGGCGTCGGTGATGCAGAAGTTCCAGGCCGTTCCCCAGGCGTTTGCGCAGACCTTCTGGGAGCGGGCGGTGCGGACGGGAGAGTGGAGCAAGACGATGGCGGAGGCGAAGCGGATGGACGAAGTCGATGAGATGTTCATCTGCGGACTGCTGCACGATGTCGGCCGTATCCTGATGGCACAGTATTTCCGGTCCCATCTCACCAAGATCGACCAGATCATGGCCGGCGGGAAAAAAATGCTGGACGCCGAGCGGTCCGTTCTGGGCGGCACCCATGCGGATCTCGGCGGGTACCTGTTCAATGTCTGGCGCCTGCCCAAGGAGACGGTGCAGTGCGCCATGTTTCACCACCATGATCTGCAGCTGCTGGTGAACACACCGAACCTGTCGGAGCAGGTTTTCGTCGTTCACATGGCGTCGTCGATCTGCGACATCGATCCGAACCTGGACGCTCTTGGATACGGAGAACAACTGGATCAGCTCAGCCGCCGATACGCGGGGCCTCTGAAACTGAACACCAATACACTGAACATGGACAAGCTGGCCGAGAAGGTCGACGCCAATTATGGAAATTTGCTTGCGACCTTTTCAGGGAAGGGATAAGTTTGGTATACTGATTTTGATATGGAGATGACGAATGCCCGCGGCTGATCCGAGACAGAAGCCGATCAAGATGAAGCGGGGGATGGATGCCCGCGGATATGAAGAGGAACTGAAACGCAAGGTTGCGGAAAAGGAGAAGGATCCGGCGGCGGGTCCGGCCCATCCGGACACGGCGGCGGTTCTGTCGCGGCTGGGGTCCCTGTACGTTTCGATGTCGAAATGGAAGGACGCGGTGGGGATTCTGGAGCGGGCGCTGGACATCCAGCGAACGCATCTGAAGGCGGATCATCCGCAGATGCCGCTCACGCTGGGGCTCCTGGCCGAGGCCTATCTGAAACTTGAGAAACACAGTGATGTGGAATTCCGGTTCAATCAGTATGACCGCAAGGCGGAAGCCGAAGTCGGGCCGGAGCATCCGCTGGTGGGGGAGATCAAATACAATCTCGGATCATTTTACCGCGTCCGGTCGCGATATCCCGAATCCCGCCAATCCTACGAAAAATCGCTTGATATCTGGCATAAGAAACTCCGCCCTGATCATCCGCGCCTCCTGTCGGCCTATACGGAGCTGTCGGGAGTGTGCCGGATTCTGGGGATGAACGAGCAGGCGGAGACGTTGATCAAGCGGACGATCAAGATCCGAACCAAGGTCCTGGGGGAGGACCATATAAAGGTCGGCGAGCACTGGAAGGAGCTGGGGGTATTCTACAAGAACATCGGCAAACTCAAGGAGGCCCAGGCGGCCATGGAAAAGGCGCTCGAAATCCTGGCCAAGGGACTGGGCAAACAAAGCCCGCTACTGTCATATTTGAAAAAGATCATCGCGGACCTTCAAAGAGAGCAGGAAGCGCACGCGGCCGCGGCCGCGGCGCAAAAAAATTCGGCTACGCCCGCCGGCCCGGCAAACCCGGCCGCTGTCGGAAACGCCGGCGCCGCTCCGGCCGCGGCGCAGCCAAAATAAGGGGAAATCCCGGCAGGGAGTGGTCACGTGTCGCCAGAAGACGAACAGCCAAAATTTTTCATGCTCGACGAGGGTACGGAGGACTTCTACGCCTTTCCCGACAACTGGGACGTGGACGATGAGGAGGAAGTAGAAGTCGATGTTGATTTGAAGAAGATGGTCATTGTGGACGCATCGGTATTTCACCGCAATATTCTGAAAGGCCATCTCGAGGCGGCCGGATACAAGGTCGCGGGTATGGTGGGCAGCGCGGCTGAGGCCGGGAAGATCATGGAGGAGAGCAAGGCGCGGATGGCCGCGGTGGATTACGATCAGACCGACGGCGGCAACGGCCGGGCGTTGCAGCTCATCGCGGCCGTCTATCCCCAGGCGGTTTATCTGGTGACCAGCGGCAAATTCAAAGCCGGCCAGGAAGGCCAGAGCGGTACGGGAAAGATTTACTGTCTGGGCAAGCCCTTCGAAAAGGACCGGGTGATCGAATTCATGAAAAAAGTCTACGACACCGAGTTCGCCCGGAAAAAGGCGGCCCGGACCCCCGCCGGGGGCAACACCGCTCCAGCCCCGCCGGCATGAGTGAGGAATTTACCGCAGAGGCGCGGAGATGGCGCAGAGCTGACGCGGAGAATGAGAGGAAATAGTAATAGGGAAGCCATGAAGGCAGGAATAGGTGGAGGGGAAGAATTCCTGACTTCATGGCTTCCTTATAAAAAAATCGCATGACTCCACGGCAAAATAAGTAATTTGAATGATGTGTGGGTAAAATTTGCCAAAGTCGAGTTAAAAACTCTGCGTCATCTCTGCGCCTCTGCAGTGAAGGGGTTGCCTTTCCGCTACCCGACAAACCAGCGCATCAGATCCGATACGGTTTTTTCGACCCGCTCCCGCATTGCGGTGACTTTGCCGTGCTCGATCGCGATGATCGACCTGTAGTCCTGCGCGATCTGACCGAGGTTCATCCCCTCGCGGAACGGGTCGGCCTCGCCGGCGCCGGCGGAGATGGCGACCGCCATGTTCACGACTTTGGCCTCCGGTGTGATGCCGGACATTTGCTGAAGATTCATGCGGGACTGATGATGAAGCATGGCCGCCTGGACCGCCGGCGGCGACAATTGCCA
>CAZHRJ010000118.1:0-9128 GCA_964534765.1 uncultured bacterium
CTGGAACTGCAGAAAACCAAGCGAGACCTGGCCGATTCCATCATCACGGCGGACACCAGCCTGATCAAAACCCTGAGCCGCGAGGACCTGGAACTCCTCTTATCGTAGAAATTTTCAGAGGAAGCGGGAAGCTCTGAACCCCTATTGACATCTATCCCGGCCATAGGATATGTCTTGATGAGTTGACGTTGAATATCGAGGGGACGCGCCCCATAACGGGGCGGCGATCTTGGCGGAGGAGGCGGCTCGTAAGGGGCCGCCTTTGCGTTTATGCGGACCGCGTTCGAGCGATGCCGAGGCATCTGCCTCGCATTCTGTTTCTTCCGGCGCGGCGGGGTTCTACAATCCGCGCCGTGCAACCGAAACGCCCTTTTACCGCCTCGTCGCAGGTCATTTTAGGGAGTTCAAGAGCGTCTATCCGGAGAAATACGCGCGGGATTTCTGGGTTTGGCGCGGCGTGATCGATGATGTCGTCCGCAAGTTCCTCGAGTGTGGTGTGCTCGATCACGGATTCGCGCGGGTCCGCTGTCCACAGTGCCGGCACGAGATGTTTGTGGCGTTCTCCTGCAAACAGCGCGGCTTCGGCCCCTCATGCCACCAGAAGAAGACCCTGAATTTGTCCTGCCACCTCACCCAGAATGTCTTTGCCCATGTTGTACCGCACCGCCAGTTCGTCTTCACGATCCCCAAACGCTTCCGTCTCTACTTCCGCCGCAACCGCAAACTCCTCGGCAAACTTGCCCAATGCGCCTGGCGCACCGTCCGCGACGTCTACGGATTTGTCCTTGGTGAAGAAGCCATACCCGGGGCCGTCGTGGCCATACAGACATTCGGGTCTCTGATTTTGTGGCAGCCCCATATCCACGCCATTATCTCCGACGGCTCCTTTCTTCCGAACGGGACGTTTGTCCCGATGCCCAACCTGCCGACAGCGCCATTCCTCAAAGTCTGGGAGCATCACATCTTCAAGATGCTGATCGATGAGGGCCGCATCACGCCCGAGGTGGCCGAGAATATGCGGATGTGGAGCCATTCAGGATTCAGTGTGCATAAGGACATCCGTATTGAGGCGGGCGATACGAACGGCCTCGAAAAACTCACGCAGTATATCGCTCGTTGCCCATTCGCCCAAGCCCGGATGGTCAAAGTGACGCCGGAGGGCAAGGTTCTCTATCGCGCCGATCATCACAACCCCATTCCTTTCCCACAGTGGCGCGCCCTTCCAACCGAACGTACCCTCACCCGGATCAGTGCCTCCGGCGCCCCAGGTGCCGGGAGCTCTGCGACCGGCCGCAATTTCGAGATATTCGACCCCCTCGACTTTCTCGCCCAAGTCACACAGCATATTCCGGACAAGGGACAGCATCTGATCCGTTATTACGGCCGCTACTCGAACAAGACCCGGGGGTGTCAGGCCAGGACAGATCCGGCGGAGGGCATCGCCTCTTTCTCCGCGCCGAACTCACCACCGACTCCCGCCAAACTGAGGTGGGCCGCGCTGATCCGAAAAATCTACGAAGTCGATCCGCTCCTTTGCCCGAAATGCGGCGCTGAAATGAAGATTGTCGCCTTCATTGAAGATCCGCCAGTCATCCGAAAAATCCTCGGCCATCTGGGGTTCTCCTCATCAGGTCCCGATCCCCCTCATGCCTCAACGCAGACTCCGGCTGTCTTCACCGAACCCTTTCTGGACGACCTGCCTTGGGGTGAGCATATCTCCCAAGGCTGAACCGGCCGGCCCCCGACCGCTCGTACAGCTCTCGCGTGTCCTCACACCTCCAGATCAACTCCGTTCCGTGCGCTTCTATCCGAAACTCTCACCGCCGCCCGTCTGTTCACGTGAACAGACGGGCGGCGGTGTTAAAATCGTTGCATCCCCATCCCGCTCCGTTTCGCGCTATAGTCGCGATATGGAGGCAGTGGCTGAATATGAAATTTCCTATCATCTCATCAGGGGGCGCGGCGGAGCCTGATTTTGGAATTTTGGTTCATCAATGGAGGAAGACGCCTCTTTTCATTCCGGATTTTGAAAATCGAATTTCGGCCCTCGTGGCGGACGACCAAAAATTGTGGATGGGCTGCTATGTGGGCGGCACGCGAAGAGGCAACGCGAAAAACGGCGGGACGGGATGGTTGGACAGGGCCCACAATGCCCAGACCTATTATGTCGAAGAAGGCCTTCCGTCCAACAGCGTCACCTCCCTGAGCGAATTTCAGGGGAGATTGGTCGCAGGCATGTGCGGGTTTTCTGAGGCGGGTGGTCTCGCCGTCCATGATCTCGCGACGGATCGATGGATTGCGTCGTCCGGATTTCGCGTGTTGTCCCTGCATTCGGCAGGAAAAAAACTCTATGTCGGCACGGACCAGGGGATCCGGGTCTATGAATAGGCGAATGCGGGTTTTGTTCGTAACCGCGCTTTTTTCAGTCTGACCACAAGTTGAAACGGACGCCTGGACCGGACAGATTCATTCGTACATTGAACCGGCTGGAGGCCTCCATCAGGAAATTTTTAACGCGGCAATAATATTCCCGACAACCTCGTCCACCCTCCCCGGCGGCACCGAACAGCCTCCGGCCTTGGGATGACCCCCACCGCCGAATTGTTTCAGAAAATTGCCGATATGCGACCGAAGACGATCATCGGAACTGAAAATGTTGAATCCGACTGTCAGGATCGTGCGCTCCGGCTCCATTGGCTTGATCCGGATCAAAATGTCTCCGCCCTCAAACAGAACGTAGGGCAGAAATTTGTTGTTGCTGAGATCCCTGGTCTTTTCGTCCAGAGGACGATGATCCATGATCAGCAAATTGCCGTCACGCCTCATGTTCCGCCGGATCGCCTGCTTCGAGGCCTCGAGGTCCTCCAGAAATTCCCTTGCCCGATGCTGAAACACAGGATGCGCCAGAACCTCTTCCGCGGGACCGCCGCCAAACAGGTGGATCAGCAGATGGTTCTCTTCAACCGTCCCATCCAACTCCGGCTGGGAGGAAATCAAATGACTGATGAGCACGTACCGGCGGGGATTCAGAATATCCTCTTTCGTAAACGCCGCGCTGTCGACTTTGTCGGTCTCCCGCAACAGTTCCTCATGCCGGGAAAACGCCGACGCCCTCCCCTGGGCCGCATAATAATTGTACACTACATGCGCCGCGCTCGGCGCATGCTCATGCCGGCCGACAAAAGGGATGTCAATCACGTTCGAGTCATGATGGTCAAACCACATCCCGCATCCCTCAATGTGGGGAATATTCACGGCGATGTCGGTCGGTTCGGCCTTCCAGCCGCGGCGGATTTCGTCCAGGTCAATGAACTTCACGGCGCCGATCGGCTCGACACACCTCAGGAGCACGCACGAGGTGATCGCGTCCAGATCGGAATTCGTGACAACACGCTTTTGTCCGTCGGTCATTGCACAGTATACCAAATAGCGATCCGGCCTACAAAAAAAACGGCGGCGGATCGAGCGTCAGCGGCCGGCGCTCTCCTCTGACACCGGCGCCGGATCAACGGCCACCACGGAAATTCCCGCGTCTTCGGCCTCGGCCAGGAGGGCGTCCTTTTCCAGGAGAAGCGTCTGACCGGCGTGAACCGCCAGTACGGTCGAGCCGACGGATCGCATCCGGCGAATCGTCGCGACGCCGACGGTCGGCACATCAAACCGCAAATCCCGGCCCGGCGCGTTCATCTTCACCACGACCGTCCCGGCGCCCGCGATCCTGCCACCCCGCTCAATCGTCTCGTCCGTCCCCTCAACCGCTTCCGCGGCGACCACAATCCGGTCCTTCACAACAACGCTTTGGCCGATGTCCAGATCCGACAGCGCCCTGGCCATCCGGACTCCGAAATCGATGTCAGCCTGCTCCCGATCATTCGGTGTCCGGCGCGTCAATACGCCGGCGACGGGCAGAAGGTCGCCGAGAAACAGCACGGAAGATCGCACCGAAAACCCCTGTTCCTCCAGAAAATTTGCGGCGGCGGAAAGTATCCTGCCGGTTCGAAAATCGTTGAGGTGGGACAGAAGCTTCATCCCCACCCAGTCGATGGCTGGATTTTTGAAGAAAATCTCCTTTCGGATTCGGCCGCACATGACGACATCCTTGATGCCCTCTGTCCGGAAATGCTCAAGGAGAGTCCCTATTTTTCCCAGTTTCACCCAGTAGGTCTTGTCCGCGGATGACTCGATCTCCGCCGGCGCGGCGCCGACAATCGCGCACGCCACCACCCGGCAGCCGCTGCGTCGCGCCGCCTGCGCGAACAACACCGGAAATCCGCCTTCCCCGGCGATCAGTCCGACGGCCCGCACGGGCGCGGCCTCACCGGAGCGATTACTTGTGGATTCCGAGCTTGCTGGTCTCGACAAATTGAATGATCTCCATCACTTCCCGGGGCGTGTGCGCGCCGGCGGTCCGCATCGCATCAACGGCTTTCGCCGTCGTCAGCTTCGGCGACACCAGTTTCATCACGGCGGCCTTAATCGGTTCAATCGACGACGACTCATAGCCGCGGCGCTGAAGGCCGATGCTGTTCACGCCGATGATGTGCACCTTATCCTCCCCGGCAACCCGGCAGTAGGGAACGACATCCTTGGTGATCCGCAGCTGACCGCCCACGTGCGCATGCTTGCCGATCCGCGCAAACTGGATAACGCCTGTCATGCCCCCCAGAATCGCCCAGTCACCGATCTCCACGTGGCCCGATAACCCGACGTTGTTGGCCAGAACGGTGTTGTCGCCGATGTGACAATCATGCGCGATATGCACGTAGGCCATGAAGAGGTTCTGGTTGCCGATCACGGTTATTCCGCCGCCGGGGGCGGTCCCCAGGTGGACGGTCACATATTCCCGAAATATGTTGCGTTCGCCGATCTGAAGTTCGGTTTGCTCTCCGTTAAATTTGAGATCCTGCGGAATGATCCCTACGGCCGCGCCCGGGAAAAAGACGCATCCAGGACCGATCCGCGTCTTGCCGTGAATCGACACGCGCTCATACAACCGGGACGGCCCGTCAAACGTCACCGCGGGCCCGATCACCGTGTAGGGACCTATCTCCATCCCATCCGGCAGATGGACCGTGGGGTGAATGACCGCGGTTGGATGAATCGCCTCCCTCGGCGCCGGCGGCGCCGGCACTTGGGGCGCCGGAGGCGCTGACCTGGATGCCTTACTCCGCGACGGCATACTTGAACACTCCCTCCGTCACGAGCGTTCCCTCCACAAAGGCCCGGCCTTCCATCGCGCCCAGCCGGCCGCCCATGTTGATCGCTTCACACTCCAGCAAAAGCTGATCACCCGGAACCACGGGCTTGCGCCATTTCACCTTGTCGAGTCCCAGAAAATATACGATTTTGCCCTTTTGATTGATTCTCGACAGAAGCAACACCGCGCCCAGCTGCGCAATCGCTTCGATGATCAGCACGCCCGGCATCACCGGCCGCGATGGAAAATGGCCCTGGAAAAAATACTCGTCACCCGTCACATTTTTGAGTCCGACAATTTTCGTCTCATTCATCCCCAGCACCCGGTCCAGCAGCAAAAACGGATACCGATGCGGCAACACCTCTTTGATGGCGTTCAAATCCAGAGTCGCGTCCTCCGGACGGCCCGGGCCGCCCGACAGAGCCGATTCCGACACGCCTTCCGGCATTTGCTTGAGCCGGTCCCGCATCATCTGGACGAATCGGACATTGAGCGAGTGGCCGGACCGGACCGCGATGAATCGGCCACGAACTTTCCGGCCGATCAGGGACAGATCGCCCACCAGATCCAGTATCTTGTGCCGGACCGGCTCGTCCGGAAACCTCAGGGGGCCGCTCAACAGCTTTCCGTTCTCGTAGACCACGGCGTTCTCCAGCGACGCGCCTTTGATCATGCCGGCCCGGCGCAATTGATCCACCTCCGATACGAAACCGAATGTCCGGGCCGGAGCAACCGACGCGGAAAATTCTTCGGGAGTCAGCCGGACCGACGCATACTGGGTGCCGACGGCGGGGTCGGGGAAGGTGACCGTTTCGGATACGCTGAAATCCGCCGACGGCAGCGCGATGAGCATTCGATCGCCATCAATCAGGTGAATCGGCTCCCGGATCCACAAATCCCGCGACGGCGCCGCCTGCCGGGCCAGACCTGCCGATTGAACGGCGTCGACAAACATCCTGGCCGACCCGTCCATGAGCGGAACCTCTTCCGCGTCCATCTCCACGATACAATTGTCCACGCCAAATCCGTAAAAGGCCGCCATCAAATGCTCGATCGTATGCACATGCACGTCTCCGACCGCCAGACTGGTCCCACGGTTGGCGCGGACCACATGCTCGACGCGGCCGGCGATCTCCACCGATTCCGGCAGATCGACCCGCCTAAACCGGATCCCCTGATTCGGTTCGGCCGGGATGAGCTTGATGGTGACGGATTTACCCGTATGCAGTCCGATCCCGGAGAGAGGGATCGGCGTTTTTATCGTGTACTGCATGCCTCGACCTGCTCCACAGCGCTCAACCGCCGGGACAGCCGCAAAACCGCGGCCTGAAGACGGCTGACATCGCGGACCATCTCCGGCAGACGGCCAAAAGAGGCCTTGATCCGTTTTTCATCCGGATGATGCCGCGCCGGAAATCCCGAAATCATCCGGCCGGCCGGGATGGGTTTTGTCACGCCGGACCGCGCGCCCACCATCGTCCGGTCGCCGATCTCGATGTGGCCGGTCACGCCGCTTTGCGCGGCCAGAACAACCCAGTTGCCGATCCGGGTGCTCCCGGCTATTCCGGACTGCGCGATGATCAACGAATGAGACCCGACCTGGACATTGTGCGCCAGATGAACCAGATTATCGATCTTCGTCCCGCTGCCGACGATCGTGTCCCCGACCGTCCCGCGGTCAATCGCGACGTTCGCGCCTATCTCAACATCGTCTTCGATTCGAACGCCGCCGATCTGGGGAACTTTCTGATGGCCGGCCGGACCCGACACGTATCCGTATCCGTCACTGCCAATAACCGTCCCGCTGTGGATCAGGCACCGCCGGCCGATCGTCACGCCGTCATAGACACGGACTCCCGCAAAAAGCCTGGAGCCGGCGCCGATCCGGCTGCCGGGGCCGACGCTGACGAGCGAATCCAGAACCACATCGTCCTCAATGACACAGCCGTCTCCCACCACCACGTAGGGTCCCAGCGACACATTCGCTCCGAGAACGGCTTTCTTGCCGACGGACGCGGTTGCGTGGATTCCCGGCGGAGGAACCGGCCGCGGGTCAAACAGCCGCAGCAGAGACGGCATCGCCCGGCGAACATCGGAAACGCCGATCACGGCGCGGGTCTGACCGCCGACGACGTCGCGCAGTTCTCCAAGCGGCAAGATCACGACGGCGGCGGGGCCCTTGAGCGCCGCTGAAACGTCCCTGGTCCTCTCCACAAATACCAGCGTGTCGGGCGCCGTCTGCTGAAAAGAGGATACCCGGTCGACCTGGACCGAGTCGTTGCCGCGCAACTCGACCGTCAGACCGGGAATACGCGCCAGGTCGCGGGCGATGTCCCGCGCTCGCATCTCCACTTTACTTTTTCTCCTTCCCCTTATTGTCCTTGTCGTCCTTGCCGTCTTTGTCGTCCTTCGCGTCGGTCTTGGATCCCGATTTCGATTTAACCTTTTCCACGACCTCTTCCGTGATGTCCAGCGTGTCGGCGACATAGAGAATCGGCCGGCCGCCGGCGGTGGCGGCGTCAAAAACCACGTTGAACCCGCGGGCCTTCGACACCTCTTCGATCACCTTGCTCAACATCTCCTTGACCGGCGCCAGAAGCTCGTCCTCCTTTTCGGCGAGTTCTCCCTGAAGCTGTTTGACCATGTCCTGGTAGCTGTTCAGCTCCTTCTTGAACTCGCCTTCCTTGTCTTTCTTCGCGTCTTCCGACCTCAGCAGATTTTTCTTGAGGTCGTTGTCCAGCTTTTGAATGTCCTTCTCCTTTTCCGTGATCATCTTCTGCTTCGGCTTGGCCCAATTCTCCAATGATTCCTTGGCCGATACATAATCCGGATAGTTCCGGAGAACCTCCTGAAGATCCACAAAACAGGCCCGGATGTTGCCGGCCGCGAGAACTTCGTCACCCGCCGGCGCCGACCCGACCGATAAAACAAACAGACCCGCAACTGCCGCTACACGGGCTACCCAACCGTTCATTCGTGAGCCTCCTTTAAGGCTTTTTTGGCTGATTCAACTTCTGAATCACCGCGTCTGTCATGTCCACGTAATCCTCAGACGCGTACAGGATCTCGTTTTCCGAAAAAACCAGACTGAACCCTTTTTGTATCGCAATCTCCCGGATCGCGCTGTAGATGGCCTTGCGCGCCTCCGAAATCAAATTCTCCCGCTCCTTCTCCAGCACGGTCATCGATTGATAATAGGATGTCTGCAGCTCGACTTTCCGCTGCGCGATGATCGCCTGGAGGCGCTGGACCCGGACCGGATCGTTTTCCGACGATTGCTCCTTCTCCATCCGCCGGATGTCCTCGTTCGCCTTCGTAACGCTCTCCACCACCCGGTCTTTCTTGTCGTCGTTCTCCTTCAGTTTCTGCTGAAAGGCCTGATAACTCATCGACACTTCCTCAAAATTCACCACCGCTATCCGAATCAGAACCTCCGCGCACGCGGCGGCCGGCAGAAGGCACACGACACCGTTCAGTAGAAAGAGACAAAGCAGCCGCTGCAGACGCCAGGGGTGTTGATTCCGGTTGCCTTTCAGTTTATCCATGTCCCGCCTCCTCCAAATATCGCTCGGCGTCCAGCGCCGCCATGCATCCGGTCCCCGCGGCTGTCACGGCCTGCCGGTAAACCCGGTCCGCCACGTCGCCGGCGGCGAATACCCCTTTCACATTCGTCCGCGTGCTTCCCGACTCGACCCGGATGTACCCCTGCTCGTCCATGTCGACCTGGCCTCGAAAGGGCAATGTGTTCGGCTGATGACCGATCGCGACAAAAAGACCCTGACACATCAGAGTCTCTTCCCGGCCGCCGGGCGGGGATTGAAGTTTTAATCCGGTCATCACTCTTCCGTCGCCCAAAACCTCCGTGACGGCGGTGTTCCACCGGACTTCCACTTTCGGATTTTTCAGCACGCGGTCCTGCATGATCTTCGAC
>CAZHRJ010000119.1:0-9100 GCA_964534765.1 uncultured bacterium
AATTTCGCTGTTCTTTTTTATTATTCTCACTTTTACCGGCATGGTTCTGCTCTTTCAATATCAGCCGGGCCTGGGGAGCAGCCACGCGTCAGTATTGAGGATCGTCACGAAAGTCGATTTCGGCTGGCTGATCCGGTCAATCCATGCTTGGGCGGCCAACCTCATGCTGCTGGCGGTCTTTATTCATATGTTCTCCGTCTATTTCATGAAGGCCTACCAGAAACCACGGGAGCTGACATGGTTTACCGGCTTGGGTCTGCTGGGCCTCGCGATGGGATTTGGGTTCACCGGATACTGCCTTGTCTGGGATGACATGGCTTTTTTTGCGACAAAGATCGGCATCGACCTGATCGAAGCCGTTCCGGGCGGCGTCTACGTGGCCGACATCATCCGGGGCGGGCCGGAGATGGGCGGCCTGACGATCCAGCGGATGTTCGCGTTGCATGTGGTGATCATCCCGTGGCTCTTTATCGGGCTTCTTGGGGCGCATCTTTTTTTCCTGCAGATCCACGGCAACAAGATTCCGGAAAGCATCGAAAAGTCCGGCGAGCATTATAAAATCCCTTTTTTCCCAAACTTCCTGCTCAGCGACCTCTACGTCTGGCTCATCGCTCTCAATATCCTTGCCGTCCTCGCGGCACTCTTCCCCTGGCACCTTGGCGCGGAGGCTGATCCGCTGGCGCCTGCGCCGCCGGGAATCAAACCCGAATGGTACTTCATGGCATCGTTTCAGCTTCTGAAGCTCATGCCTCCAAACGTGGTCGGAATTCCGGGCGATCTGTTTGGAAACATGCTCTTCGGCGCCGCCATCATGTTCTGGGCCGCGGTGCCCATCTGGAATCCGGCGACCGCCGGCGGATACCGCGCGAAACTCGCCACGTACGTCGGCCTCGCGGGGTTGCTCTTTTTAATCGGCTTTACGGTCTGGGGATACAAGGCGCACTAGTTATGAACTATCCGCAGTGGGTGATTGAGGGCGTCGGCGGCCCCGGGGTGATCGGACTGATCGCGGTCGCCCACGTTTTTATCTCGCAGTTCGCCGTCGGCGGCGGCCTCTTTTTGCCGATCACCGAGTACCTTGCCAGAAAACGCGGCGATACGGAAATGATGGACTATGTTCACACCCACACCCGATTCTTCACCATTCTCACCTCGGTCGTCGGCGCGATGTTCGGCGTCGGCATCTGGTTCGCCATCGGGCTTGTCCATCCCGACGCGACGGCCTTTTTGATCCGGAATTTCGTTCTGGCCTGGACGATCGAGTGGGTCTGGTTTTTCCTCGAAATCCTGTCACTCGTCGTCTACTACTACGGCTGGAAAACCCTCTCGCCCCGCACTCACCAGATGGTCGGCTGGGTCTACATGTTCACGGCTCTCATGACGCTGGTGACCATCAACGGCATTCTGACATTCATGCTGTCTCCCGGCGACTGGCTGGAGAACCGGAGTTTCTGGTCGGCGATGTTCAATCCCACGTACTGGCCGTCCCTGCTGATGAGGTTTCTGGTGTGTCTGGGTCTAGCGGGACTCTACGGTCTCATCACCGCCTCAAGAATGCCGGTTCAACATGGGCTTCGAACGAGAATGCTCCGCTACTCCGCGATGTGGTTTGTGCCGACTTTCATCGGAATGATGTTTGCCATGGGTTGGTACATGCTCTGCCTGCCGGAAGAGGTCCGGACGATGCTCTTTAGCGGCGTGTCGGGATTTGCGCGCGGGAATTTCGCGATTCTCACCCGGATATCGATGCTGACGGTTCTGTTTACCTGCACGATGGGCATGATGATCTATTTCGGCGCCTGGGCCAACCCGGACGAATTCGGCGGGGGAAAAATCGCGTTCCTCATCCTCTCCGCTCTTTTTGTGACCGGCGCCGGCGAATGGACCCGCGAGGTGTTGCGCAAACCCTACGTGCTCCGGTATGTGATGTATTCGAACGCGGTCCTCGCGGAGGACGGCGCGACACCGGAGGCGGCGGAAAAGCCGTTTCTGCAGAAAGTCAAGTTTCGGCGGACCCATGAAGGTGATGGGGAGGTGATGTTCCGGACGCAATGCCGGGCCTGTCACACTCTGGACGGATACCGCCCCCTGAGGCAATTCCTCTCCGGCCGGGATGAGAATTCCATCATGAGTCTTCTCAAAATCATGCGGCCCGGGGACAAAAATCCCTACCGCAACATCATGCCCCCGGTCGTCGGGACGGACACGGAACTGGCCGCCCTGGCGGCGTATCTCTCTTCCCAGGTTCAAATCGCTCCGGCCTCAGCGCACTGATCCCATTCTGAATTCGATATGATCGGCGGGATCCATCAATCGAAGCTTGGCCGCGTCATCGCGGTGGCCGCGCTCGTTCTCGCTCTGTCCTCCGCCGGCGAGGCGGCCAGGAAAGAGGAGAAGAAAAAAGCTGAGCGGGATCCCTTCGCGGCGTCAACGGGCGGTGTGTTTTTATTTTCCAAGGAACAGGAGATTCAACTCGGCAAGGACGTCCGGGAGCAGGTGATCAAGCAATACAAACTCTACGAGGACAGCGAGCTGGTCTCTTACGTGCGCCGGGTCGCCTCGCGGCTGGCTGCACACGCCGACCGACAGAACATCGTCTACGACTTTTTTGTCCTGGACGATCCTCTCGTCAACGCCTTCGCCCTCCCGGGCGGCACGATCTACATCACGCGGGGAATCCTCACGATTTTTGACAACGAGGCGCAGATGGCGGCCGTGCTGGGACACGAGATCGGGCATGTGGTCGAACGGCACTCCATGAAGCACATGCAGGGCGCGACGGCGATCGACCTCGCCTGGAAGGTTTTCGGAAAAGGCGGAAACATGCCGTTCGGCTATCAGCTCGGTCTGGATCTCCTGCTCTTCAAACCCTACGGCCGTGGCGACGAACTCCGCTCGGACGCGCTGGGCGTCAAATACTCGTATCTCGCGGGCTACAAGGCGGATGAAGCGGCGCATGTGTTTGAGCAGTTCCAGAAGCGCGAGACGTTTCGCGTACCGGCTTTTTTGCGGAGTCATCCGGTGGATGCCGAGCGGATCAAGCGGGTCCGGCAGTTGTGGGAAGTCATCCAGACCCGGCCCGATCTGCCGGCCGGAGACACGCCGCTCAAAACAAACGCGGATGACTATGCCCGGATCGTTTTCCCGCATACCTATCGAGTCTTATATCCTGAGGTTCGGACGGCGTTTGAGGAATTTCACGCGGCGGTGTCTCGAAAAGATCTGGACGCGGTGATGAGGGGAGTGGACAAGGGATTTAAATCCCGGTGGCTCAAATACGACCGGGACGGTCTCCGGACCCATTATGAAAAACTCTTTGCCGACGTTGAACAGATTGTCAGTCAGGTCACCGTAAGGGAATTCCGGTTTTTGGACAAGGACGCCATCAGTGTCCTTTGTGAGGTCACTGAAACCCGCACGGCCGCTGGCCGATCGGATAAACAGTCGGTCACGCAGGTGGCGCTATTCGAAAAACGGCCGGACAAGGAAAAAGACGGGCCGCTCTGGCGGCTCGCGGCGTTGGAAGACGCCAATCGCTGGTAAGGCGGCCCTGCGCGAACTTCTGATTCGCCGCGGGGCGCGCTCCCAAAATTACTGAGGAGGTCGGTTGTGGAGAACAATAACAAACTCGATCAATTATGCATCAATACGATTCGGACGCTGTCGATGGACGCGGTCCAGAAGGCGGAGTCGGGACATCCCGGAACGCCCATGGCTCTGGCGCCGGTTGCGCATGTGCTGTACGAAAAATATATCCGATTTAATCCAAAAAATCCCGACTGGCCCAACCGCGATCGCTTTATCCTGTCGGCCGGCCACGCTTCGATGCTCCTCTACAGCACGCTCCATATCAACGGATACGATCTGCCCCTGGACGAAATTAAAAATTTTCGGCAGTGGGGAAGCAAAACGCCGGGACATCCCGAATACGGAATGACGCCCGGCATCGAAACCACCACCGGCCCGCTTGGCCAGGGGGTGGCCAATTCGGTGGGATTCGCGATTGCCGAAAAATGGCTGGCGGCGCATTTCAATCGCCCGGGCCACGAAATTCTGAATTACCGGATTTTCGCCGTCTGCGGCGACGGGTGTTTGATGGAAGGTGTGTCAGGGGAAGCCGCGTCCCTGGCGGGGCACCTGGGGCTGAGCAATCTCGTCTGGATCTATGACAACAATCACATCACCATCGAAGGCAACACGGCGCTGGCATTCACCGAAGATGTCGCGGCCCGGTTCATGGCCTACCACTGGAATGTTCAGCGGGTTGGCGACGTCAACGATCTGGATCTGCTGACGGCGGCCCTGAACACCGCGCTTAAGGAAACCGAGCGGCCGAGCCTGATCGTTGTCGACAGCCACATCGCCTACGGCGCGCCCACCAAACAGGACACGTCGGGCGCGCATGGCGAACCGCTGGGCGAGGAGGAAATCCGGCTGACCAAACAGCGGTATGGCTGGCCGTCCGATTCCAAGTTCTGGGTGCCGGACGAGGTGAAATCCCGGATGGCGCAGGTCGCCGATCGCGGGAAGAAATGGGAGGACGAGTGGAAGCGGAAGTTCGATGCCTACAGCCAGGCGCATCCCGATCTGGCGGAAGAATTTCGCCGCATGCAGGACCGGGAATTGCCGGAAGGCTGGGACAAGGACATCCCGGTGTTTCCGGCCGACCCCAAGGGGATGGCGGGCCGGGAGGCGTCGAGCAAAGTCCAGGTGTCGATCGCCAAACGCGTGCCCTATCTTCTGGGCGGGTCGGCGGACCTCACGCCTTCAACCAAGACCCGGATCCCGGATGGCGGGGATTTTCAGAAAGGGTCATACGGCGGCCGAAATCTTCATTTCGGCATCCGCGAACACGGCATGGCATCCATCATGAACGGCATGGCCATTTCTAAACTTCGCGTCTACGGATCCGGCTTTTTGATTTTCTCCGACTATTGCCGCCCCACGCTCCGCCTCGCGGGGCTCATGGAGATTCCCGTCCTCCATATTTTTACTCACGATTCCATCGGTGTCGGCGAGGATGGCCCGACCCACCAGCCGATCGAACATCTGGTTTCCCTGCGCGCTATCCCGCACCTGGTGGTGCTTCGGCCGGGAGACGCCAACGAGATCGCGGAAGCCTGGAAATGGATCATGAAGAACAAAAATCATCCGGTGGCCTTGATTCTCAGCCGGCAGGCGATTCCGACAATGGATCGCACCCGGTACGCGCCGGCTCACGAGCTGCACAAGGGCGCGTACATACTGGCCGATTCGGACGGAGCGCCGCAGGTGATTCTGATGTCGACCGGATCGGAACTCCAGTTCTGCGTCGAGGCCTACGAGAAACTCAAAAAGGACGGCATCCGGGCTCGTGTGGTCAGTTTTCCGTCCTATGAGATTTTCGAGATGCAGTCCGAGGAGTATCGGAACAAGGTCCTGCCGCCGCAGTGCCGCAAGAGAATCGCCGTGGAGGCCGCGTCGACGCTGGGGTGGCGCCGGTATGTGGGGATCTATACGGACGGGACCGTGATCGGCAGGCGGGAGTTCGGCGCGTCGGCGCCTCTGAAGGAATTACTGAAACAGTTCGGATTTACATCGGATCATATCGTCGCGGAGGCTAAATCGCTGCTGAAGGCTTGACCGGCACCGCGCTCTTGACCTTGGCCGCCTCCCAGACCGCTTCGATGATGGCCCGCTTGGAGATGTCCTCGTAGTCCAGTAACTCTTCCGGCTTGGCGCTCTTCGGAATTTTCCTCACCGCCAGAATCTTCACCAGCGCCGGCACTTCCGATAGAGCGCTTCGGACCGCCTCGCCGATGCCGCCTTCTGCAAAATGGTCTTCCACCGTGATGAGCTTCTTCGTTTCCGCCGCGGCTTTCCGAAGGGTCGCGGCGTCAATCGGTTTGACGCTGTAGAGGTCGATCACGCGAATCGCAATGCCGTTTTTTCGAAGTTCCTCGTGCGCCGCAAGGGCTTCGTGGAGGGTGATCCCTGCGGCAACAACCGTGACCAGGTCGTTCGGGCTCTGCCGGACGACCTTGCATCCGCCGATTGGAAATTCCTCTCGCGGAGAATAAATCACGGGCGTTTCCTTGCGCGTCGTCCGAATATAGACCATCCCGGCGTGCCGCGCCGCCTCCTCCACCAGTTTGTCCGTGGAGACCGCGTCCGACGGATAGAGCACGACGCTGCCGAGAGCCGCGCGGAACATCGCGATTTCCTCCAGACCCATCTGGGAGGCGCCGTCCTCGCCGATCGACACGCCGGCGTGCGAGCCGCAGAATTTGATGTTGGCCCGGGAGTACTGGCCCATCCGGATCTGATCGTAGGCCCGGGTGAGGAATGCGGCGAACGTCGATACGAACGGGATTTTGCCGCGCTGGGCCAGACCAAGGGCGCAGCCGATCATGTTTTGTTCGGCGATGAACATTTCGAAAAAGCGTTCGGGATATTTTTGCGCGAAAAATTCCGAGTAGGTCGAGTTATTTGTTTCCGCGTCGAGCACCACGATATTGGGATACCGGGGCGCGATCCGGAGCAGCGCCTGGCCGTAGGCTTTGCGGGTCGGGGTAGGCTTGTCGTAGGATGGCTGAATGTCCTCGTATTTGAGCACCCGGGGCCGGGGCATCGCGTCTTTCGGTCTGGCCATGCGGCCGCGGATGCCGTGATCCACAGGTCCCATTTCTTTCAATACCTTCTCAAGATCCGCTTTCGGCAGGGGTTTGCCATGCCAGTTGTCCTTGTTTTCAAAAAATGAAATGCCGGCGCCTTTGAATGTCTTCGCCACGATCATGACCGGTTTGCCTTTGATCCGAATCGCGCGCCGATACGCTTTCTGGATGTCAGCCAGGTTGTGCCCCCGGACGGCGATCGGATGCCAGCCGAACGCGGCGATGCGTTTGACGTAGGCGCCGGCGTCATGGCCGTACATCGTCTGGCCGCGCTGGCCCAGCCGGTTGACGTCGAGAATGGCGATCAGGTTATCAAGTTTATAATGGGCCGCAATCTGGATCGCCTCCCACTGGGACCCTTCCGCCATCTCGCTGTCGCCCAGAAGAACATAGGTCCGATACGGCAGGCGGTCGATGTATTTCGCGTTCAGGGCCATCCCGACGCCGATGGACAGACCCTGTCCCAGAGACCCGGTGGCGGCTTCCGTATAGGGAAACACCATCGCCGGGTGGCCTTCGAGGCGGCTTCCCATTTTCCTCAAGGTGAGCAGTTCCTCCTCCGGGACCTTGCCGGCAACGCTCCAGAGCGAATAAAAAAGCGGCGCGGCGTGGCCTTTCGAAAAAATGATCCGGTCATTGTTGGGATGGTCACGCCGGTCGGGATCGAACCGGAAAGTTCCGCCGAAAAACAGGGCCGTCATGAGGTCCGTCGCGGACAGGCACGACGTCGGATGGCCGGAAGCAGCCTGGGTGGTCGACACCAGCGTCTGGTACCAGATCAGTTTGGCGATCCGCTCAAGGTGATCAAACGGAGTTGCGCCTCTTCGGCTGTTCTTTCGCGCCGTCATTTGCCAATGATACAACGATTCAAATGAAAGACAAGTACCGTCTAAGCCCGGTCTATGCCGATTCTCCGTTGCGGCCGTTCAGAGCCTCGTCGACGCTGAGGGGTAAAGTCTGCGGCGACTCACCGGCCCGCCGGGATTTTTCAAAAAAATATCGGGTGATCGCCGGCGGCTCCAGTCTCGCCCGCGCCAACAACGGAATGTCCGTCAAAACACTTCGCACGTCCCGATCCGCCAGGAGCCGGCCGCTTTCCAGCACCATGACACGCCCGGCCACCTGCGGAACCAGATCCATCTCATGTGTCACAATCAGAAATGCGTATTGGTGTTTCCGGTTCAGATGCCGGATCAGACTGATCAGATGCCGGGTGGCGGCCGGATCAAGCCCTGCCGCGGGCTCGTCGAGAACCAGGAGCGGCGCGCGCATGGCGATGAGGCCGGCCAGCGCGACCCGTTTCATCTCTCCCAGACTCAAATGATGGATCGGCCGGTGCGCCAGGTGATCGGCCTCCGTTAGCCGCAGCGCCTCCGTCACCCGCTGGCGGACGTCTTCCGGCTTAAGGCCCAGATTGGTGAGTCCGTATGCCACGTCTTCGGAGACGTGGCTGCAAAACAGCTGGTCGTTCGGATCCTGAAACAAAATCCCTATCTTTTGAAATGCACTCGCCGCCGTTTGCGGCGTGAGAGGCATGCCGCACAGCCGAAGCTGACCCGCGTCGGCGGGCAAAAGCCCGGCGAGCAGTTTGAGGAGGGTCGTCTTGCCGGATCCGTTGGGACCGCAAAGCGCGACCGCTTCACCGGCCCGCAGCGTAAATCCGACATCCGTCAAAATAGGGAAACCGTCGTGGTAGGAAAAGCTGACATTGGAACATTCCAGCACGGCATCCCCGTTGACCGGCTGAAGCGGCGACAGATCGTAGGATTCGGGACAAACTTCCACATCGGGTGGCTCGGTCACGCCCCGCCCCTGGCTCGCATGCTGAAGTTGATCCGGCAGGCGCGATCATACGCCTGAAGAAAAATCTGAGCGACGATCCGGCCGATCGTGTCCATTTTCCGTGCCGGCCCCGCCCATCCGCCCCTTGCCTTGGCGGCCGTCATCTGCCGGTCGAATTCGTCCCAGAGCAAAAAGACGTAGCGGTACATGAAGGCCAGCGTGTCAACGAGCACAGCGGGAATCCGAATTCGATGGAGCGTCTGAATCTGTTCGGTAAATGGAGTGGTCAGAAACAGCGCCGCCATCCAGGACATGTCACACGCCACCCGCGCGCCCGCCCCCAACCCCTCCATGATCCCCTCCCGATAGACCGTGACCGGGCCGATCGAGACCAGCGGTGTAATCCCGAATCCGATCGAAAATCCCGCCATCACGATCAGCGTGGCCCAGGCCGGCGCCAGAATGAAAATCAGAGCGTGCCTCAGCGAGACTTGGGAGTGGATCAAAATCGCGCAGGCCGCGCCGCACAGAATCAGGGAGAGAGCGAGATCCGCCACCAAAACATTGGCGGCAATCGCGCCCGCCGCCAGCGCCATTTTCAGCCCGGCGCAGGCTCTGCGCCATCCCGGGCGTGTATTGGAAAAAAGTCTTGTTTCAATTTCAAG
>CAZHRJ010000120.1:0-9082 GCA_964534765.1 uncultured bacterium
GTTGATGGGCTTGGAGGGTTCGGGCGGGAACGAATCCGTCAGGAGATAATCTTCGTCGAGCGGCAACCCGACGAGGCTGTTGAAGCGGCTGAGGGCCTGCTGTTCGGAAAAGGACGCGTCGGCCAGATCGGCCCGGTTGCGAAGCACCGCCAGTTCCGCCTGGGAAACCGCCAGATCGGTCGTGATGCCCACTGACAATTTTTTCCGCGTGACATCCAGCCGCTCCTCGGCCTCCAGAATGACCCGTTTGCGAAGGCGGGTCATTTCACGCGACTTGAGCAGGTCGTAGTAGCCCTGCCGGACAGAGAAGAGCAGCTGAATCTGAGCCTGCTCAAAATCGCCGGCCGCCTGCGCCCATGTCGCGTCGATTTCCCGGAGAGACTGGATGCCGCTGTTTTTGTCCTTGCCGAGGATTGGCAGGGTGAGATTGACGCCGATTTCGGGATTCATCTTTTGAGTAATGTATCGGTACCGGTTTGACGCGTCATCGGCCAGGGCGCCCTTGAGAGCATTGTACCGGTTGGCCGTTTCGGTTGAAGCGAGTTTGGAATAAAAGTCGGCCAGGAATCCGGATTTGTATGTGCGTTTCATATTCCAGGACGTGGTCGTGCCGAATGTTCGTGTCCGAGTCGAGCTGATGCGCTCGCCGGTCGTGTTGAAGTACTTGGAATAGCTGAATGACTCGTCCCGCTTGTAGTCCGCCTTGCTCGTAAACGACTCGACCCATCCGGTCCCGTGGATCGATTTGAGGTAGGACAGCCGCGCCGACTCGTGCGTCAGGCTCGCTTTCGAAAAGGTCGGATTTCTCTCAAACGCGAGTTTGAGCGCGTCGTCGATCGACATCCGCCGGACATCCTCCGCCAACGCGGCGAAGGACGGCAAAATCAGGAGGACGACCGCCGCCAACATCCGTTCTCTCATACGGTCTTTATCGGCCGATCAGGGCCATGAGGCCAGTTTGGATTTATTTTTGATCACTATGAGTTTGTCTTGAATGTCGATCGATCCCTCCCGTTTAAAAACCAGCAGGGCCTTGCACACCGATTCCCGGTTCGTGCCGGCCATGGAGGCCATCTCCCGCTGGGTGATTTTCAATTGAAGAACCACCCCCCCCTCGGAATCGGCCCGGCCGAATTTTTCCGCCAGCGCCAGGATTTTTCCTGCGATCCGGCCGTTGGCGCTCTGGGAGGACAGCCGGTCCTGTTCGGTCAGCGCCTCATCCATCTGCCGGGCGCTGTCTCTCAGCAAACTCGGGCCGAACTCCGGAGCGGTCTGAACGAGGGAAAGAATCGCCTCCCGGGGGAAAGCGCAGACGGTGACAAAGCCGAGCGCCTGCGCGCTGTAGGTGTGACCGTCCGGCGCGAAAGCGGCGTCCAATCCGACCATGTCGCCCTTGTAGAGAAACCCCAAGGTCCGGTCGGAGTCGCGAAGGTCGCGGTAAAGTTTGACGAGCCCCTCGAGAATCAGATAGGCGGCCGTGATCTCATCGCCCTGGTGGAACAGGAGCGAATATTTGGGAATGCGTACCAGGCTGCCCTGAGCGACGAAGGCCTTCCGCGCCGGTTCCTGGAGACCCGAAAAGAGGGGATGCTGGGACAGGAGTCCGTAGGAAGAGGGCGGCGCGGCGATGGTTTTTCTCTGGCCAAAGCGGTGAGCGACTCGCATTTTAATACATGAACAAATCCATGCGGAAAAACCCGGTCAGCCAGCGGAAAATCGCGCCGGCTGGAGTAGACGTCACAACGTCCAGTTTGGCCATGCCTGTCATGCCGGGCCGGAGGGCCAGCCCCGACCCGAGGACGTTTTTGCCGTACTCGAACTGTTCGTTCGGGATCGTGATTTGCGCCCGGAATTTCCGCGTGATGCCGCTCGTGTCGGCCTTGGAGTCCACCGAGAGCACATGCGCCTGGATGAGCCGTCCCGGAAACGCGTTGACCTTGATCCGCGCCCGGGTCGCCTGATCCTCACCCGCGGACCGTTCATCCCGGACCTCCCCGGCGTCGCGTTCTTCGAGTTCCACGACGGAGTAGAGCCGCCGCAGACACACGATTTCCATTACCTGATCGCCCGCTTTGAAATATTTCCCCTTGAGTTCCTCGACCTTGGGCGTGAGGAGAATGCCCTGAGTGGGCGAGGCGGTAGTCATTTTTTGGAGGTCTCTGTGAATGGCCGCGCGGTCATTTTCGGTCTGAGCCTCGCTGGCGCGGATGTCATGGAGTTTTCCAAAATCCCCGGTGGCGACCGCCTGATCCTTCTGCATCTGATACCGCGCGCCCTCCGCCGCGAGGTCAGCCAGCTTGCGGCTTTTGTCCGGGTTGGCCATCAAAAAGAGCGGCTCTCCGTCCTTCACCTCCTGCTGGCTGCGCACAAAGACTTCTTCCAGAAACCCGTCCACCGGCGCCCGCACCGCCCATTTGTCGACCGCCTCCAGTTTGACCTCCTTCTCGATCACGACGGGGTAGGGCAGCGTAAAGGCAAGTCCGACGAGAAACGCCAGCATCGCCAGAGCGATGAATCGGACCTTGACGGCGCCGCGGGCGGCGGCCTGGTAGGAGTAGAAATCGACAAAGAACTTCCGGGTCGCGTCGATCTGGCTGCTCAAGAGTTTGCAGACGATGAACAAGAAGGCGAAGATTCCCAATTCGGGCGTGGTCTCAAGAATGGTGTCCTTGATCATATAGAACAGCCCCATCAGCATGGAAATAATGAAAATGCTCGCGCAGATCGCGTAGCCTATATAGATCCGCCGTTCCCGGGCCGAAAAACCGTCGTCTTCGATGTCCTCCGGTTTCTTGTACAATTTTTGAAACCATCTCTCCAGACAATCCCCAGAATTTTGCTTGAGATTCGGCAGATCAACCCACTCCGAAAAGGCGTAATAGCCGTCGTATTTGACCAGCGGATTGAGGTTGAAGAGTACCGACGACAGCCCGCAGACCGTCATGGCCTGATAGCAGATCGCGTTGAACGCGGAGGTAGGATCGGTCAAGAGCCAGATAAAGCAGAAGATGCTGCCGATGAAAAACTCGACGATGATGCCCGCGAACGTCACGTAGAGCTTGTGATTTTTGTCCTTGAACATATAAGCGTCCGTCACGTTCGCGTAGAAACAGGGCTGGAAAAACAACAACAAAAAACCCATCTCGTGGACCTCGCCACCGTAGTGCTTGCACGTCAGGCCGTGACCCAGTTCATGAAAACAGATGATCCCGATGATGGTTAGCCACAGCCACATCAGGCTCGCCGCGGTTTGCTGCTGGAATGAGAACACCGCCTCGATCCCGTCCGTAAACTCCGTCCAGTTGTATCCGATGGCGATGCAGGCGGCCAGAATCACCCCGCACATGAAAATGACCGACGGCACGCTCCAGATCCACGCGATGTACGGGTGAATCCGGTCGAAAAAATCATTCGGATCGACGAGCGGGACGCGTTTAAACATGATGGATCCCTGCTTGCTGGTCAGCTTGCTTTTGCGGTCCTCCCGAATCCGCTCCAGAAGCAGGGCATTTCGCTCTGACGCGCCCTTCTCCAGCAACTTCATCTTGTCTATCTCGCCCAGAAAATCTTTAAGGTCATCCATGGTCATATCCGCGTCGGGGTGGGCCGCGTTGAATTGTTCCAGAATTTTTGGCGGCGGAATGCTGCCGTTTAGAAGGCCAAAGAGGGTGATTTCCAATTCGCCAAACTGATAATATTTGACGCTGATGGGATCTTTGATGACAAGCTGTCGCTGGCCCTGCCGGACCTTTTCAACGAGGATCAGGTCTTCTCTCAGCTTAGGGCCCAGCCGCTTTTGTGTCGGTTCGGCCATAACTCTAAATATCCCAATAGACTACAGAACTGTCAAGCGATTTTTTTGATTTGTTATTTCGCATAATCCACTGATCGACCAGGCACGATAAACGGTACAGGGACACTGTGTGTAATTAGTGGAAGAAAAAGAAGTTAAGAATTATCAACAACTGTGGAAAACCTGGGTGTGACTTTAATCACATTTTGCGGGTGAAAAGAGTCGCAGACACATGGTGCGAATTCTGACAACGTTTCCTTTGTGTTTCCGCGTGTGCGGGGATACAGTTGACGTGGCCATAAGGGGGATTGGGACGGTATTGTCCTTGAACGTACCGCTCAACAATCTTGAGGAGGTGGACAGAGTTGGCAAGTAAGGAAGATGGAAGAGGGAATGCCGGAAAGGACGCCGGCAAGCCGAAGAAAAAGGGAGTGAAGGTTGAGAAGTTGGACGAGATCGTGGCGCCCGGAGCGTTGGGAGTCCCGATCGCGGACGCCGGATCGATGGACGCGTCGGCCGAGCCGACGACCGATTCATCCTCGGGCGGGTATGACATGTCACAGTACGACAGCGGCGCCGCCGCGGGCGCCGACACGTTCATCCCCGCCGCCGGGGACGCAACGATGGTGGAGGGGGCGCCCCCGCCGCCGCCGGTTGAAGCCTACCCGATGGACGCGATGTACAATGCGGATGGCGCGGCCGTCATGACGTGCGCGCCGGAATGCAGCTACGACGCCAATGCCGGAGCGCTGGCGGTGCCGTACGATTCGGCGGACATGGTGATGCCGGAGAATTTCATGCCGGCTCCGGATGGGTCAGTTGTGGCGAGCTGTCCGGACGGATGCACCTACCATGAACCGCCGGCGCCGGCAGGTCTGCCGCCCGATGCGCCGCCACCGCCGCCGATGGTGTCGTTTCCGCCGGGAGATGCCGGGATGGTTTTGCCGGCCGACACGACGATCACGGCGACCGGAGATGTTCAGGCGCCGCTGCCGGATACGGCAGTGGTCGAGCCGCCGCCGCCGGATTCATCGTACGGCGGCGCGGTGATGCTGCCGCCCGCCGACGCGGCCCCGCTCATGCCGGATGGAGTCGCTCTGCAAGCGGATGGGTCGGCGACGATGCCGATGCCGGAGGGCACAAGCTTTGACGCCAATTCCGGGACGTTCACCCTGCCGCCGGACGGCGCCTACATGGCGTGTCCGGATGGCGTGCAGGTGATGCCGGAAGGCGACTGTCTGTGTACGATGCCCCCGGGAGGCGAGATGAATCCCGACGCGGGAACCATTGCTTTGCCGCCCGCCGAGGCATCGATGGTATGTCCCGACAACGTGGCCGTGGCGGAAGATGGCGCGGTGACGTGCGCGCTGCCGCCCTGTGAAGTCAATCCCGAGGCCGGCACGGTTACGATGCCGCCGCAGGACGCAATCGACACGTTTGCGCCCGCGGTGGACGCGACGGTCCAGCCGGACGGCAACATCGCCGTCGAATGTCCGCAGGGTACGGCTTACGATCCGAATGCGGGAACGCTCAACTACCCGCCGCAGGATTGTCCGACGGTTCCGCCGGGCGTGAGCATTGAGCCGACCGGGGAATGCACGATGCAGTGCCCGCCGGAGACCTCCTATGACGCCAATTCCGGAACGCTCACTCTGCCGCCCGAAGGCGCGCAGATGGTGTGTCCGGACTACGCGACACCTCAACCGGACGGCAGCTGCATGTGCCAGATGCCTCCGGAGACGACTTTCAATCCGGACGCCGGCACCATGATGATGCCGCCGGACGGCGCGGCTGAAATTGTTTTGCCGTCGCCGGACATGAGTTTCGCGCCGGATGGCGCGATCAACTGCGTCGCTCCGGAAGGCACACAGTACGATCCGAACGCCGGTACCGTGACGATTCCGCCCGAATCAACGGGCGATTACGCGCCGCCCTACGTTGACATCAACGCGAACGGCAGCGTCACGTGCGACTGTCCGCCGCTGGCGACGATGGATCCGGCCGCTGGGACGATCACCTGCCCGGCACCGGAATGCCCGCCCTACATGGCCGAGCCTGGAGACGGGGTCGTTGCGAATCCCGATGGAACGAACACCATGACGTGTCCATCGGGAACGACCTTCGAGGCCAATTCCGGGACGTTCACGGTTCCCAACGAGGGATCGGACGCCGTCATGCCGGATGGATCCGCGGTCGCTCCGGATGGAGCGTTGACGATCGACTGCACGAATATCGACCCGACCGCCGGGACGTTTGCGATTCCGCCGACGTCTGAAGTCCACATGGCCGTCTGCGGATGTGAAACGCTCCCGCCGGGCGAGGCTTTGCCTCCGCCGGGCGATCATCCGCCGGTCCTGCAGTTCGATCCGAACGCGGGTACCTGTACGATGGCCGTTCCGACCGAAGGCCCAGCCCCGTTTGTGATGGATCCCAACGCTGGGACCTGTACGGTTCCACCGGAGTACACGCCGATGGTGATGCCGCCCGAGGTATCGATTGTTCCGCCACCGGCGCCCGATGCGCCTCCCCCGGCGCCGGGCGAGCCGCCGCCACCGCCTCCGGGCAGTGTGGTGATGACCTGTCCCGAGGGCTGTACGTACGAAGCCAATTCCGGCACATTCACGATGCCGCCGGAAGGAACGGCGATGGTATGCGAGAACACGGGAGCCGGAGAACTCGTGCCGGCCGCCGAGGTACCGGGCTATGCGCCGCCTCCGCCGATGGTTGAGCCTGGCGCCGAGCCTCTGCCGCCGCCGGTCTACGCGGTAGCGGTGGATGTGGGTACGCCCGCTGATGGTGTTCAGTATGATCCAGCCGCGGGCACCTGTACGATGCCGCCGGCGGATTTTGCCGCCACCTACGCGACGGTGCCGATGGAGTTTGATCCCAACGCCGGCACGTGCACGTGCACGATGCCGCCGGGAACGGTATTTCCCGAGCCGCCGCCCGTTCCGGAAGGAGCGCCGGTGCCGCCGCCGCAGATTGTGCTGCCGCCGGCCGAAGCCAACACGGTTCTGCCGCCGAACATCACCGTCAGCCCGGTTGACGGCACATGCACCTGCGCGATGCCGGAGGGCACGTCGTTTGACGCCAATTCCGGCACGTTCACGGTGCCGCAGGAGTATTCTGCCACGGTGATGCCGGACGGTTGTTCGACCACACCGGAAGGTGGATGTGTTGTTCCCGCTCCGGAGGGAGCGACGTACGATCCGGCCGCTGGGGTGTGCACGATCCCGCCGGAGTCGACCCACGAGATCCTGCCGCCATACGTGGCGGTTGGTCCGGAGGGCTGTACGTTTGTGGCTCCGCCGGGGACCGAGTTTGGCGAAGGGACGATGACGATACCGAACGAGTATCAGCAGACGATCCTGCCGCCACAGGTTGAGGCCCAGCCGGACGGGACCTGCAATTGGACCTGCCCGCCTGGATCGACGGTGGATGCGACATCGGGAACGGTGACGATTCCGAACGAGTCGCAGTACGCGGTCATGCCGCCGGCCATGGAAGTGGCGGAGACCGGAGAAGTCAAGATTGACTGTCCGGAAGGGACGGTTTACGATCCGGCGACAGCTCAGTGCACCATCCCGCCGGAAGGCTGCAACGAGTTTGCGGCCGGATGCGAGCCAAGCGGAGCGGGGTATCAGCCACCGTTTGCGCCGCCGCCGCCGTATCCGATCCCGATGCCGGCCTGAAGGTTCGGCACACTGCTGGGGTAGGCGAACAAGAGACTCACAGCCGGAGGTTGATCCCGGGATTCCGGGATCGACCTCCGGTTTTTTTTACATCCGGACGGTAGATTGCGGAAAAACATTAACCGCAGAGGCGCAGAGATGACGCAAAGCTGACGCAGAGTTAATAGAAAGTTTTCTCGATAAAACCTTCTTTATCCTCTGCGTCAACTCCGCGTCATCTCTGCGCCTCTGCGGTAAATCCTTACCCGTATCTCTCAGCAAAATCGACTCAAAAGCCGATACGTATATACAAGTATGAGCTATCCGAATACCGACAGCCGCCCTGAATGCCGGGTTTGGATCTTGTGTCTTTCTTCCGTGATATTTTTTCTATCCTCCGCCGGCCCGAGCCGTGCCGCGCCGGGATTTGTCAACGTCAATCCCAATGGGACCGCCAAGGTCGCGGTGATTCTCGTCCAGTTTAAGCCCATTGCGACGTCGCTGGCGACCGACACGGGATTCTTCAATTCCGACACCACCACCCTGGGAAATTTTGCCCGCGTCATGCTCGACCGCGCCGATACCTACTACCGAAAAGTCTCCTACGGGAAACTGCAGCTGTCCTACACGGTATTTGACACCCTGATGGTGACGGTGTCCGACACAAAGGCCGGATATACGCTCATTACCGACGGCCTTAAAAAACTCGTCAAAGAGGTCCTCGCCAGGGTCGATACGGGCGTACGGTTCGGCGCCTACAACAGCGTCTGTCTATTTCATTCCGGGCCCGGCAAATCGATCACCAGCTCAAGCGGCGATCCACAGACCAAGGTCCAAAATATTTCCGACTCGCCTTACACGGATACTCAGACCAATGACACGGTCGGCTACGCCATCATCACGCCGCTCGAACACTACCCGCTGACCAGCAGCCTGTCGATCAGTTTTTTCGGGACGTTCTGTCACGAGTTCGGGCACGAGCTGGGCCTGCCCGATTTGTACAACACGACGACAACGGCCGGCGGCGGCGGCGACTGGACGCTCATGGCGAACGGAAACTTTCAGGGCGGCTCAGGAACGCTGCTGGGCGACAGTCCCACGTGGATGGACCCGTGGAGCCGGGAATATCTGGGCTGGGGCGAAACGGTGACGATCGATACGACGACGTATATCACATTAAACCGTGTCGAGACCGATTCGAGGATTTACAAAATCCCAGCCAAATCTGGCGATACGGCGGAATATTTTCTCCTCGAGCACCGCCAGCCCGTATCATCCGACCCGGATACCGCTCCGGGGGGCGCTTCGGGACTGCTCATCTGGCATATCGACAACAACATGGGGACCGTATTCAACAACGACGTCAACAATACCACTACCGTCGCCCACCGCCGGTTGGATCTTGAGGAGGCAGACAACACGGATATCGGGCCGACGGCCGGGACTTATGTCGGCACCGCGTCGCACCCCTGGCCGGGGAAAGCCGGGAAGGTCTCGTTCGCGGACAACACGTCGCCCAACTCCAGAAATTATGCCGGCAATCCAGCGCGATTTTCCATCAAATACATATCCCTCCAGAACCACAAACTCTCCCTCCTCATCGATTTCGCCGATACCC
>CAZHRJ010000121.1:0-8888 GCA_964534765.1 uncultured bacterium
ATAGGAGCAGCTTTACTCTTGAGGCCGCTGTTACAGCCGACGCACCAGGCGCAAGCTTTTTCAGAACATCTTCGCATGCACGCAGTTTCATAACGGCCTCACGCAACCTGCCCTCACGCCAAAGATCGATCGACTTCGCATACTCCTTCTCGATGGCGGCACAGACCTGAGGCGTAGTGCTGCCGGCGGGGATCAGCCCATCGGCTGACGCGTGGTTTAGGGAATGGATACACAGGAAAAATCCCAGAGCCGTAAGAAAAACTGTCCTACAATTTATACTTCTCATCGACCACCCCCGTGATCAAGGAGGGGAGGCTATGATGGCCGCGCGGAGGCTGTCAATAGGGAAGGCACAGGCACATCTTTAGAAGGGACAGCAATATTTTCCAGTGATCAGGCTAGAGGTTCGATAGCCGCTGAGCAATGGTGGCGCCTTCGGAGTTCAGTTTCGCGAGCGCGATTTCCATGGCATTAAACTGCCGCCGGAGACTCTCCTCAACCCTCAGGAGGCGGTCGTCCTCACGCTCGATCTGATCGTCAATGTCCCGGATCTGGCTGTCCAGCCCGTTTTCCCGGATGTCCAGTATGCCCTGGAACTTGGTCAACTCCTTGAGGTAATCGGACAATTCGTCCGCAATGCCCCGGGTCTTGGTGGCGCTGCCGGCGTTTTTCCGGCCAAAGAGCGCCTCGACCGCGGTGACGTTGGTGGCGATGGCGTTGGCCAACTTGGCGTCATCGACGACGAGTTTATTGGCATCAGCGGTGTTAAGGGCGCCGAGCGTGATGCCGAGTTGAGCGAGGAGTTCATGGGTGTCGACGAGTTCGGCCTGTGGCTGAAAGAGCATGCGTTTGAATCGCGCGTCGATGGAATAGAGGAGGCTGTCGCCGAAGAGCTTCCCGCCGCTGGCGGTGACGGGATCGTAGGAGGCGTTATCGGCGACGAACTGGGCGTAGTCGTTGTAGGCGGTGACGAAGTTTTTGATCGACGTCGAGACGCTTTCCACGTCCTGAGTGACCGTAATCGTCGCGCTGGCGTCGCCGGCATCCCCCGGAGCGGCCTCGTCGTTGTCGCCGTCTTTTTTCAGGTTGATCGTGATGCCGTTGAAGATATAGGTGTTGGTGTCGCTCTTGATCAGGTCCGTCGTCGCGCTTCCGTTAATGTAGAATTTTGCCTGCTCGCCTTTGACCGTGGTGGCATTGGTTCCGAGTTTGAGCACCGTAATGAGGTTCCCGCCCGTCTCGCTCATGGCGATGGACTTGGGACCCTCCGTCACCGCGCGAAGGACAACCTTGTCGAGCGTCGAATCGTAAAAGCCCGAGACGCCGGTGGAGCCGGAGACGTTGTTGATTTTGCTGATGATCGTGGTGAGGGTATCGGTTGTGGCGTAGCTGATGGAAACGCCGTTTAAGGTCAGCGTGCCGTTGGCGGCGAGGGCGGTTTCGACATTGGAGGCGCTGGTGTCGCTGAGCGCCCCGCCGACCGTCACGCCCTGTTCGGATTCATTGACGGTGATGGTCGTGTTGAAAGCATCCCCCGTGCGGAACATGCCGGCGGTCGAGAAGAATCCGGGGGTGACCCCCGCGCCGCCGTTGTCGTCGTCTTCAATCTGGAGCGTGCCGGCGGCGGTGTCTCGACGGAGGGTGAATTTGTCGGTCGTGGTGTCGTAGGATAAGGTGACGTCGGCGGCGTGCGCATTGACTTCGTCCATGAATGCCTGGACTGTCGCGTAAGTGTTCAGCGCGCTGGAGGTATAGGTGGCGGCATCGGTGGTGATGACGACCCGCGTGTTGCCGTCCGGGGCCGTGTCGAAACCGGCGGTGGCGAATGGATTGGTGAGAGTCACGGTGCTGGATCCACCGACCATTTCGCCGGTAGTGGTGCGGGATTTCCGGCTGTTGATCTGCGCCGTGCTCTGCCGGACGGAATTCGTCGCGAGATTGTCGATCTGGATGACATACGTACCGGCGGTGGCGCCATCGGATGCGGAGACGCCCAGAACCGTCGAATCGGTCGTGGCGGCGCTGCGTTTCTGAAATGTGCTCGACAGCAACAGATTGTCCGCTTCACTCTTGACATTGAGCAGCTGCGTGTTTAATTCGCCGTAGAGGTCCTTGACGCTCTGAACGCCGGTTTTCTTGTCTTCGAGTTTTTTCTTGATCCGGTTGTCGACTTCGAGCAATTGCTGAATGACGCTGTCCGTGTCGATCCCCGATACGACCCCGCCGATCTGAATGGCCATGTCCGCCTCACACTCCTTTGTTCGGCGCTGCTGATCATCCGCGCCACCTCACCCAGCCCTCCCGGCCAGGTTCCCAATCCCGGGGCAAAGACAGGGATCGGGCCACTACTTCCCCTTATCGGCCGGCCCTCATCCATTCTTTAAAAAAGGGCGGAACGATTGCGGGTAACTGATTGAATAATAAGTGGTTCGAATGAGCGGCTGAAAAAGATCAGTGCGGCGCCGGCATACGGACTGGATTTCACAGCGCGCGCAGTCGGGCTCGGTCATCTCGGGACACCGGCGGCGATTTTGAAAGAAAAACCAGTCAAGAGAGGCTATCGTTTTTTCCGACGCGTCCACCAGCAGATCCATCGCCTCATAAACGGCCCCACGGATCTCCCGCTCCTCCGGATCGGTCAAAATCTTGCGAGATCGCACCCGAGCCTCCAGTTCAGCGTCGTTGATCCGAACCAGTCCGACACGGAGGGCCGAGCGTTGAATGTGATAATCAACGATAGGCGAAAAAGAATGCAGAGGCAGACCCGTCAGATCCGGCATTAAGAATCGCTCCGGCCGATGCGCCAGTATCACCGCCAGGAGAGACGCTTTTTTCGCCAGGGGATCTTCCTTGTATCCGCCAACCTGGGCTAGCAGATCCATCAGAGCCCGGATCGGATCACTCTTGCGGCGACATTCTTCGATCGCGCGTTTCGGTGTCAGACCCAGCCGTAGAAAATCCCGCGCAAATGCCCGCCAGAGCTCACAGTGCGTGGATGCCATCGGCAATGGACATCTACCCTCATCATCCGAAAAAACGTCAAGAATTTGACTGTCGGACATGCCTGACTGCCTCTCCATATTATATAGGCCCCTGTCACGGTCGATGGCCTTTAGCAGGCAGTTCCAGACAAAGTCGCTACCTTTGAACATCCGGCCGTTGACCTGGGCGTACATGGGGCGAAGAAAGGCGATCGAATCATCGATCCAAAAGCCATACTGGTGTTTGACGGAGAGAAAAAAGTAATCGACCGAATCCAGATCACCGGAGCGAGGCAGGCCCTCAAATGTCCAGTCACTGGGTTGGCATTCCGGCAGAGTTTTTAAAAAAAGGCCAACCGACCGGACACGCTGGCTGTCAACGGAAACGCGCGGCATGGATCAGGCAGGAAACCTATATCTTGTGGAGCGTGATGACCTGGACGGGCTCCAGACGTTTTCTGCCGGGAAGGAAAGTCAGTTCGAGGCAGAAGAGAAAAGCGGCGACATCGCCGCCGAGTCGGCCGACCAGCTGGGCGATGGCCGCGGACGTGCCGCCCGTGGCCAGAAGATCATCCAGGATGAGAACCCGCTGGCCTTTGTTGACAGAGTCCTCGTGCATCTCGACGGTATCGGTTCCGTATTCCAGCTCATACGACACGGAAACGGTCTTATACGGCAATTTCTTTTTTTTGCGGACGGGAACGAATCCGGCGCCGAGCCGGAGGGCAAGCGGAGCGGCGAAGATAAAGCCACGAGCCTCCGGGGCGACGATTTTTTGAACGCGGAGCGGCCGGGCGGCCTCCTCGAGTTCGTCCATCACCTGCTGAAACGCCCGCGCGTCGGCAAGGATGGGCGTAATGTCTTTGAAGAGGATGCCAGGTTTTGGAAAATCCGGGACATCCCGTATCAACTCTTTCCAATCAACAGCTGTTTTCATCCACGACTCCTCGTGTCAATGATCCCACCGTATGCGTACATGCGATTCCAAGCCGCCCTCATACCTGTTGGCGGCGGAACACGCAAGTCCCCGGTCATGCCACGCCCTTCGGGGGCACTAGGGCACATCGCTTAAAAATTCGTAAACGTTCCGGCGGATACATAATTTTTTCAGCTTCTCCAACGTCCGCTCCTCGATCTGGCGGATCCGTTCGCGGGTGAGTCCGAGATGCTGGCCGATTTCATGAAGTGTTTTGGGAGGGATGCCGTCGAGGCCAAACCGGAGCCTGATGATGGCCTGTTCGCGGACGCTGAGAGTTTCGAGCATCTTTTTCAATTCGTCGTAGAGAAACGAAATATTCAATTTTCTGAAATACACGTCCGGACCCTGCTCCTCCAGGATTTCGGAAAGAAGCGTGTCCTTTTCGCGGCCGATAGGCATATCCAGCGAAGCGGTGTCCTGAGAGACCTGCATGAGCTCCAGAACCCGTTTCAGCGGCATCTTAAGCGCCTTGGCGATTTCGCGGGCATCCGGATCGCGGCCGAGTTCATGAGAGAGTCGAAGCTTGGTGCGGAGGAACCGGCTCATGGTTTCGGCGATGTGCGCTGGAAGGCGGATTGCCCGGCTCTTGTCTGTCAACGCCCGGGAAATGGCCTGCCGGATATACCAGGTCGCGTACGTGCTGAACCGGAATCCAAGCTTGTAATTGAACTTGTCAACCGCCTTGAGAAGCCCCAGGTTGCCCTCGTTGATGAGATCGGACAGGGGTGTGCCCAGATTCTGATACCGTTTGGCGACGGAAACGACCAATCGGAGATTCGACAGAACCATCTTTTCCTTCGCCCGGGCGTAGAGTCGTTCAAGCCGTTCCATTTCAGCGAGCACTCGCTCGCGCCGGGCGGAACGGACTTTGTGAGCGGCAAGAAGAGCGCGGCGATTGCGGCGTGTCGGGAGAGTGACGAGCTTGCGCATGAATCCCGCAGATATTTTTTCCATGCGGCAAAGCCGCGGCAGGCCGAGGCGGCTGGCCTCGATTCGTTTGGCCAGCATGATTTCCTCCTCGCGCGTCAGGAGCGGGATTTTGGCCAATTCACGGAAATAAAGGGAAAGGGTGCTCTTGGCGTCGGAGGTCACCACCGGCGCGGTCTCTTTTTCGGTCGGCGAATCGGAATCTGATTCGAGATCGTCGACAATCTCGACTTGCTTGGAAAGTTTCGCCACCATTTGCGGAATCCGCTGGGCGTCCATGCCGCCGGCGACGGACTGATCGGTCTCGAGGGTGTCCAACAGTTTCGACAGGATCACCTTGCCGTCAGGGCCGGTGGCCTGCTCGAGTATCTTGTCGATCCATTTTTTGTTCATGATCTGTTACCCAATCTCAAATGTCTTGAATTGCCCGGTCGCAGCAGAATCCATGCGCCGGTCCACCCGCTCCACGTGCGCCGACCTCGGTCCCTCCCGACAAGCACTCTCCAGCCGGGCCAGTGCCTCCGTCGAACCCTCGGCGATCACTTCAACACTGCCGTCCGGACAGTTCCGGGCTAGGCCGGTGAGACCCAGGGGCTGCGCGGCGCGGAGAACAAACCACCGAAAACCCACACCCTGAACGCGGCCGGTGATCTTCAACATTAACCGGGACATGATCCATCCGCCTCCGGGGACGAATGCTTTCCATTTGTATTTCGAACCCTCCAGCGGCGGATCGGATTCCTGCTGAGCCGAATTCCCGCTGGCGGGTACGAATACATCCATGCTTTCGCCCCCGCAGACGGGCTCGTCGCCATCCTGGCTCGAGCAATTCCCGTCTGCGGGGACGAAAATATCCATATTTTCGGGGTGCCGAGATTTGAACTCGGGGCCTCTTGGTCCCGAACCAAGCGCTCTAGCCAAGCTGAGCTACACCCCGTCAAGAACTAACGAAATCCAGTTTTTGACTGTATACGCCTCCCGCGGCTCATGATCAGGCCGCCTTCTTCCGAATTTTTCTTTGCCTGGCCACAGGCTTCCGGAGAAATAGTCCTGTTGCCATCCGCGCCAACGATCCTACCATTTATCACTTTCAATCCTGCTCGTTCAAGGTAGACCCACTCTCCCTCTTTAGCCTTACACCTGTTTCGTTTCGCATCCACCGAGCGAAATCGGCGACGACCGCGCCGGAATGAAAATGATTTAAGCCGCTCGCCTTCAAGAATTCAAGAGTTTTGTTGTACGCCGCAAATTCATCTTTGTCGCTGGTGTTGTATCTGATTGCCCCCGTTCTCGATACCGTCTTGTGAATAATTTTTTCGCGGGCCAGTTCATCGACCATTTTCTCAAACAACGCAGGTGGCAGCCGGCATGACGGTATCTGCCCGGTGATTCTTCGACGAGGTCGGGCGAAAATTCCTTGTCGAGCACAGCCACCGCCTCCACCGGCTGTGACGCGGCGGCGGCCGCGAACCGCTCGACATCGGCCAATGACCGGCTGTTGAGGCGGTCAAGGAGTTTGCCCGACTTGAATTTGACCACCTTGCCGTCTTTGAGGATGTACTCGTACGGCTCCCAAGCCTCCTGACTTCCGATGAAGAGCGTGGTCAGCGGATACATCTCGAATTTGTATGACTCGATCGATTTCATTGTCAACCTCCTTTGCGATCTCCGAATCCTCGCTTGACTTGCTCGCGGGGATTTCGGAAACTGACCTCATGAGCGTAGAAACGCACACGGGAATTTCGTTTATAAACCGCCCTGGCGGCGGCCGGATTCGGGTGTCGCAGATTGCGATTGAACATGAACAACTTGGGATGACACCGGAGGAAATACAGGAAGCGCATCCCCATCTCACAACCGAGATGATCAAAAGACTCTCGGGCACTGCGCATTCCGGCTTCGATCGGCCGCAGGGAATGGTGCCCGGTCAACTGTGCGAAGAGCAACGCGACGAATTGGCTCCACGTCCGCAGTTTTCGGACGCGATAGTCTCCTTGATGGGCATTTACGGCTTTTTGAAATTCAAGTCTCGGAATCCATTGAAGAAGATGTGAGAAATGTTACGGGTGTAGCCATGAGCCTGATCTCCTTTTTCCCTCTGGTTTTTGGTTTCTTAGCAAAACCCTTTTACCAGAAGGGCGGGGATTAGGCTTTTTTTATGGACTCAAACCGGACAGCAGTGCCGGAATATATGCCCGCCGGCAGGCGGGATTCCGTTGACTCGCATGGCGCAAATAGATTCTTGGCCCGTAACTGCCATTGCGATTTGCGTACAGCCTTTTGAGTTTCAGTCACTGTCCTCCACCTCCTCCATACATTTTTCAGGAAGCCCTCTTCGCCTCCCTGATATATATAGACGCTGGAAACGTGGATTTTTCAGAAAACTGGCAAATTTTTCATGCCCGACTCAGCGTCGGCCTTCCGTCAGCGCCCGGCTGGCCGGGCGCGCCGGACGGACTCCTCCCAGCCCATGCGGTTGATTTCCTCCGCGCCCAGGCTGGGCGGCGCATCGTCTCCGGCCGGAACGAAGGATAGTTCCACGGATTTCAACTTCGGAACAATTTTTAAAATAGTTCGGCCGCGGTTCAAAATGGACTCGAACGTGCCTTGAATGAATGCGGTGTCGTCGGGATAAACCTGAACCCGGATCCAGCCCTCGCCAATCACCGCCCCCACCGCCTTGTCCGGTCCGGCCTCGATGCCCCGGTTCCTGAGCATATCGATGGCCGACGCCGCGTGACCCGGCTCGGGCAATCGGACAGCCGCGCCTTCCGGATCGATCCACCACGGCACTATGCAAAGCGCGAGCTGGTCCCTCGGTATTTTGGCGCCGATTTTCTGAAGTTTTGATTTGTCCATCTTCATATTTAAACGGAGGGATTAGTGACTTTTTTGAAAAAGAAAATATTTTTTTTCACCAGCTGGTCCGCCCCAGCTTGCATCGAGAATGTTTGCGGGGTAAGATAGGCCATGCGGATGGATGAGCGAATTGTGATAGTTTCGGGCGTGCGCGGCGGAAAGCCGTGCATCCGGGGAACGCGCGTCACCGTTTACGACATTCTGGAGTACCTCGCCGGAGGCATGACCGAAGACCGGATCCTTGCTGATTTCCCGAGCCTCGGCCGCGAGGATATCCGGGCTTGCCTCGTCTTTGCCGCGGCGCGCGAGCGAAGGCTGGCAGTCCCGCCGGCGGCGTGAAGCTTCTCTACGACGAGAATTTAAGCCCAAGTTTGGTCGAGTCCCTCAAGGCCAACTTTCCGGACAGTCAGCACGTGGATGTCGTTGGGTGCCGGGGAAGTCCGGACCAAGAGATCTGGCAATACGCCCGCACGCACGGTTTCACCATCGTTTCCAAGGACAACGATTTTCGGCAACTCTCGTTTCTCCACGGACCTCCACCCAAAGTTATCTGGCTGTCGGTGGGGAACGCGGGGACTGAAATCATCGAGCGGTTCCTCGCCGGCCGGGTGGAGTTGGTCCGGCAATTTCTCGTCGCGCCGGATGAGGGACTGCTCGTTCTGGAACTCGAATAAATCTCAACCGCTGTCCACCATAAAATCAGGTTCACATCCCGGAAGCTGACCCGGACAACGTGAAACTGGACCCGCTTTCCAATTTTTTATTCAACAACCTTGGCACCATGACCCCCGATAAACGAATAAACGTATGCCTGACCCCTTGACTAATGCCTGACCCCTTGACTACCCTTGACTACCCCTTGACTACCCTTGACTCACCATGACTCAAGATAATTTCACCGTCTGGCGGCACGCGGGAGCGGTTTCCAGCGTCGACGCGCCTTGCAAAAGCGGCGTTTTCGCCGCGTGGAATTTCTCTGGTCGCCAAGGATCGATTTCAATCGAACCTTGGCGAATTTGAACCGTTCCCCTCGTTGGAATCCTATCCTATTCGATCTCATCGGATTTGAACAGATGCGAACAATTATCTTAGTTTTTGGTGAAAAAGTCGCCCGAGAAGGATAGAATCAGAAGAAAGGAAGC
>CAZHRJ010000122.1:0-8881 GCA_964534765.1 uncultured bacterium
TCTATCATATTTGGATTGCCCATCAAATGCAAAATCTTAAGTTAGCTGGCATGAGATTTAGGGAGATTTGTGCCGTGAGATTCATATTTCCTGCGTGATTTTCCGCATGTCCCAGTTGTCCGCGTCGTCGCGGATTGCTAGGGTGCTACGCGCATGAAGCGAATCTGGGTTTGCGGGTTGCTGGTGCTGACTTTGGCGCCGGCGTCGATGGCTGAGCGGGTTTCCAGAGACACCGGGTCGATTCTTCTGTTGATGGCAAGCGTCGACCGGAACCTCAATCCGTCGGATGAGGTCAGCGAGGCATCGCTGCTGCTGATTCACCCCAACGGGCAGCAGAAGCGGTGGCGGGTCAAACAGTTCTATCAGCGCGCGCCGGAGAACCAGATGGGCGCGATTCTCGTACGGTTTCTCGATCCGGCCGAGGTGCGCGGCACGACCCTGGTCAGTGTGAACCAGCCGGGCGGGGAGAATTACCAATGGCTCAATCTGCCGGCATTCCGGACACCGCAGCTACTGGACGACGCGAAGAAATCGGATTATGTTTTCGGCAGCGACCTGACATTCGAGGATTACGTGCCATACGTCCTCCAGGATTATGCCTATGAATGGATGAGCGAGGAGGATCTGGAGGGCCGTCCGGCGGTGGTGATCCGGGTGACGCCGACCACGCCGAAACTCAAGGAGCGGGTGGTGTATACCCACCAGATGGTCTGGATCGATGTTGAGCGACTGGTGATCCTTCGCGCGGACGCGTTTGACGCCCAGAACCGTCTCTTCAAGACATCCACCTGGACCGATTTTTACCGGCCGGACCGGGTCCACTGGCGCGCCCGTCGCCGGACCGTCTTCAGTCCGCTTCGTCCGCACTGGACGGAGATGAACATGGAGAACATCAAGATCAATCAGGGTCTGTCGATTGATTTCTTTTCGGAACAGAGTGTTACCTCGGTCCGATGATCCGCGGATATATTCGATTTCTGTACCGGCATTCGGTTGCGATGGCGATGCTGCTGTTTCTGGCCACGACATTCTTCTGCGGCGGTTTCTGGCGGCTGCTGGGCGGAGACCTCGATCATGTATTCCAGGCGGGCCGGCGATACCTGCAGATTCGTGTGGACACGTCGGATGATCTGTTTCTTGCGGCCCATGACCCGGAATTGAAACGATACCGGGAAAGCACCCGCCTTTTCGGCGACGACCGATTCCTCATCGCGCTTCTCGAATTCGACGATGTGTTCAAGCCCGACCCCCTGGCCCTGATCGCCCGTCTCACGGAGGAAATCAGCCGCCTGCCGGGCGCGAAGCGGGTGACGAGCCTGACTCACGAGCCTCTGTACGCCGGCATCGGCAAGCGCCTCAGCAACGCGCCTCTATCGGCGCGCCTGCCGAAGACCCCGGCGGAGGCGGAGGCGCTGAGGCCTCTCATTCTGTCGGATCCGCTGTTTGTCAAACATCTGGTCTCCGCCGACGCCCGATCCGCGGCGATCTATGTCCGCACCTGGCCGCATGTGAAAGGCCATCAGCTCGACTATCTCGTGCGCCGGTTTCAGCAGACCGTCCGGTTGGGCGCGCGCAGTGTCCCGGCGCGGTTTGCCGGCAACCACATTCAGACCATTGAACTTCATCAGGCAACCCAGAGAGAACTCAAGCGGCTCCTGCCCATTTCCGCGCTGATTATCGCCGTGTTTTTGCTGCTCATGCTCAAATCCATCCGCCGGGCCGCCCTCCTCCTGGCGCTAATGGTCCTGTCGCTTCTCTGGACGTTCGGATGTGTCGGGTGGCTGGGCCGGTCGATCACGCCGATCGATGTGATTTTGCCGACGCTCTTCATGACGCTCTGCACGACGTATGCCCTCCAGTTCATGACCCGGCACATGCAGGTGGTCGAGCAGCGTCTCCGGATGGAACAGTTCGACCGGGACGATTGTGTCGAACGCGCGGCCGCCGACTCGTTCTTTCCGCTCTTTCTTGCCCAGCTGACAACGGCGATCGGCGCCGCGTCTCTGATGTTGACCGACATTCCGGCGATCCGGCAGTTTGGACTCATATCGTCCCTGGGAATCCTGTTTACCGCCGCCCTGATTGTCACCTTCCTGCCTCTGGTGATGCGTTTGTTGCCGGCGCGCAGCTGGATCCGGCTGGGCGAGAGCGTCTGGATGTCGCAGCTGGCGGATCTCTCCCAGTTGTTCCACCGGAGAAAGGGCCCGACGCTCGCGATGGCGTTTGGACTCACGCTGGTCCTGTCAGCAGGGATTTTCTATCTTCGGGTCGAGAATGATCCCAAGACGTTTTTCAAACCCACGTCGCCCATCCGGGAATCGTTTGCCAAACTGGAGACGTCGATGGGCGGCGCGCTGAGCGTCAGCGTGGTTTTGGACGGCGGATCTCCGGGATCTCTCAAGGACCCGGAGGTCCTCAGGTGGGTGGACTCTCTGCAGTCATTCGCGGCTCACGAACCCAATGTCCTCAAGACCCTGTCGTTTGTGGACACGGTCAAACGGCTCAACCGCGCCGTCCACGCCGATTCCGCGGCCTTCGAGATCATTCCGCGGACCCGGGAGGAAGTGTCCCAGTTGCTCCTGCTGGCCTCGTTCGGGTCCGATCCGTCGAATGTGGACCGGTTTGTCGATTACGACTATCAGCGCGGCCGGCTGGAAATCCGGATCGAAAACGCCGGATCTGCCCGGACTCTTGAGCTGGCAAAAAAACTGCAATCCTTCATGGACAACCAGTGGCCCGGTCCTCTGTCGGGCTACGTCACCGGCGACTACTACATGTCCTGCCGGGCCAACGACGCGATTTTGCGCGGTCAGGTCAAGGGATTTTTCGGGACGGTGCTGGTGATTTTTCTGGTGATGTGGGTGTGTTTCGAGTCACCGAAAGTGGGGTTTCTGGCTATGATCCCGAACGTCGCGCCGATCGGCGCGGTGCTCGGAATCATGGGGTACCTAGGCGTCAACATCGACATCGGCACGGCGCTTCTGGCGTCCGTTGCGCTCGGCATAGCGCTGGACGACACGATTCATTTCATCGTCCACTATATGCGCAGCATCCATGCGCAGGCCAAGGGTCAGATGGCGATCAAGGACGTGGTGGTGGGAGTGGGCCGGGCCATGGTGTACACGAACGTGTCGCTGGCGCTGGGTTTTTCGATTTTGCTTTTTTCGGAGTTCGCCCCGGTCCGGCTGTTTGGATTATTCATGATCGTTGCGATGGCGATGGCTTGCTTTGACGACTTCGTGATGATGCCGGGCCTCCTGGGCTGGATGCCGCTGGTCGGGATCTGGGATCATCTGCGGATCCGGTTCAGGACGGACGTGACGAAAGGCATCCCACTGTTTGGTCATCTCACCGTGTCAGACATCAAAAAAATTGTCTCCATGGGCCGGATGATGACGGTTCCGGCCCAGTGGCCGCTCATGCGGGAGGGAACGCTCGGTGATGAGATGTTTGTCATTCTTGACGGATCGGTGACGGTGATGAAGTCGGAGAAGGTCATCACGAAGCTGGGCCGGGGGGAGACGGTTGGGGAGATGGGGTTGATCAGCGAGCATCCGCGGAGCGCCGACGTCATTGTCAACGAGGAGACGACCGTATTCGCGTTCGGGTACGAAGCGCTGGACCGGCTGGAACGGCGCTATCCGCGGCTGGCCACCCGCGTCCTGCACAACCTCGCCGACATCCTGAGCGTGCGGCTGGCCGACACGACCGACCGCGCGTCGCGGGCCGGCTAATGCCTCCGCCCGATATCGCTGATCGGGAATGTCCGGGCCCAGGTGTACAGAAACAGAAGGTTCCAGAGCCGCTGGTCGTTTTTCCTCCGAAACGCCACATGATCCGATAATAACTCCATCGCCGCGTCCCGCTGAATCAGTTCCCGGAGAGCCGCCGGCGGTTCGGCCAGCGCCCCTTCGGCGAAAGCGCGCAGGTCTCTGCGAAACCAGTGTTCCAGGGGGACGCCGAATCCCATTTTTCCGCGTTTTTGAACACAGGGCGGCAGAAGATCGGCGAAGGCGCGTTTGAGCAGATGTTTTTTTTGAAATCCCCGCATCTTGATATCGGGCGCCAGGGACAACGCGAACGCGATGACCTCCTGGTCTAAAAATGCCGAGCGGGTTTCGAGCGAGTTGGCCATCGAGGCGATGTCGACTTTCACCAGAATGTCTTCCGGCAGATACGTGTGGATGTCCAGATGGGAAAGCGCCTGCAGGAGAGGCACATCGGTCCGAAAAAAATCGGCAAGGTACCTTCCGGCCGATCCGGCGGACACCTGCTGGAAAAATTCCGGCGTGTAGAGTCGTTTTTTGTCCGCCGGGAAAAAATGCGAGATGGCGTTCAAGTAGCTGTCGAGCGGCGTCTGGCCGCTCATCTGGATCAGCCGGCCGACCTGCCGGAGTCGTTTATGCCGCCGCCGCGTTAAAAACCGGCCGGCGGCATCGCGGATGGCCGCGGGACAGGCTGCGAGAAACGGGACCACCCGCATGGCCAGGTACCGGTTATATCCGAGGAACCCTTCGTCTCCTCCGTCACCGGAGAGGGCGACCGTGACGTGTTTGCGAGTTTCGCGGCAGAGGTAATAAGTCGGAATCGCGGAACTATCGGCATACGGTTCTCCGTAATGCCTGACCAGCGTGGGCAGAAGTTCAATCGCGTCGGGCCGGACGACGAATTCCCGGTGATCCGTGCCGTGAAACCGTGCGACCTCCCGGGCGTGGTGAAGTTCGGAATAGTCGGATTCCTCGAATCCAATGGAAAAAGTTTTGATCGGCTGTTCCGAACAGCGAGTCATGAGCCCGACGGTGATGGTGGAATCAATCCCGCCGGACAGAAACGCGCCCAGAGGGACATCGGCGATCATCCGGATCCGGACCGCTTCCTGGAGTCGGTCCCGGAGTCCCCGGCTCGCCTCATCGGGATCGAAAATCCTCGGCTCCGGCGAGACCGTCCAGTACCGCTCGATCCGTTCGATTTTTCCCTGCCGGGCGATGAGGAAATGCGCGGGCGGCAATTTCGATATTGTTGTGTAGATGCTTCGAGGCGCCGGGACATATTGAAGCGTCAAATAAAGGTCGAGCGACTCAACATCCAGCACGGGCCGGACCGCCGGAGCGGCAAGGAGGGAATGGAGTTCGGACGAGAAGAAGAGTCCCTCGACGGTTTCGGCATAGAACACGGGTTTCACGCCCAGGCGGTCGCGCGCCACAAACAGCGTGCCGTCCCGGGCGTCGTAGATGGCGAACGCGAACATGCCGCGCAGACGATCGAGCATCCTGGGTCCCATTTCCTCCCAGAGATGAACGAGGACTTCCGTGTCCGACCGGGTCGCCATGCGGTGTCCCGCGGCGATCAGGTCTTTTCGGATGTCGATAAAGTTATAAATTTCACCATTGAACACAACCTGGACCTGCCCGTCCTCATTGGCCTGGGGCTGTTTTCCTGTGGAAAGATCAATGATGCTGAGCCTCCGGTGGGCCAACCCCACGCGGCTATCGAGATAATATCCCTCCTCGTCCGGTCCACGGTGAACCAGCCGGTCGGCCATCTGCCTGAGAATTCGTTTGGGATCGTCCGGTGATTTCCGCCACTGCCAGCCCGCGATGCCGCACATAGAGTAGCCTTTACACACGCCCGGTTGCCGGGTCAAGGCAGGGTCAAGAGTTTATTCAATGGCCGCGGATGGTTATGTCAACTGGCGCTTAAGGCAAGAAATCGACATTTTTTCCATGGATAGTTCTAAGGTTTTCAATGTTTCTGGCCGACGGGTAGGAGTAGAAGAACCCATATGGATTTGCCATGGAGGCGAAGAAGACTTATGGATGAGTCAACCGAAACCAACACTCACAGACAACATACCGGCCCAGACGGCGTTGCCAGGGACACCCGGCCTCCGCGCCAAAAAATGCAAGGACTTATATCTGATCATACTCATTTGGATGGCGTTTCATCATACGAGTCGCCCGCGGCCCCTGCCCGACCTCATTCCGGGAGGGGCCCGGGCGCCGATTTTTCACATCCGTGTCCAGATGAGGAGATCCCGATTCCGGGATCTCGATCGACGACGGTTTATTCGTTGATGTCCGTCATGTCGAGGTGACGTCCCATGGCAGTTGCATCCGTGACGCTTCACGATATCAGCCAGCGCTATTATTCTCTTGCCAACCAGATGGAGCTGACAGCAATGCCGGCTCCGGGCTCGATATCGGTTAAAAGCTCACCGGACGACGGGCGCGGCACCCTCGTAGACACGTACGTGTAAGGCAGATCGCAACACGCATCTGTGCCTTAAAGGGACCGCCCGCGCACCGGGCGTCCTAGGCCGGCGAACTGTTGCCATCCCTGGCAATCGCCGGCACAGACCATCCGTGGTCTAGAAGTAACAACAGTTACAAGCTTTTCACCCCGCCGTCATGGCGGGGTGAAGCTTGTAACTTTTTTTTAGAGGTCCGGAAGAAAACTGCGCGCGCCCGGCCAGCCGTCGATGCCGAAATTCCGGGCGATGGTCTCCCCGATATCCCAGAATCCCTGCCGGACGCCAAGGTCAACGACCCGGCCGTCGGCAGTCATTCCCGGATGCCAAGCCAGAAGCGGCACCAATTCGCGCGAATGGTCGGTGGACGGCGTGGTCGGATCATTGCCGTGATCCGCCGTCAGAATGACCAGATCGGACGATTTCATTTTCTCCATGAACGGTTTCAACTGGCCGTCGAATTCAACCAGAGCCGCCGCGAATCCCGGAACATCGTTGCGGTGGCCATAGAGCATATCGAAGTCAACCAGATTTAAAAACGCCAGCCCCTCAAACTCCGTCCCGGTCAGGTCCGTCAGATGGTTCATCCCCTCCGTGTTGCTTTCCATGCCAAAATGCCGGGTCAAGCCCCGCCCGGCGAAGATGTCCTGAATTTTGCCGATCCCCAGCACGTCGAATCCTCCGGATTTCATACGGTCCAGCAGGGTCTGTCTCGGCGGCTCGATCGAGTAATCATGGCGGTGCGGCGTGCGTTTGAACCGGCCTGTTTTGCCTACAAAGGGCCGGGCGATCACCCGGCCGATCCGGTGTTTTCCGGTGAGCATTTTCCGGGCTGTTTTGCAGATGTCGTACAGATGGTCGAGGGGGATGACTTCCTCGTGCGCGGCAATTTGAAAGACGCTGTCCGCCGACGTATAGACGATGGGCTTTCCGGTCCGGACGTGCTCCTCGCCCAGTTCCGTGAGGATGTCCGTTCCGGACGCGGCTTTGTTACCGAGAATTTTCCGCCCGATGGCCTTTTCGAATGGCTCGACAATGTCCGGAGGAAATCCATTCGGGTAAGTCGGGAAGACCTCGTCGACGATGACGCCGGCCATTTCCCAGTGCCCGCTGGTTGTGTCCTTGTTGACCGATTTTTCAACCATCACGCCGTGCGCCCCCGCCCGGGCCCTGGCCGGATCCACGCCCTGGATTTTGCCCAGCCGGCCCATTCCGATCGACTCCAGGGTGGGCAACCGCAGTCCCCCGACCGCTCGCGCCAGGTTGCCCAGCGTGTCCGATCCCTCATCACCGAACTTCGCCGCGTCGGGAGCTTCCCCGCATCCCACGCCGTCCAGGACAATCAAAAAAAAGCGGTTGAATCGACGATTACTCAAAAAATTCTCCTCTTCACTGTTTCCTCATCGAAACGGTTGATGTCAGCCTGAATGGGTAAAATAAAGATTTAAGGGGAAGCGAGTTCCTGTTTCAATCGGGCGCCGATTTTTTCGATCAGTGAAAAAATATCCGCCCGGTCGCCCTCGACCTTGAATTCCCGCGTTGCGGCCATGGACGGCGACAAAAACCAGGTCCGTACCATCAGCCGGTCCGCCACTTCCTCAAATTCCCCGGTGATGAGAATGTCCGCTTCCATGCCCGAGTTGCGATACCATGCCGGATCGAACGTGACGTCCGTTTTCTCCCGGTCGATCAACTGCACGCTTTTGACCTCCATCACGTCAAATTTTAATATGTTCGCGATCCCGCGTTCCAGCCAGGCAAACTGCGACCCGCTGGTCTTGTCCTTGTAATTGAACATCGCCACCCGCCTTGTCCCGGTTGACATGGCCTTCGCTTGCGATGCCGCCTGGCTCCCGGCCGGCTTCCAGTCGGCCCGCGCGTCCGGCGCCGTGCGATTTTTTTCCGTCATCCGGACCGGCGCCGGTGGAACACGCGGCGCGGCGCCGACCGGTTTTATCCTTGGAGTAGAACTGGAAATGGCCGGCGGCGGCTGAATCATCGGTTTGGCGGGCGCCGCGGGTTGATCCTGCGCGGCGGCCGGCCAGCTGGCTGCCGGCGCGGATGCGGTGGCTGCCGGCGGCTCCCAACTGGACGGGCCTGCGGCAGGCGCCGGGGGTGGCGCGGACCAATCGGGCGGCGGGGAAACCGACCAGTCCGGTGTCGACGGCGCGGCCGCGCCGGCCGCCGCCCCGCTGTGGCTCCCGGCGGATGAAGCCGCGGTCCAAAGCGGGGTGCTGGTCATGGCCGGGGACGGGGCGGCAGAAGCCCCTGCGGATTTGACATCCGGCCAGGTTTTCTTGAAGGAGATTTTACCGTCCCATTCCCCCTGGTTAATCAACACCAGAAATCCGTCCGGCGCTGAAGGCGACGACATGAGGACATCCGGTTTGCCGTCGCCGTTGAAGTCCGCCACAAACAAATCTGAAGCCGCCGGCCCGGCCCATAGAGCCACCATCAGGACCATTCCGGCGCCGCGAATCCTATTCATGCGGCGTCATCCTAATGGAGTGATGTGGAGTTGTCAAGAAGAGAGATCGACCGTGTTCCGTATTCCGCCGCGGTCGCGCCAACGCTTCGTTGAAGGTCATCGAAGAGCATCTGAAGGGGAAGTACGCCGGGCAGAGGTTTGAGTAT
>CAZHRJ010000123.1:0-7801 GCA_964534765.1 uncultured bacterium
GCTCGCCGCGTAGTTGTCGGTCAGGTTCAGATTGTAGTCGACGTCGAGGCGCTCCAGGTCGTTCACTTTCGTCTGCGTGCTCACCCCGTACTGCCGCTGGTGCGACCGGCCCGCGACGTCGATCGATTTGTCCCGCGTGCGCGTCGCGTTCAGCGTCAGGTCGGTCGAGAACGGTTTCTGCGGATAGATCGGCGTCTTCCACGCGATCTCCTTGAGACCGTACGTGAACCCGTTGCTCGCGTTTCGCCGGTCGCCGGTCGCCGCCGTTTTTTCCTGCGTGATCTGGTACCGGTAGAACGTCGAGAGCGTGTGCCGGCCGCTCGACGTGCTCATCTGATAGTTTTGGTTGTTGATCGCGCTCTTGGTCGTGTTGTCGCTCGCCTTTGTGATGTTCTGCCCGAACGCCGACGACACGTTCATGTTTTTCCGTATGTTGTTCCAGAGTTCGTCGGTAAGCGGCGTCGCCTTTTGATACGGTTTAAAGCTGAAATTGAAATTGTGTACCGTCGACGTCGTGCGGCGCGCGATCTGGTTCTCCAGATTGTTCCGGCTCGAGTTGCCGCTGTACGACATTGTCACGTCCGGCACGTTGCCATACAGTTTCATCCCGCTATTGACTCCCAGCGCCACACGCCGCGCGTCCGGCGAGCCGCCGCCGCTCGTCGAGCGATAGTCCGGGTCGACTTCCTCGAACGACGTCGTCATGCTCGTCGCGTCGAGTCCCAACCGTGGCTTGGTGCGATACGCGCCGTTCAGCTTGTACGCCTTCCCGTGGATGATGTCCGCCAAACTCGCCTGCGTGTTCGGGTCTGTCTTCGAATACGCCCACTCGGCCTGCATTGTCGCGTCGTCTCCGAATTTGAAACTCGCGTCCGCCGACACCACCTGGTTCTCCACCGCGTTCGCCGGCCGCGCGCTTGTGTCCTTGATGCTGTCCACGATGTCTTTTGTCTTCACGTAGCTTAATCCCAGCTTCTGCAATTCGTCCCAGCCGTCCACCTTCATATCAGCCAACCGCACGCCGCCCACCAGACGCTCGAACGAGCTGTTCTCGATGTGGCGGGTCGGCCGCGCGAGATAGATCTGCATCTCTTTGAACATATTCTTGCCGCCCAGCTCTTTCGTCAGGTGCGCGCCGACGTTCGCGCTCGACGAGAGCGAGTACGACGTGAACGACCCGCTCACGTTGCCAAGCCGCAGGCTGTAGTCCTCCGGTTTCGTGAATGTGCCGTACAATCCCTGCATCCGCCACCGTTTCTTCGCGTCGACCTGCCGGTCCTCCGTCGAGCGAACGCTGGAGTTCGCCTCAAACTCCCCGCCGCGGAACAGCGCGTACCGTTTCTTGCCCTTGAGCGTGAACAGCTCCTGATGGTGCGCGCCCTCCTTCAGAAAGGACCGCGTCTTGTTGCCCTGAATCGTGTTGTGGTACCCGGAAACCGCAAGGTCCAGATTGAACTCGTCAAAATGCGCCGCCCACGTGTTCGGATCGACGAGGTTCAGCACGCCCTTCGCCGCGCGGCTTGCGTCGTTGTCCGCGTCCACGACTTTTTTGATCTGCTCGCCGGTTGCGGACACGACGGTTTTGATTCCCTCTCCTGGATACATGATCGACAGCGCCTCGGCACGGAGGGGCAACAGGGAGCAAGCAACAGGCAACAGCAACAAGAAACACAAGACCCGACGGAGTTTCTTGACTAATTCGCCGGCATGCCATACGATATGAGCATGAAACGCATCGTGAGTGATCCGAAAATCTGCCACGGTGAGCCGCATATCCATGGAACACGGATCATGGTTGCCAATATTTTGTCTCTGATCGAAGGCGGATACGACATTCCGCGGATTTTCAAGCACTATCCCGATTTGACGAGGGCAGACGTCAAAGCCGCCATCCGATACGCCGCATCTGCCGTTCGAATGACCGAAGAAGTTCCTCTCGCCTGATTGCGTCTTCTCCTCGACCAGAATCTTTCTCCTGAAACCGGAAAGTTTTTGCGATCCCGCGGTTGGGACGTCTCGGAAATTCGAGACATTCAGCCCGGCGCGGGCGACGAGCGAGTTTTTGCTCTGGCCCGACGACGCAATCGGGTTCTCGTCACATTCGACCGTGGATTCGGCCTGCGCGCCCTTCGCGCCGGAAAAGCGCATCCCGGTCTTGTCATCCTCCGCATTCGACCCCAGACGATTGAAGTTCTTCATCCGATTCTGAGTGTCTTCCTGGATCGGTACGCCGATAAAGAAACGGCCGGCCGGGTCTTCGTGATTCGTTCGGCTTCCGTCCGAGTCCATCGCACGGGGTGATTTGTCATTTGTACCTGATGCAAACTCCAATGTTATATTGTTAAAGAATGACCCCTTTCCCTTTCCCCTTTCCCCGCGATTCTTGCAATTCGATGTGGTATCGCGCATAATAAACTCATGGACAGCGTGATTGTTGTTGACCAGGAAATCATGAGCGGGACGCCCGTATTCGCGGGGACCCGGGTACCCGCGCAGACGCTGATCGAATACCTGGAGGCGGGATCGTCCATCGATGATTTCCTCGACGGCTTCCCGACGGTCAGCCGGGATCAGGTCATCGCGTTCCTCGAGGAAGCCAAGTCGAAAGTACTGGCCGGCCGATGTCGGTGACATCGGCGCTTGGGGCGTCGGAGACGCTGACCCGGCCTGTTCTGAATTGAGGATTCTTCTCGACGAATGCATTGACCGCCGGTTTGCCGGGGAAATCGCCGGGCATGACGTCAAAACCGTCGAGGACATGGGATGGAAAGGCGTCAAGAACGGCAAATTGCTGTCTCTCTGTGAAAAAGAATTCGATGTCTTCATCACGGTCGATCAAAACCTCCCTCATCAGCAGAATCTCTCCGCGTTAAACGTCGCCGTCCTGATTCTCGCCGCGCCCACGAATAAGCTTTCAGACTTGAAGCGCCTCGTTCCCACGATTCTTGCCGAACTGCTCCTTGCAAAACGCAGGCAGGCGACAACCATAGCGTATCCATAATCGATGGGTTGCGGGCGCCGCCCCAACTTGATGTTCCAAAATGGGACTTCAAGTTAGGGATCAGCATATTTGTTGACAGCCTTTTCACCATGATATTTTGACCATTCCGGCGCCGCCGCGGGTGGCGTTGCCGGGCGCGCCGGCCGTCGATCCGGTTCCGCCCGCGGCAAGACCGGCTGTCAAATCGGCGTCGGTCGAATTGCCGGGCGTCGTACCGTTTCCCGTCGTGACGATACCGGTGCTGTTTCCGCCGGCGCCGCCGCCGCCACCGCTGTCGTCATTGGCCGCGACCACGGTTCCGCCCGTGCCTCCGGCGGTGTAACCCCCGCCGCCACCGCCTCCGCCGCCGCCGTCTCGTCCTGCTCCCTTGTCGCCGCCGGCCGTGCCATCTTTTGATGCGGCGCCGCCCGTGGTTCCGCCCGTTCCACCGGTCGTGGATCCATTCACACCACCGGCGCCACCCGCGCCGCCGTTAACCGATACTGTATTTCCCGCGCCACCACCGCCGCCGCCGCCCGCCGCAACCAGATAGAAAGTTGTTCCGCTCTGATTCGTGACCGCGGAGGAACCTCCGCCCCCGCCGCCTGCCCCGGAATTGCCGATAGCACCTGTGTTTCCGCCGCGGCCGCCCGACCCGTAACCAAATCCGCCCGGGCCGCCGCCCGTACTGGTCACCGCAGTACTGCCTGAATCACCGCCTCCGCCGACATAGATCTGAATGACATCGCCCTTGGCCAGCGCGACCGTCGTCGTGGCGTAGGCGCCGCCGCCGCCGTTCCCTCCGGAGCCCGCGCCGTCTAATCCGCCGCCACCGCCGCCGGCGCCCCACGCCTTGATGGTAAACGAGGCGTTCACAGGCGCGGTGAAGGTCTGCACGGCGCCGGTATAGTTAAATGTTTGAGACGATCCGGAGGAGGCCGCCAGGATGTTGCTCAACGAAACTCCCGGAAAGTCGGACGACGTCGCGGTCGCGGTTTCCCGCGCGTCGCTGATCGCGATCGCGAGCCCAATCGCCGCGCCGTCGAGCTCACCCGCTCCGATCAGGGTCTTGCGCGTCATGCGGTTGGAATTGCCGAACAGGGGATTGCCTTCGATCTGCGCGAGATTGTAACCACCAGCTGACGAGGTGAGTGTCAGCGTCGTCTTGCGGTTCTTGACCGTCCACTCTGTTTTCAAGTTTGCGATGCGCGCCCGGCGATCCCACGTCACCGGCACACGCGCGCGGCCGCCGCTCATCTGGATGTCTTCAACGCGGACGTTATGATCGATCGATGTCAGGTGATCGAGGTCGGCCTTCATCGACTCGATAAAATCGGTTTTGTTGTATTTGAACCCGTTGTCGTCGTTGTTGACGAACTCGTCGGAGATCAGTTCCGAAAATTTTCCAAGAGCGTTTTGCTCCGCGTAATAGAACAACCCGAACACCGCGACCTTGACCTGCCACTCGGCGCCCATCCGGCCGATGCGCTCGAAGAGTTTCGCGTCGATCGGCAAAGCCGAGACAATCTCCGCGACCTCGAGTTTTCCAGCCGGGCCCGCGTGGAATTCATATATTTCCTCCGCCGAGGTGTTGAACGCGTCCGACACTCGCTTCTGCGCGGATTCCAATTCTTTCGGACGAGCCAGCGACGCCGACGTGACGCCGACCGGTTCGGCGAGTTTGGCCGAGTAGGTCGACCGTACGCGGAGGCGCACCGCGCCGGTTTTCGGATCGATCACGGCCTGCGTGACTTGCGCGTCCCATGCGAAGTCGGACAGAAACGGCAATGCCGACGCGAATGCATTCCGCAGTCCATCCGCGCCGACCGATTTGCCCTGCATCGACACGCGTGTGCCGCGGGCGAAGGGTTCGGTCAGCCCGTTGAGGTCACGCCGGTTCGCGGCCTCGACCATGCGAACGAGAATTTTTCGGGCTTCGGCCTCCGCGCCCTCGGGTGGCTTCACGGCAGCCGGCGATTTTCCCGGCGCGCGAATTCTAGCCCGGATATCCTTTTGAGAGACCGTGATGATTTTCCCATCCGCTATTCTCACAGGGATGTCGTTGCCCTTACGGACCACATCCAACATTTTGTTCAACTCGTCTGTCTTGATTACACCGCCCGGCGACGACCCCAGCGGCTTGTTCGTCGCGATTTCTTTCGCAAACTGCCGCACGGCTCCGACGATATTGTCCGGTCCCGCCGCGGCGGCGACGGCGAGATGAAAGTCGGTGAGTTTCGCGGAATTCGGGTCGGCCGCATCGCCGATACGGACCTTGCTGACATCCGCGTCGCCGGAAAAGTAGATGAGGGCGCCGACTTTTTTGTTCATGGCCATGACCTGCCCGGCCGTGATCATATTGTCCGGCCGGTCGGCCGTCAATTTCAGTTTGTCCTCGACCATCTCGGACGCGATGGCGGTCGGAAGGTTCAGCGAGCACTCAACCACTTTCCGATCCACCCCGTTGGCGACGGCCGACAAGCCCTCGTCCAATTTGCCGGCGCCGCCGGTGAATTCGTCCAAGTAATCGCCTGACACTTCAATCCGCGTGGGCCCGACCCATGGCACTTTCACGTAATAGTTGCCCTCGTCATCCAGAATCTCGCTGGTGACGGTCTGCTTGGGGTTGTTGAGATTAATCGCGGTTACTTTCGATCCCTTCTTGTACGGACCTTTCGAAGCGTTGCCTCGAAATACGGCTTCGGAAATGGTGCCCAAGTCGATGCCGGTCTGTGCTTCCGCTTCGTTGCCGGCCTCGTCCTTCGCAACGATTCGCCACGTGAAGCTTCCAATAGTCGCCTTCCCGACATAACGGATCATCACCTTGTCCCCGGAAACGTTGAGAGAGAGTCCTTCCGCGGCCGGCGCTTTTAATGACACGGATATATTCCCGGTGCCGCCGCTGATCTTGAGGGTCGCTTCCTTATTCGGACTCTCACCCAGAGGATTGTGCTTCGGCTCTAGTGTCAGTGTCCCGCCGTTGCCCACGGTGGAGGCCGATGCAGGGGTTGATGTCGATGTCTGAATGAGCGGATTGACCTCGGCGGACTGTTCCGCCGTGAGCCCGGCCTCGTCCTTCACCTGCACCACGTCATACGTTCTCGACGCGGCGTTGCCCGCCGTGTAATTTCCGTTTGCGTCGATCGTCCCGCCGGATTTATTCGTCTTCAACGAGAAAGTCAGTTTTCCTTTTCCTCCGCGCGCTTTGAATTCGTACGTTTCTCCGGCCTTGAAACTCGTGCGCGGAGTTGTGATCTCCGGTTTTTCGATCACGGATATATATACCTCCGCCTCGTTCTTGGCCGAATCCTTCACTCGGATGACGTCCGTCACCGCGCCGATTCCGCCCGGCCTGTATTTTCCGTCCTGCTCGATCGCGCCGGACGATCCCTGCGCGCCGAACGAGTACGCATACGGCGGGAATCCGCCGGTCGCAGTGAGCTGGATGGGGACGGATGCTCCGGCCGAGACGTCCGCGACGGGAGCGGTCAGCTTGAGTGCCGGCGCAACGGTGACCGTTGCTTCGACGGTGGCATTGGACGGATCCTTGACCTGCACGACGTCGGTGACCGTGCCCGAAGCGATCGGGCCGGGAATGTAAAGTCCTCCGTCGTCGATCGTGCCTTTCGATGCGTTCGTCTTCATCGAAATGGCGCAGAGCTCGCCCTCGCTGCCGAATTCGAAGGTGTACTTCTGCCCGGATACCGCTTTCAGCGTCGTCGGCTTGACGAACGGCCCCTTCCTCATCGCCACATCGATCGAGACCGACATACCACACTGATCGGACACGACGACGCGGTCATAGAAACCATTGTCCTTGGGCCCGCGGTACTTGGGACCGGCTTTATAGAGACCGGTCGCGTCGACCGTTCCGTTGTTCGACCCGATCGTCTTCTCGAACTTGTACGGCGGAACGCCGCCGGACGCGACAAGCTGCAATTCACCGTTGGTCGGAACGACTGCGTCGGAGGGAGATATATAGAGCGGCGGGCCGACGACGGTCTTCGTCGCGTACGCCGTCTGTCCTGTCGCGTCCTTGACCTCGATCTTGTCCACGCCGCACGATTTGCCGGCCGTGTAAACCATCGCGCCGTCGCTTTGGGCCTTGAGCGTGGCTCCGGTTTTGTTTTCGACGAAAGAGTAAGTGTATGGCTTCGTGCCGTTAAGTCCCCAGATAATTTCGTAGTCGCCCAAATCGACCTTGCTCGAAGGCGTCAGCGCGAGCGGTGGTACGGCCACCGTGAAGTTCGTGTAAGCCGTGGCGCCCTGCGCGTCCTTGACCTCGATCTTGTCGATTCCGGTCGCGCCGCCCGGAGTGTACGTCATGTTTCCATCGCTCCCGGACTTGAGCGTACCGCCAGTCTTGTTCTCGACAATCTTAAATGTGTAAGGCGCCACGCCGCCCTTCGCCCAGACCGTCCCGGTCTTGCCCGGCTCGATCGTGGCGTCCGGCGTGATCGTGAGGGGCAGAGCGGTCACCGTGAATTCGACGAAGGCCGTGGCGCCTTTGTTGTCCTTGACCTGGATCTTGTCCACGCCAGGCGTCTTGCCCGGAGTGTATATCGTGGACGGGCCGCTCGACGGAAGAAGTTTTCCTCCCGACTTATTGCTGATGAATGAGTAGGTGTATCCCGGAATTCCGCCCTCCGCGGTTATCTTTTCCGACCCGACGGTCATGATCGACTTCGATTTCGGTGAGAGGCTCAACGCTTTTTCAAGCGCCGCCGCGGCCGCGCTCGAAGCCACCCACTGAACGCAGACTTCCGAACTGTAATTTTGAGCATCCCATACCGAAACGCAGTCCTTGAAACCTGAATATTT
>CAZHRJ010000123.1:7811-8868 GCA_964534765.1 uncultured bacterium
GCGTAATACTTTCCGTCCCCGCCGATGGACGCGCCCAAGTTGGGAGAGGTGCGTTGACTATGAATAAAGCTGTACGGGGAGTAACCTCCCGACGCTGTAAAGGCATGTGGTCCTGAACCCGCCACGAAAGCGGTCGCAGGCGCATTCAAAATGAGCGCCGGCGCCACCTGGATTTCGGTCGTGACGACATCGCTTCCTTCTTTGAGCTCGATGACGTCCGTTACGATGCTCTTCACGTCGCCCGGGTAGTACGTGGCGTACTTCAAGCCGTCGGTGGACGGAACGATTGAGCCGCCAGAGGCGTTGGTCTTAATGCTCCATGCGGGCTTAGCGCCGCCTTCATAATCGATGCGGTGATCCGAGCCGGATAGCACCTTCGATCTGTGGTATGTCTTGAACTTCAGCGGCGCCGCTATCGTGACCGACCTGGAAAGTTTGGCGCCGTCGGCATCGGCAACAGCGATTTTTACCACGGCGCCACCGGTGGCATTGGAGGGGGCGGTCAGCAACCCGGCCGAGCTGATCGATGTGCCCGCCGCGTTTCCGTCAATGGAATAGGTATAAGGAGGCATTCCGCCACTGGCCGTGAATTGGACCGAAGCGCCGCCTCGCGCGATATCTTTGGCTGACGCCGTGACTATAAACTCCGCCGTCACCGTGATGCGCGCGGTGGCCGTCGCTCCGGAAGCGTCCTTGAGCTGGATGACATCCGTTACGGGATCCGAGGTGATATTTCCGGCCGTGTATTTGATCACCGAGCCGGTCGCGGGCGTAAGCGTCGCGCCGGACGCGTTGGTCGGAATGGTCCACGAATACCCCGCCTCACTATACACGCCGCCGTCGGCGACGAGTTTGGCCGGCATGCCCGCTTTGACCTTGTTCGTCGCAAGAGAAATCGACAAGGGTTTGACGGTGGGAGTGGTCTTGATCGGCGCCGTGGCGAGGGTCACCGTGATAGTTGAAGTGACCGTCTTGCCGGCGCCGTCTGTGATCGAAATGACATCGGTCACGCTGCCGGCAGTGATATTTCCCGCCGTGTACTGAGCCGACATTCCGT
>CAZHRJ010000124.1:0-8823 GCA_964534765.1 uncultured bacterium
CCCAACGCGTCACTGCTTGTCATACCGGCGCTTGTTTGGATCTGGATGAATGGAAACACGTTGTTGCCATTCAACCCTCAACGTCATTCCCGCGAAAGCGGGAATCCAGTCCATGTCGGCGCGGGTTTGGACAACCTGATTCGATCCGGGATATTTCTGGGGCCGCTGCTCATCCCGGTCATTCTGGTCGGCGTTCGGAATCACCATGTGAGCGGGGAATGGGTATGGGTGACGTCGACGGGCGGCGAAGTGGTGTACATCGGGACATTGGATGGGGGAGGGGGATACGTTTCGCCGCCGTTTGTGAATCCCCATCCCGACACCGAACATGACGACTTCCGGCGGAAGGCCGAAGAAATCCTCGGCCGGCCCCCACGGGTGTCGGAAGTGTCGGATTTCTGGATCCGCGAAGCCGCCATCCGCATCAGGGCCAACCCTGAATCCTATCTCAAACTCCTTGCCCAAAAGGCCGCCGCGTTCATCCATATCGACGAACCACCCGACAACTACGATTATTCATTCGCCCGGCGATACAGTTTCATCCTCCGACTGCCCCTGACCTCGATCGCGTTCGTTTTACCCCTGGCCCTCCTGGGACTGGCAATGTCCATCCGGCGCGCCCGGCTATGGATTTTGCCAGTCGGTTTTCTTGCGGCCTATTTTCTAAGTGTCCTCATTTTCTATCAGAGCTACCGGTTCCGTCTTCCGGCGATTCCCAGCATGCTCATTCTGGCGGGCGTGGCGTCGGCCGGGCTGATCGACCTTGTTCGAGCGCGACGCGGCAAGGCGCTGGTGGCGGCGGCCTTTATCCTCGGCCTGTCTGTGGCGATCACGCGCCTGCCGATCCCACGGCCCACCGAACTGGACGCGGCCATCGCGGCCATCAATTACGCAAGCGGACTGAAACCCAAAGGCCGCCTGGACGCGGCCGCGAAAATTCTTCAGGACGCACAGCGCATCAATCCCAACCACGCCCCGCTGGTCCGGGCGCTGGCCGACATCCACATGGATCGGAACGACTGCCGATCCGCCATCCCGCTCTATCGAATGCTCACGGTCAATCCGGTCTACGGCCCGGCCGCCTATCAGAACCTCGCGTACTGCCACACCAAACTCGCCCAGCCGGAATTGGCCCTGGAGGCGATACGAAAATTGGCGGCCATTCAGGCGGCGACCAAACAGTGAGGATGAGGGAGGGATTCACCGCAGAAGGCGCAGAGTTCACGCAGGTCAGCGAATCAGGAGAAGATGGTCGCGGAGGGCTCGAAGCTGCTTCTCCGAGTTTCCCTCCAAAACGTCGGGCAGGGGAGTCTGGCCGGCGGCAAAGAAAGTCGGCATGCGGGTGCCGGGCAGGAGTTTGTTGGGATCGGCCAGCCAGTCGATGATCCAGTCGGGATCCAGACGCGTTTTGGCCATCGATAAATCCGGCGCCAGATCGCCCGCCGCGCGGCCCGGCGGACGCTGCGATCCGACCATGTGACATTTCATGCACTGAAGCTGGTCAAACATCTGCCGGCCGGCCGAGGCCAGCGCCGGATCGGGCCGATGGTGATCCCTGGGCCGGTAGACCATCTGAACCTCGTCCAACGCCTGAAAATAATTGACCAGCGCCGTCGCTTCCTCATCCGTAAATCCGAATGTCGGCATCCGGACGTCCAGCCACGGCCGGATCGTCGTGGGCGATTTTAAAAACTCGTAGAGCCAGTACCCCTGAACTTTCCGGCCCTCCCCCCATAGAATCGGGGGCGCAAGGCCCGGGTCGTCCGTGTAATAGGCGCGAATGCCGCCGTCGTGGCCGTCGAGCGTATGACAGCCGTAACAGTTATTGTCCCGCGCGAGGCGCCGGCCCTTTTCGATTGTCTGTTCGCGGGGCGAGAGGAGCCTCTGTTTTTCCGGCCGGACACGGTCTTTGGTCAGGGACAGGATATGGGTGACGAGGGGTTTGATCTGATGGGGCGTAAGATCGAAATTCGGCATGCGGAGTTTATCAAGCCGGCCTTTTTCCCTGCCGTGATCGAACGACCGGGGATCGGTCAGTTTCTGGGCAAACCAGCTGAGCCGGTCATGCGAAATGTGCATCCCGCCAAAATCGAGTTTGTCCAGGTCCTTGCTGCCCTCTTCCGACAGCTCCGTGCCGATCGGGTTTGTTTTTTCGAATCCGGAAATGTCATGACAGCCAAAACAGCCGTAATGCGCGATCAGCCGGTCGCCGGCGGCGATCCATTTTTCCTTCCCGGACATTTTCCCCAGTTTTTCGCCAATGGCCTCCTGGGTCGTCTTGGCCGACCAGAATTCCCGCAGGATGTCATCCGCGCCGGCCGATGAAGCGTCCGGCACGGCAGCGGCGTCGAAGTCCGGATTTCTCAGACTCGCCAGGTACGCGGCCACATCCGACGCTTCCGCGTCCGTCAGTCTCAGGCTGGGCATCTTGGTCTGCGGGAAATACCACTGAGGATGGCGAATCCACGTGTAGAGCCAGTTTCTGTCCTTGATCTTGCTCCCTATGGCCGACAGGTCCGGGCCGAATTCATTGGCGGTCTTGCCGGAATCCGACATCGAGTGGCAACCGAGACATCCGACCCTTTCAAATATTTCCCGGCCTCGGGTCGCTGATGGCGATGCCGACTGTGACGCGTCGAATTTCGTCAGAGATTTCGAGCGGTCGTAGAGGTACGCGGTGATGGCGACGATCTCGGCGTCGGATCGGCGGATATCCTCCGGGGTCGACGTATTCGAGAGATCAAAAAACCTCGGCATCCGCGTGGTCGGGCGGAACGATTTCGGATTCTTCAGCCATTTCTTGACCCAGTCCGCCGACACTTTTTCGTGGATATGCGTCAGCGGCGGCCCGGGTTTTCGTAGATCGGTAAATCCCGCGGTCTTGTGGCATCCGTAACAACCGTAATCCTCGAATGCCCGCCGGCCCGCATTCAGGAGATTGGCCTCTGGAATTTCAACCACACCCTGATGGCACTTGAGGCACGACGCCTCCACCATCTCGCCGGGATACATGGTGTAGTCCCAGAGAAAATCCGACAGATGCTCGTGATCCAGCGGCTTGAATTTGTATTTTTTCTTCCAGGCCGCCCGCTGGCTGTCGTCTCCGGGCGTGTGGCCGGCGTCGAGGAAGGACACCGCCTGGCCGGCGCCGGCATGACAGGCCGAACAGCCGAATTTGTCGACCGGATGTTTTGATCCGGCGGCGACATAGAGATCCAGTCGCGGGTGCGCGCGGTACGGCTGGACGCGAAACGCCGGACTGGGATTGTCGTCATCATATCCCAGCTTCCTCACGGTCCCCTCCGCGTCCTTGACGCTCGGCCGGTCAATTCCCAGGTGACAGGTCTGGCACCGGTCGACTTTTCCGACGACCAGGAAATTGTAATCGTCGAACAAATCCGGCAGGACGACCTGCTGGATTTTGGTGGTGGGTGCGATGAAATCGATGATGGGTGCGTTGAGAAGTTTTTGGACCGGCGTAGCCGTCAATTTCCTGATTTTGGCCCCCAGCCGCTGGCTCTCCATTTCGGCGCGGTCCAGCGCCTTCTTGAGTTCCTCCTGCCGGGCCGTGAACGCGGCGACCTCGATCATCCGCGATTTGACGACCTGTTCCTGCCGCATGAACGCCTCTTTGGATTCGAGAAATATTTTTTCGATTTTTTGAAACTCTTTCAGAGCCTTTTCATTTGGCCCGTGTTTGACCGATTCCTCGTACCGGAACCGGCCGGCGTCGAGTTCCGATTTGGCGAAAGCCATCACGGTTTTTTTCTTCTCGAGTCCGGCCTGTGCGTGAGCCCATTCTTTTTTAGCGGCGTCGAATGTGACCCATTTTTCGAGATGGGGAAATTTGAATGACGCGATTTCGGCGGCGATGTCTTTTTTCAACTGCGCGATTTTTTCCTGGTCGATCTTGTCCTTCGCCTGACCCAGTTCCAGCTTGGCGATCGCCCGTTCGCGTTTCATGAAGCGCCGCTGATATCGTTTCCAGTCCCGGTCATAGTCCTGCCAGCTCATCCACCCGATCACGGCCACCATCGACACCGCTGATAGAAAAAAAACCGCGTGCACGGCTTCCGGGGTCCGGAAATATTTGTCCGCGGGCGGTTTCTGGGCCACAATCAGTTCCGGAGTCTCATATATTGAAGAAAAATTCCGTGACGGCGACGAAGTATTTCAGGTTAAAGAGCCATCGGCAGATCATTTTGATGGGCAGAAGCATCATCATGAGGAAATGGAACATGAACACGTTGTAACGCAGAATCCCCATCTTCGCGGCAAAGTCCTTGAAAACCGTCTTGCCGAGCAATCCCGGAAGAACAAAAACATATCCGGCCAGAATCAACAGCCCCCACATCTCCCGGACCAGCCAGTGATGCGGCATGCCGGTGCCGAGCAGCTTGATGTAGATGATCTCGCTTAAATTGATGTTCACCAGCGGCTCGACTTTGTGCACGTCCCAGTACTCGTAAGGCCCGAAAAAATTCCAGTTGGGGCCGCGGAAAAACGTGCCGAGCATGATCAGCGTCACCCAGAGAAATAAAAATCCGAAGAGGTAGATCGTGATGGCCATCCGGCGCTGGTGGAACGAGTAGTATCCGGTGCCGCGGGTGTTGAGGTCCATGTAGGGAATGCAGATGAGGCCCGTGATGATCAGCGTCGGAAACACGACGCCGGCCAGCCACGGATCGAAATAGACCAGCATTTCCTGCAGACCCAGAAAATACCACGGCGCCTTCGATGGGTTCGGCGCCTTGAACGGGCTGGCGGGCTGTTCGAGCGGAGCTTTCAGCTCGATCGACCAGACGGTGAGGATCACGCCGACGATTACGGCGCATAAGAATTCGATGTAGACCAGGTCGGGCCAGACAAAAATCGTCTCGTTGCCCTCTTTTTCCATAGGCGGCAGGCCACGCTCCATCCGCTCGTCGTTGATCGCGGCCTGCCGAAGCGCCACCCAGACGCAAAACCCGGAAAGAAACAGCATGATCGTGATCGGCACGTTGTCCGGTTTGGCCACGATGTGCTTGAAATTCGGATCGAGCAGAGAGGCGCAATAGAAGACCACCGCCGCGGCCAGGATCAGGGCGGAGACGATGGGCCGGGAGACGATGCGGTAATATTTGAGAACGAGAAAGAAAGCGACGGCGGTGAGCGGCAAAAAGAACGTGGGCGCCGAAACGGCGTTGATGAGGTGTTTGAGCTGGTCGACCACTACAGCGCTTTCTGCGGAAAATCGTCCGTGGGCGCCGATATTCCTCCGTCTTTTCGGACGCGCCAGAAATGGACAGCCATGAGCGTCGCGGCGGCAAGGGGAATAAAGACGCAGTGAAGAACGTAAAATCGCAGGAGAGTCGCTTCGCCCACAAAAGGGCCGCCGAGGAGCACAAACCGGGCGTCGTCCATGGCGTGGATCAACGGAATGTCCTCGAATCCCAGAAGTCCGGGATTCAGCAGTTTCGATCCCGGTCCCTCATGGCCGACAAAGGGAGTGGCGCGGGCCATGTTGGACCCGACGGTGATCGCCCAGATGGCGAGCTGATCCCACGGAAGAAGATACCCGGTAAACGAAAGAAGAAGCGTCAGGGTCAGGAGGACCACGCCGATTCCCCAGTTGAACTCCCGGGGCGGCTTGTAGGATCCCGTCAAAAAGACGCGGAGCATGTGAAGCCACACGGTGATGACCATCGCGTGCGCGCCCCAGCGGTGCAGCTCCCGCATGATGCCCAGCGGCACGTGTTCACGCAGGGCCAGGATGTCGTTATACGCGTATTCGCCGACCGGCCGGTAGTAGAACATGAGAAGGACGCCAGTGAGGGTTTCGACAAGAAACAGAAAGAAGGTAAGACCGCCCATGCACCAGGTGTAGGACAATTTCAGCGAGTGAGCCGGGACCTTGGTGGGATGAAGATGGAGAAAGAAATTGGTGAGGACAATAAGGACCCGGTTGCGCCGACTGTCCGGATATCCATGCCGGATGACCGATTTCCAAACCTGGGATTCCGTTACAGTGTCTCTAATCTTCTCCCACATACGGCTCCTCTACACCCTTAAAAACGCTTCCGGGTCGGTCCACTGACCCAGCTCGTGCTGGAATTTCCTCGATTTATCAACTTCGATCTGCCCGTCGTCCGACAGGGAAATACGGTATCGCTCCAGCGGCCGGGGCGCGGGGCCTTCGAAGTTGATGCCGGCAACGTCAAACCCGGACCCGTGGCACGGACACTTGAATTTCTGCTCCGCTTCCAGCCAGTTCGGCTGACACCCCAGGTGCGTGCAGGTGGTGGACACGGCGTAAAAGCCTTCCTCGTTCCGGACTATCCACACGCCGAATTTATCCTTGAACCGCTGATCGACCTGCCCGACCTGATATTCCTCCGGGAGGCCGGCCTTGAAAGTGTTGGGCGGAACGAAGAGGACATTGGGATACAAAAACCGCACCGTCAGAACGTTCATCATTCCGACGCCGGCGCCAAACGCCGCCCATGCGCCCGCCAGATACTTGAAAAATCCCCGGCGGGTCGGCCCTTCTTTTTCCGGACTGGTATCTGCCATCGCTACTTCGCCCCTGCCATCCTCTCCAAAGTCTGCATGGCGGCGGATTGAATCCCCGGTTGGGGATCCGACTGAGCCAGCCGTTCCACACGGGATCTCAGAATCGGATCATCAAACCGGGCCGCGCACGCCAGAGCAGCTCTGATTATCTTTTCGACATTTGTTTCGTCAAGCCTGTCATATTTTTTCAGTTCCGACTCGATTTCCTCCCGACTCAATAGTCCCAGGAGCACCGGAACCGACCGCCGGTCGCCCAGTTCCGCCAGGCTGAGCGCCCCGTTCCACCGCACGTCCGCGACCGGGTCGTTCAGGAGGGGCGCGAGACGGTCGGCCCAGTCCGTCACCGTCGCGGCGCTGTCCGCCAGCGCGCCGGTCGAGCCGACCAGCATCCCGAAAAAATACGCCGCGGTCTTCCGAACCCCCGGATCCGGATCGGAAAGACCCGTGGTCGCGACATCGAGGGCCTCCCGGACGCGCATTTCGCGAAGCGCCAGAAGCGCGTAGATTTTTTCCGCGTTGTCTCCGTCAGGCCCGCCGGCCAGGGAGAGGAGTTTGGGCACGGCATCCCGGTGGTTGAGTCGGCCAAGAGTGAGAATAAAATACTGCCGGATCGGGCCGGCCGATGGGGAGCTTTCGTCAAGCATCCTCAAAATATCCCGGCCGATCGCGGGTTTCTCCTCATCCGTCACCCGGTTCAGATTCACCTGATTGGCCAGCGCAAACGCCGCCTGCCAGGCGCGGTGTGGATTACCGCTCCGCAGATCGTTCAGATAGTCCTGCGTCGTCTTGGTGTCCGCGGTCAGAAACCGGAACGAGAGATACAACCCCACGCACACCACCACCGCCAGCATGGGAAAAACAAACCACTGCAAAAGCAGACGCGGCCCGAACGCGCCTTCGACCGGATCAGCACCTCCGGTGCTCCCAGTGCCGGCGTCTCCAACGCCGGCCGGACTCGACGCCTCGCGCGGATCGGTCAATGGGTCAGACATGGCTCACTCCTAACACAAACTCACTGTTTTCCCAATATCTTCCCGTAGGTCAGTGACCCAACCAGCGCCGCCGAGACGTTGGACGCCAGCAGCAGCTTGGCGAAGGGAAAAACCGGCTCGCCCGAAATCGCGCGGGCGGCGCCGAGCGTCGCGGAGACCAGAACCGGGAGAAGAAAGGGAAGCGTCATGATGGGTAAAGCGAGGGCCTGGGAGGCGCCTTTCCATGCGCCCAGCCCGGCGCCGAGAAGCGTGGTGAGACAGGCGAATGAAAAATTGGCCGAGAGACACACCGCCGCGATCACGCACGGCGGCCGGCCGGCGGACAGAGGGACATTGTAAAAGAGAACCAGCATCGGGAATAGACACAGCTCGAGCACCGTCATCTGAGCCAGGCCAACGGCCATTTTTCCGAAAAAAAGCCGGGCGGGGGAGGCCGACGTCAGGGCCAATCCGAACGACGTGCCCGTCTTCTGATCCCGAGCGATCCGGGAATACTCGCCCAGAATCGACGCGAACAAAATCGAAATAAAAAACGCCGATTGACTAACTTCCGGCCGCGACAACTCATACGCCGGAACGGCCAACGACTGCGCCAGAAGAACGATCAGGGCAAACAACAAGGCCGATACAAATCCAGCCGGATTTCGCCACTCGACCAGCCATTCGGCCAAAAAAATGGCCCTAGACGCGCCCATCATCCGCCTCACCGCGACCGCCCGGCTCGGTCATTTGACCGGCCGTCAGTTCAATCACGCAGGTGGCCAGACGCTGTGCCCGAGGGCGGTCATGGGTCGCCAGGAAGATGATTCGATCCGCTGACCGATAGGCGGCCAACAGATCCGTTGCGCGCCGGACGCCGTCTTCATCCAGATGCGAAAAGGGTTCGTCCAGAAGGAGAATATCGGGCGCCGGCAAAATGGCGCGGGCAAATGCCACCCGCTGGGTCTGGCCTCGGGACAGTTCCGATATCCGGCGCGGCCCGGCCGAATCCAGGCCGAGCCGGGACAGCAGATCCGACACCGCGGCGGCCGGATCCGGCAGACCCCACAGCCGGCCCGACAACTCCAGATTCTCGCGCGCGGTCAAATCCTCATAGAGAAACGTCTGGTGCGATAGAAACCCGATCCGCGCCGGCCGGCGCGGCGCGCCGGACGCGCCAACCGATCGCCGGATCGTCCCGGCCGAGGGCTCGACCAGACCCGAAATCGCCCACAGGAGCGTGCTTTTGCCGGCGCCGTTTTCGCCGAAAACGGCGACCACCGATCCGCTTGGCGCATGA
>CAZHRJ010000125.1:0-8791 GCA_964534765.1 uncultured bacterium
GGCGCCGGGCTCTACGGCTCGACGGAAAAGTGGTCGTTTGGCATATTCGGGAAGAGTCTGCAGCAAAAGATTGACGGCTACAGCGCCTCCGGGTTTGCCGCGGACGCGGGATTACAGTATCGGACGCCGATTCGAGGGATGACGCTAGGCGTCGCGTGTCTGCATCTGGGCAAGCCGGTGACGTTCGTGCAACAGACGGACGACCTGCCGCGCGCGGTTCGCGCGGGGATCGGCTATGACAAAGGATTTTTGAAGATCGGAGTTGACGGGGTGAGGTATGTGGATCAGCCTGTTTTTCTCTGCGCCGGCCTGGAGCTTTCGCTTTTCGGCGGGCTTCGCCTTCGCGCGGGGTACAGTGATCAATCGGATTTATCATCCGCGTTCAAAGCGGGCATCGGGTTTCGTTTTTCGGCGCTCGATCTTAGCTACGCCTACGATCCGGGCGTGGAGATGGGCGCGTCACACCGCGTGACGTTGACCGTCCGATGAACATCCGCCAGACCACACGCCCCGGAAGGATCGGGTGGAGACAGATCGGCGTGATTGTGATCTGGATGATTGCCCTGTCCGGGGGCGTATATGCGTCCGAAGTGGATACCGGCCGGTTTTTGCATGTTCCCGATGACAGCCACCTGATCGACCGGAATCTATTTCTCCAAACCGGCCTGACGGACAGTCGGGCCGTTCAAGTTATCAAACTCTATTACCGTCATCCGGGCGAGGGGTCGTACCGGATGAAGACGATGGAGGATCCGATGGGCCGTGGAACCTGGCGGAATGTGGTTCGCCCATCAGAGATGTCGCCGCTGGGACTGACCTACTATTTGGAAGTGACGTACGAGGACGGCCGAGTGTTCCGGTCAGATGATTATTCGACGGTCCTGCTGGTTGTGCCGGCGCAAATCCGTGAAATCCTGTACCGAGACGACGCGAGCGGCACGGACGTGAAGATCGCGCAGGGAGAAGCGATACTGAAACTGGATCCGGGTCTATCGCCGGACCGAGTGCCGAACGCGATCAATGATCTGATTCTCCGGCACAACGCGCGGGTGATCGCCATCGACAACCGGGTTCGTCTGGTTCGAATGCAGATACCGATCGATCTGGATCTCAAGACAGTTCTAACGGATTTATCGGCGCAGGAAGCCGTGGAGTTCGCCCATCCGAACGGGTTGTACGACCTGGTTCTGGTCCCGAACGACCCGCGACTGATCGAGCAGTGGGCGGTAGGGAAGATGTCTCTGGAGAGTGCCTGGGACGAGACGACGGGCGATGTGGATGTCATCGTATCGGTGATTGACACAGGCCGAGATCCGAATCATCCGGATCTCTCAGGCCGATTTCTGCCCGGATATGACTATTATGCGAATGATGCTGACCCGACCGACGAGGGCGGCCACGGGACGATGGTATCGGGTGTAATTGGCGCGACCGGCGACAATGCTCAGGGCGTGGCGGGGACGAACTGGCGAAGCCGCATCCTGCCGTACCGGGTCGGCAACAATTCCCTATCCGTCTGGGCGGTGGTCCAGGCGATCCGAGATTCCGTGGAGAAGGGCGCGCGGATCATCAACATGAGTTTTGGCGGGTTTGGGGGCTGGCAGGCGATGCATGACGCGTTGAAGTTCGCGTCCGAGAGAGGTGTTGTGCTGATCGCCGCCGCCGGCAACTCGGCCGGCACGCGGCAGGTTTATCCGGCGGCCTACCCGGAAGTAATCGGCGTGGTGGCGACGACATCGGAAGATCAAAGAGCCGCATTTTCAAGCTACGGGAGTTGGGTTGATGTTTCAGCTCCAGGCAAGGACATTCTGACCACGTCTGTCGGCGGCGGGTACAGGACAGTTTCGGGTACCTCGTTTGCGTCGCCCTACGCAGCGGGAGTGGCGAGTCTGATGTTATCCGTGAATCCGGACCTGACCTCAGGGGATGTGCGTGACATTTTGCGTCAGACGGCGGTGGATTTGGGCGCGTCAGGATTCGACGAGGTCTACGGATATGGCCGGATCGACGCGGCCGCGGCGGTGGAGTCAGCGCGCGGTGGATCGAGCGACGAGGCGGCCCCGGTGATCGTTCATGATCCAATCGATCAGGTCCGGCCGGGTGTATCGATTCCGATCCAGGCGGACATTGAGGACAGTGTTTCCGTTCACTCCGCTTTGTTGTTGTATCGCCCCATGGCCGCCGCCGAATTTACGGAAGTTCCGATGAGGTATCTGGGAGGAAACGGCTATGAGGGAGTGATTCCCAAGGAATCGGTCGAGCCGCCCGGCGTTGAGTACGCTATTTCCGCCCGGGATGCGAGGCGAAATATCTCCCGCACCGGGACGTACATGATCCAGATGATGGACATCACGCCGCCCACCGTCCAGCACACGCCACCCGGCCAGGCCGAATCGCGCCGGCCGCTGGCGCTGACCGCGACGATCACGGATGATGTGTCCATCATCGCGGCCGATGCGCACGCCAGGACAAAAGGGACGGCGCCGTACGAGACATACGCCCTGACCGCCGCCGGCGACGGGCTCTATCGGGTCGTTTTGCCGGACACCCTGATCCAGCCGCCGGCGGTCGAATACTATTTCACCGCATCCGACCCGGCCGGCAACCATCCGACAACCGGAGACGCGGCATCCGCCGCCAACCCGTATGAGGTGTCGGTGGAGTACATAGACCGGTCGCCGCCCGTGGTGACGCATCTTCCGATCGCCCATGGCCGAATCCGCGGCCTTCCGGTGCGGATCGAGGCGCAAGTCACGGACGACGTCGGCGTGACCGGTGTGACGCTCCATTTCAGGTCGCAGATCGACACCGGCGGATTCGATTCACTGCCGATGAGACAGTTCGACGTAGACGTCTATGTCGCGGCCATACCCGCGTCGTCGGTTCGGTCACCGGCTGTGGAATATTACATCGACGCCACGGACGCGGCCCGCACCGGCGCGCCAACCGGTGATCGGCCTGGTTCGGCGCTGATCCCGAACCGTTTTTTCGTTCCGCGCGATACATCTCCTCCCCGGATAACCCACACCCCGCTTGGTGGATCGATAGAGGAATTGGTCGAGGGCTTTGACGCGAGCGTGTCGGCCACCGTTCTGGACAACCTGGGAGTCCGGGAGGCGGTCCTGTACAGCCGTCCCGGCCTGGCGGGGCCGCGCGGTTCCTACGCGCGACGAGAGATGAGCCATACGATCCTCAATCGACATGAAGCGAGTTTAACCGCCATGGATATCGTTGTTCCGGCCCTGGAATATTATTTAACCGCGGCCGATACGGACGGGAACGAAACGACCTGGGGTCCGATCACGGTTCCCGTCTATTCCAAACTTCCCATTCTCTCTCCGGCCGGCGACACGCGAGCGTACTGGGTGCCGGAGATTGACCAGATTTTCTACAAGGACCGGCTGACGGGCCTTTTTTCCCGGATGAAAGTCCCGCATTTCGACACCGCGCATTTTTCCTGGTCAGCGGACACGAAGCTGGCGATATCGGGGAGACGCGCCGGCCGGTGGGAAGTCCATGTGATCACGTTCGTTGGAGCCGTCCCGTCCACCCATGTGGTGACGGACGGAGACTGGACCGATCTTTATCCGAGCTGGTCAGCGGACGGGAAATTTTTATTATTCGCGTCGAACCGGTCAGGCGAGTGGGACATTTTCATGAAGGCCTGGGATTCGGACAGCGACGGGATACCGGACACCGGAGGCACGGTCATTCAGCTGGCAACAGACCGAACAGCGCCGACGGGCCGTGGAGAGATCATCGGCGTTGCGCGGCTGACGCATCCCGACACGATGGCGGTGGTCCGAGGCCGGGTCCCGATCATTGGCGGCGCCTTCGCCCTGGTTTCAGCCGATCAGATATCGCAAGTACCGGCGGACGAATACCGGATCGAAGTTTTTCCGGAGACCGCTCCGACGGAGGCGCGGGTGATCGAGCGACTGACAGGGATGAAGAGCATTCTGTACGACGCGGATCTTGGTGTCTGGGATGTTCCAATCGACACCCCCGGCCGGTATGAGATTTGTCTTTACGTTCGAGCGACGCACGGTGAAGGCCGTTCCTGTGTCAGCGTGTGGGTTCCGGGTCTGTCCGTGACTTTATCGGCCGATCCGGGAGTGATGTATCCGGATCAGCCGGTCATGAGCGTAACGGGCAGCGTTTTCTACAATGAGGGATCGCGCGGCTCACATCTGCCGGTTTCCGTGACAGTTGAAGGCCAGATCCAGCCCTTTCAAACCCTGACCGGTCCCGACGGCCGGTTTTTTCTGACCACACCCCCGCCGGCCCGTCCCGGCGATTTTGCCGTGCGTGCGATAGTTTCGGACAGTTGGGGCTCGCGCGCCGCGGCCGAGACGCGCGTTTTGGTCGATGTGAGGGACATTGTTCTGACATTTTCGATTACGCCGGCCGAGACCTATCCGTTGAACACAGTGACCGTCATCGGTCAGGCGGCATACGAGACCGGCGGCGGCCGGCCAAAGCCGGTCGCACACCGGGAGGTGTCATTCGAGATCGAGGAGACGTTCAAGCGCTATTTCGCGTTGACCGACTCCGGCGGATTTTTCACCGCGTCGATCCAGGCCCCATCGAAGCCGGGCCGGTACACGTTGCGCGCCGAAGTATCAGACAGTTTTACGAGAGCCGAGACGGCCGGATTGTTGACCGTATTGTCTCAGGCGATCGATCTTCAGGCGAAGGTCTCGCCGCCGGTTGTTTTCACGAAGGCCTATGCCACCGTATCGGGCACGGCGGTCTATCGGTTGACACAGGAGGTCCTGGTGGATCAGCCGGTCAGGATCCAGCCCTCGTGGTCATCGGAGGCGATCGACATCCGGACCGACACCGCCGGCCGGTTTATCGCGCTGATTCAGGCAGCCGAGTCTCGAGGGACATATCCGGTGAAAGTGGAGGTCACAGACGGTGTCGCGGCAGCGGACACTGAACTGGATTTGATCGTTCTGGATCTTACCTACGGCAATCCCCTGAGCCTGGAGGTCGGCATTCGGGCCGAACCCGACCGCGTGCGAATCGGGCGGGATCTGAAAGTTCTCGTGACGCTGGCTCACGTCTATGAAACCCGCCGCTGGCCGGTCGACACGGCGGAGGTCGAACTTTCCCTTCTAAACACGCCGATCGGTCCCAGCGTTATTCTCGAATCCCTAAAAAATGGCCGGATGACATTTGCTCTGACCGCGCCCCGGACGCCGGACACATACATCCTTTTGGTAAAGGCGACAGATCAATTCCATCTGACCGGACAGGCGGACACGGTGTTGATTGTTTTGCCGTGGCCGCCGAAGATCACCGCCCGGGTCGATCCGCCGATCGTTTACGTGGGGGATACGTTTCTTCTCATCGGGACCCTCACCTATCCCGACGGCGGCCCGGCCGATGAGGTGGAAGTGGAGGTTCATACAACACCCGCGGGGATATCCCGGCCCTATACTGGACTGACGCGGCCGTCCACCGGCGAGTTTGAGTACACCTGCACCGCGCCGACCCGTGCAGACAGTTTCATTCTTCATTTGGCCGCGGTCGATCCCTACGGCGGCGCCGCGACGGAAACGGTGTGGCTGGATGTTGTGCCTCTCAGCATTCGACTTGCCGCCGGTGTGGAACCCCTCGTTATTCCGGCGCGAGTTTCGGGACCCGACCTCTTCGGTATTGCGACATATATTCAAAGGCCCCGGCCGGTCATAGGCGGCGCCGTGAGGGTGGATCGGGATACGGAGACTGTTCCGTTATGGATCGGCTCGACGGACACCGGTGGATTTTTCAGCTGGCCGGCGGCCAAGCGTCCGGTCGACGGGTTCGAGACGATGACGGTGACAGTCGATGACGGTTCGGATTCCGCCAAGGTCCAGCTGACGTTTGATGTCCAGGCCGACTCGATTCTATTTCAGATGAGTCTGGACAGTTCCGTTGTGCCGGACAAGGAAACATGGATACGCCACCGGGGAACGCCCGCGCAGGTTCAACTGACGGTTTCGGGCCGGCACCCGCGCGGGTATCCGCTGTATCGGGAAGGCCTCACACGTATCCGGCTTGAGACATCGACGGGCGGCTCGATCATTTGGGAGACCACGGTCCCTTTTGAGCCCGTTGGACTGGGGACATCGGTCCGCGGTCAGGAAGGGTACGGCGTTCCGATTCCGAGAGATTCCGGTGTGTACCGAATCGTCTTTTACGGGGAGGACCGATATGGCGAGGGCGAGGAGACAGCGGCTCTGATCGTTACTCATGTCATGGCGCCGCCCGAGCGGAAACTATCGATTGATCTGCATCTGGAGACGGACATCGTATCCGCCCGATATCCGGTGCCGGCTTGGGGGACGCTGATCTCATCCGATGGAATCGACGCGGATCTTGACGGCCCGGTGGAACTCAGAAACGAGGTGACCGCTGAGACCTGGGTCATTTCCTATCGATCGGCCAAAAAGCGTTTCGACCAGGTGATACCCGCGCCGGCCGAGCCGGGGGCGTACCCGATAGTGGCGACGCGTTCATTCAACGGCAAAGTGATCGACGACGTTGAGATTCTTTTTGTCATCGCCGCCGGCAAGGAGACTTCCCATCCCGATCCGCCGAAACCTCCCGCGGATGACGGTGGCGAAACGAAACCGCCGCCACCTCCCGGCGACCCGGCAAAACTCATTCTGGTAACCGTTCCACCGCTGTACTCCGCGGTGGCCGGCGAGGCGATAACTGTTGATGGATCCGCCGTCTACTCGACCGGAGAATTCGTATCGGCCGGAACGGCGTCGCAGGTTCAGGGCACGACGGAAATGTCCTCCTCGCCGGTCACTGCCCAGGGTAAGTTTCGATTTCCGCCATTTCCGGCGCCCAGCACGCCGACGGAATACGAGGCCGTCGTCACGGACGGATTGAGGACCGGTCGAGCCCCTTTTCGGGTTGTGCCCATTCCGGAAGATCCGCCATGGCCCCCGCCTCCTCCCCCGCCGGCCTCCGACACCGCCTACGCCAAACTCTATCCGGTCCAGTCGCCGGACGGCCGGTTCGTGGCCTTCTCAGGCCGGCCGATCGGAACACAATTGCCGCTCAACCTCTATGTTCTGCGGATGGATTCCCCGGCCCGGGCGATTCCGGTAACGACGGACAACGCGCATGATCTTTTCCCCGCATGGTCTCCGGATGGAACGAAGCTCGCGTTTGGGTCGCGCCGGTCGGGCAATTACGACATCTGGACCAAGACCGTTGATGGAGACGGCGACGGCCTGCCGGACGCCACCGGCGAATCGGTCCGGCTGACCCGCTGGGAGGGGGATGACAACAAGCCGACCTGGTCGCCGGACGGAAAGCAGATCGCCTATCATTCGGACCGGGAAGGGAACTACGACATCCAAGTTCAGAGTTCAACCGCGCCCGGCGCCTCCGTCCGGCTGACTTCGAGCGCGGCGTATGACGCGCATCCCCACTGGTCATCTGATGGGAGGCACATCGTCTTTCATTCGAATCGGCCGGTGAAACAGAATCTCCGCGGCCCGGGGACTGAGGTGACGCATGTGGAATTGATTCTGGACGAGAGCGGCAGTCTGACCGATGAGTCGTTTTTGCGGATGGTCGAGAGTGTAGGCCGGTTTCTGGACAATCTGTCCGGGGACGTTCGGGTTGCCGTCAGCAAGTTCGATCATCGATCGCGATGCGTCCAGGAATTTACGGCGAACCGGGCGATTCTCAAGCGGGCGGTGGGAACCCGGGTTTTTGGATGCGCGTCGGCGATGCACGACGCCGTCGATACGGCGTTGGGCCACCTGGCAACCATGCCGGGCCGCCGGATGGCGGTTCTGGTCAGCGACGGGTGGGACAACGCGAGCCAGAAGAAATCCGAAGAGGTGATTCGACTTGCCCGAAGCTTCCAGATTCCGATTTACGCCGTATTCGTCGCCGACCCCTATTATCCCTCCAACCGCGACAGCCTCCGGGCGCTGACCGGCGCCACCGGTGGAAGCGTGATCGATGTGGACGATTTTGGAGGTGTTCACGAGGGATTGGCGCAGGTCATGAAACTCTACGACGAATTTCTATCGAACTTCAATATCTGGTTCATGAAATCCGACGGAACCGATCCGAGATCGCTGACCGATCACATCGCCGACGATCTCTACCCGGCATTCAGTCCAGACGCGCGGAAAATCGCCTTTACATCATTTCGAACCGGCAAAGGCGACATCTACGTCATGGGATTCGATCCCGCCGATCCGGACCGGCCGAAACGGCTGTATGCTCCGGATGCCGATTTCACGCCGGACACGGCGGCGCCATTCATCGGATCCGAAGTCACGGTGAATGGAACGTCATCCGTCGACTCCGACGGCCGGATTGACACGTACGCCTGGAATTTCGGGGATGGGTCGACAGGGCTTGGCAAGGTCACCCATCATGTCTATGACGGTACAGGAACCTATGTCATCCAGTTGAGAGTCACGGACAACGATGGATTGAGCGGCGATACCATCCGGCAGATTGTTGTCGGCAGGAGAATCGATCCGGATACCGGCACGGACACCGGCGGCGACGACGGACACGCCGGCGACACAGACGATAGCGCCGACAGGGATACGGACGTGGGCGAGGATGATGGACCAGACACGCATCCGGCCAGACCGATTCTGATCTGGCATCCGTCCGGCGGTCAGGGGCCCGATACCACAGTTGTGTATCATCTGCGCAACGCATCGCATCATCCCGGCGCCACGGCCGATGGGGTTCTTGTTGAGGTCCGGGTTGTTCGCGGTATCCCGTATGTGGACACCGTCTATCTCGACACAGC
>CAZHRJ010000126.1:0-8692 GCA_964534765.1 uncultured bacterium
CCCAAACTGCACTGTGCTACCAACTAAGCTACAACCCTCTCCACCGCCGGCGGGACATTCACGGCCGTCGCGACATCAACTGGCCGCTTGGAAAAAACCGTAAGACCCATCGCCTCCACGCCCGCGCGCATCGCCCGGCCCAAAACTTGGTGACGCTTGAAGATCGAATCCATTCCCTCGGCAACCATCCGGTCAAGCGCGACTTTAAGCGAGTAGATGAGCGACACGGCCGGGGTGTAGGGAGTGGTGTCCTTGGAGATGTTTTTGTTGTGTTTGTCGAACGAAAAATAAAATTTCGGCAGATTCGACTCCTTGACCTTTTTCCATGCCTTGTCGGACACGGACGCAAACGCAAGGCCCGGCGGGATCATGAGGGCTTTTTGCGAGCCGGCGACGACCACGTCAACGCCCCAGTTGTCCGTGCGGCATTCCTGGCCGCCAAGACCGCTGATGCCGTCGACGACGAGAACCGCGCCGGTTTTGGATACGATCCGGCCCAGGTCCTCAACCGGATGAGCCACGCAGGTGGACGTCTCGGACAGCGTGGTGAAAACGGCGGTCGTATCCGGTTTCTGCTTGAGATGCTTTTCGACCGCAGCCGGGTCAACCGCATCCCCCCACGGCACGTCGATGACGTCGGTCGGAACACCATAGGCCTTCGATATCTCCGCCCAGCGCTCGCCGAATTTCCCGCCACGGATCACCAGGATCGGCCGGTCGGTCCGACAGAGATTGGCCACCGAGGCCTCCATGGCACCCGTGCCCGAACTGGTAAAGAGCAGCACAGGCGATTTTGTCAGGAACACTGCCTTGAGTTTCTCAAACACATCTTTCAGAACCACGTTGAACTCTTCCGTACGGTGATGAATCATCGGTTTGGCCGCGATGAGCAACGCCTCTTCAAGAACCGGCGTGGGACCGGGCGCAAGCAGCCTTCGTTTATAAAACATGACTGTCAGCCTCCATCATTCTGTTCATTCCCGTACCCGGCGGTCTCGCCGAATGCCGGCGCCGGGAACAAGAGTCATTGCCTAGTGCGTTGCAGGGATCTGAATCGAGGAGCCCTTCGATGCCGGCTTGTAACCCGAAACGCCCTGAGCGCCCCGCCGGCCGGGAAACAGGATCGGCAGGGCCTCCCGTATACTTTCGACGTAGTGCAATTTCAATCCCCGGATTTCGTTGGCCGGAATTTCGCTCACCTGCGGTTTGTTCTCCATCGGCAAAATGACCTGGGTCATCCCGTACCGCAGAGCCGCCATGAGTTTGGACCGAAGTCCGCCGACCGGAAGGATTCTGCCGCGGAGAGTGATTTCGCCGGTCATGGCCATTCCGCGGGGAATCGGCCGGCCCAGCAGGACGGAAAGAAGAGCGGAGGCCATGGTGATGCCGGCCGAGGGGCCGTCCTTGGGAATGGCGCCTTCCGATACATGCACATGAAAATCAAATTTCCGAAAAACCTCCGGCCGAACGGATAGCCTCTCCGATACGGATCGGGCGAATGTCAGCGCCGCCTGGCCCGACTCCTTCATGACATCTCCCAGCCGGCCGGTGAGAATGAGATTGCCTTTTCCCGGTACCTTTTCAACTTCGATCAGCAACACGTCGCCGCCCTGCTCCGTCCAGGCCAAACCGGCCGCCGTGCCGGCCTCGACCAGACCCGCGAGCATCGTGTGCTTGCTGTGCACCTGCGGGACGCCCAGGTATCGGGTGAGCATTTTTTCATGGATCTGGCGCGGCCCGCGTTTGCCGGAGGCCACGACACGAGCGATCTGCCGGAGAATCTTGCCGACGTGCCGCTCCAGGTCCCGGACACCCGCCTCGTTTGTGTATCGCCGGACCACCTGCCGGATGGCCGATGGAGTGACGCGGACCGGTTTTTTTTCGAGACCGTTTTCCCGCATCTGTTTCGGAATGAGAAAGCCTCGCGCGATCTCCAGTTTTTCCGGTTCGGTGTATCCCGGCAGATCGATGATCTCCATCCGGTCAAAGAGCGGATAAGGAATGGCGAATCGGACATTCGCCGTCGTGACGAATAGACACTCCGAGAGGTCAAATCCGACTTCCAGATAATGATCTACAAAATGCGCGTTCTGTTCCGGATCCAGAACCTCCAGCAACGCCGCTGACGGGTCGCCACGGAAATCAACGCTCATCTTGTCGATCTCGTCCAGCAGCACCACCGGATTCTTCGATTTCGCCTTCGCGATCAACTGCAGTATCCGGCCCGGCAGGGCGCCGATGTAGGTCCGGCGGTGGCCCCGGATCTCGGCCTCGTCCCGGACGCCGCCCAGCGACATCCGGACGAATTCACGGCCTAGCGCCCGGGCGATCGATTTGCCCAGACTCGTCTTGCCAACGCCCGGCGGACCGACCAGACACAGGATCGGACCCTTGATTTTTCCGGCGAGCTTGCAGACCGCAAGATATTCGAGAATCCGCTCTTTTGGTTTTTTGAGACCGTAATGATCCTCATCGAGAATGGCCTTCGCCCGCTTTAGATCCAGGCTGTCCTCGGTGCGACGGTTCCATGGAAGATCCGTCAGCCACCCCAGATAGGTCCGGACTACGGTGCTTTCCGGCGATAGCGGCGGCATTTTCTGAAGTCGTAGCAGTTCCTTCAGAGCCTTCTCCTTCACCTCGGCCGGCATGCCCGATTTCTCGATGGTCTCGCGGATGGACTGGATGTCGTCCTTGTCGTCGCCGTATCCCAGCTCTTTCTGGATCGCCTTGACCTGCTCGTTCAGATAGTGCTCGCGCTGGAGTTCCTCCATCTGCTTTCTGACCCTGCCGCGGATCCGGGATTCCAGACGCGCGATCTCGATTTCCTTTTCGAGCAGTTCGGACAGTTGAAACATCCGGCTCTCAACGGAGAGCGTCTCGAGAAGCTTCTGCCGGACCGCGGCCGTGAGAGACAGATGCGATGCGACGGCGTCGCTCAGGGCCGACGGGTCCTGCAGATGCAGAATCGCCATCGCCGCCTCCACGGGCATTTTGTTGGACAGTCGGATGTATTCCTCAAACCGGTGGATGACATTTCGGGTCAGCGCTTGAAACTCCTCCGCGTTCGCCGTCTGCGGATCGCTGTCCAGCGTTTCCACCTGAACCAACACGCAGTCCCGGCCGGGCTGCCACTTGTCGATACGGGCACGGTCGCGGCCTTCGACCAAGACTTTCAGTGTCCCGTCGGGCAATCGCGACTGCTGGGTGATCTCGATGACACATCCCACGTCATACAGGTCCGGCCGGCCGGGCTCTTCGACCGACGCGTCCTTCTGAGCGACCGCCAGCAGCCGCTTCTTTCCGGAACCGGCGGCGGCCTCCACGGCGCCGACCGAGGACATGCGGCCGACAAAGAGCGGCACGGCCATTCCCGGGAAGACAACCAGATCCCTGAGCGGCAGGCACGGAATCGTCTCCCGAATGGACCGGTCGGCCGGGGGGGATTTCACAGGTTAGAGAATTTCGTAGATCTGCACAGGGTCCGCGACATTCTTGACTCGTATCGGGTCCAGCTTCTTCGTTTGAAAAACGTCCTTCACCTCATGATAGGTCGAATCGGAAATCAAAATCTGCGCGGCCGCGGCGTTGGAGCAGAGCCGGGCGGCCAGATTGCAGGCGGCGCCGATGACGGTATAGTTTCTGCGGCTCTCCGATCCCATGTTGCCCGCAACCACTCGGCCCGTGTTGATGCCCATGCCCATCCGGATGTCGAAATCTCCGCGCTGCGCCCGTTCCTCATTGAATTTTTTCAGCGCGGCCCGCATTTTGATTCCGGAACGGACCGCGCGCTCGGCGTCATCGGGATGCGCCACGGGCGCGCCGAAGAGAGCCATGATTTCGTCGCCGACAAATTTGTCGACCACTCCGCCCTCCTCGTCGATGCATACGGACATACGAGTCATGTATTCGTTCAACATCGAAATCACCTGGGTCGGCGTCAGTTTCTCCGATAGCGCAGTAAATCCGCGCAGGTCGGAAAACTGCATCGTCACTTTCCGCTCCTCTCCGCCCAGCGCGCCGCTTTTCAGCATCGCCTCCGCGATTTCCTTGCCGAGTCCCATGTGCAGGACCGACTCCATTTTTTGCTTTTCCTCAAGATCCCCGATCATCTCGTTGAAAGACTGGCTCAGATCCCCCAGCTCGTCCGGGAATGTCTGGACCACACGGATCCGATGCTGATAGTCACCGCGCTCAACCGCCTTCGTTCCCTCCACCAGCGACCGGATCGGCTCCGTCTGGGATCGCGCGGCAAGAAACGAGGCAATGACGCTCAGAACCAATCCAATGACGGCGGCGATGGCAATGTGGCGCTTGATAGGCGCGAGATTCTCATAGAGGGCGGCGTCGAGTGAACTGAGGAGAAGAATTCCCACGCCTTTTTCGCCTGGGAGCGAGGCAAATCCGCATCGGTAAGTCACACCCTGAATCATCACGTCCTCGACGTGATCCTCAACCAGGGATTCCGCTGAAAGCGATGCCTCCAGAAGACCCTGCTGATGGGTGAGCAGAGACGAGGCGCGGATCCGGGTGGAGTGGGTAAAGACTACTTCCATCGACGAGATGCGCCGGATATCATCCACGATCGTTTCGTCTATGACCTGGCCGGCCAGCAATACCGCCGTCAGCGCCCGCTGTTCCGTAGAGTACACCGGGACCGCCGCCAGCATCACAAGCGCTGAATCTATGACCTGAACACCCCAGGTCCGCTTGATTTTCAGCGTCTCCTCCACAATCGGCCACTGCCGAACAGACTGACCGGATGCTGCCGGCCGGCCGGCCCAGTATCGGACCCGGCCTTCGTCGTTCGTAACAATGAGCGGATCCGCTGCCAAAGACTCCTGGACGTCCGCGAATGTAAACTGGATCGAAGCGTAATCAACCTCGGCGTCGGCCAGGAGCGGCTGGATGTGCGGCGCCCTGGAAATGACCTGGACCTTGTCGCCCAGTGACCTGAGCCGGTGGTCCAGCAGGCTGAGCGCGGCAACGCGGCCGGCTTTGAAATCGTTGGAGAATTTGGTCGTCACAGTGGCGAGGGCTTGACGGTACAGAAACGTAAAAGCCAGGCCCAGAACGGTGGCGAGGATGAGAACGGAGAAAAATAGAAACTTGGCTTGAACGCTTAGACGCATGACGGGATCAGTCGGTGGGATTATTCGACGGCCGGCAGGTTCAGCACGCCAAGCGTGAGGTCGGCCCGAACCTCCGGAACATCTTTGGGAATGGTCACGTCCTGCATCGCCTCCGGAAACCGCTCATGCCAGGCCACTATCCGGTATGCCCCTTCCGGCACACCGCTGATTTTGTACAGGCCTTTGCCGTCTGTCAGCGTGAAATACGGATTCTGGAGGATCAGAATGTCGGCCTTCATGGTCCGGTGGATGGAACAGTACATCGTCACCTGGCCGGTACGGGTAAACGTCACGGATTTGCTGGCGCCCGATTTGTACAATCCGAGATCAAAGGGTTTGACCTTGCTGTAGGAGAACACGTTATGGAAAATCGCGTCGTTGTTTGGGAAATCCACCGTGGTCCCGACCATGACCGCCAGAATGGGCGGGTCGAATGAGGCGTTTTTCTGAACAATCCGTGGGTTGGATTCTGGCGCCTTGAATTCGCCCTGCGCTTCCTCCACGTAGACCACCACGTTGGCCGAGGCCGTTTTGTAGTCGACCCTCTGAGCCCCCTGGGTTTTGTAGATGTCGTCCCGTTTCACGTTCTTCATTTGCTTCTGATAGTCTTCTTCAGAAAGTTTCGGCTGAACCCGAACGGTCCCCACGATATCAGCCGCGCGGCCGGTTGAAACGTCGACTACCAAAGCTATCAGAATCGCACAGGAAATCCGCCCTGTAATCATAACGGAGCGAGGGTAATTGGGTGTCGATTCATTGTCAACATCGCAGACATCGCAAAATCGGGCAACTTTGGGCAACTTTGCAACTTTGGGGACGTTGATTGACAAATTGACAAATTCAGAAGACCTCCAGAGGAGGCTAAGTGCAACACATATAGATCTTCTATCATTTTCCGGTCATCTACTATGAGGGTTCCGACGCATTTGTCAATTTGTCAATCAACGTCCCCTTTTTGGGCTTTTTGGGCTTTCGGGGTTCTTTTTGGGGTTTTGACGTCTCATGTCATTGGCCGGAGGTGACGAATAGTAAAGAGTCATGAAGACGATGCTGTTCTGCACATCGTATTTCGACACCGAAGAGGTCTATCAGAAACGGTACCGGAAATGGATCGATTATTACTCTGGACATCCCTTTTGCCGGGACAAGGACCTGTTCCTGATCGACGACCACTCCGACCTTCGGCTCGTCGACGGGGACATCCACGTCATTGGGGAGAGCGAGTTTGGGTGCGGTCGAGCCCAAAAAATCAATTTGATTCATTTCGGCGAGCGCAAGGGTGGTCCAGAGGCCGCCAATTCGGCGGGATGGTACAGGAGTTTTCTGAAGAGTCTTGATCTGGCCAGACGGTTCGGATACGAGAGGATCGTTCACGCCGAGTCAGACGCTTATCTGATCAGCCGGCGGATTTTCGACTACATCGAGGAAACCCGGTTCGGCTGGACGATGTTCTGGTGCCACCTCTTTCGATTTCCGGAGACAGGCCTGCAGGTCATCTGCAAGGACCAGTTCCCGCTGTTTGAACGGTTCCAATCGAAGGGACACGATTTTTATGTCGGGAAAATGGCTGAGTGGACGCTGCCCTACACCCGCCTCGAAGCGTTTTTTAACGGGGACCGGTTCGGAGAGTATGCCGGCAAGATCGGCGGAGACGACCGGATTCGACAGGTCGATGGGATGGACTATTATACCCAGTGCTCACTGAACGTCCAGATCCAGCCTGAATCGTAATAATCAGGGAGCGTAGCCGTATTTCTTTGCCACATCGTACGGAATGAACGGCACTCCCCACTGACTGGCGCGCTGCTCAATAACGTGTACGTCCAGGCGCGTGGAGATCGGGAGCGGGAAATCCCATGACTGCGGCACCGCTGTGTCCGAAGCCCGCGGGGAATCCGCCGGATATTGATCGAGTCCGGCGACGGAAAATCGCACCGGGCTGGGTGGCGCGGCGGTTTCAGGCTGAGGGGACGTATCCTGAATTATCGGACCAAGAGAGATCATCCAGTTCAAAGACTTTTCCATACTTTCAACAACGTCCAACGCGGATGCCCAGGAAAAATAGTTCCCTTGCGCCTTTTTTTTCATTCCCCATTTCCGTAATTGAATAATTCTCTTCCTCAACGCCTCAAAAGGGGTATGCCCAGACAGATCATCCCACGCAGGCCAATCCCCCTTTCTGACGGTAACGGTTACTTCGGGGTTGCCGGAGATACTCACACTCGTTCCGGACGGCCGCGCTCCGGATTTGATCATCTTTTCTAACTTTTCTCTGTTCAGTGCGGCCAGTTCCCGCGCCTGTCCTCGTGCTTGCGCGTCAATTTTCCGCCGCCTCTTGATCTGCGCCTTTTCCGTCAGGTACTCAGCCTCAGCCCGGCGCTGATGGTGTGCCCAGCTCCATCCCCTGCCCAGCCAGTCGGGCCGGGGTCCCAGCCGGCTTTCCTCCTTCAGCGCCGCCTCATCCATGTCAGAGATCATTCGATCCAAATGTTCGTGAATCGGACCCACGTATTCCATTTCCAGAATCGGTCGATACTGTCTGGCCCGTTCCGAATCCAGAATGCAGGTCCGTGGGCCCGGCGCATCGGGATTCCTGGGTGAGCAGTCCGGATCGATGACCCACACTTGCATCGCCGTCACCGGAACCGCCGACGGCGCATAGGGTTTCACGTGCCGGCCTTCCGGATCAAGATAGGCCGTCCGATATTCCCAGATGAGCGGCCGATGGCCGCCCGCGACGTGTTTCAAGTTCCACAGACTCAGCGCATCGGCCACCTTCTCCGATTGTCGGATTCGTTCCTCGATCTGCCTGGGGTCAAGGGGTGGGCTTCCGGAAACCATATGATCGATCACCTCATTGGCGAATTCCTCCGCATGAGTCTTCATAAAATCCGCCGATTTTTGGATGGCGGAAAGAATCCTCTCGTGGCGCGAACGATGATCCATGGCCGGATGAAGTATGCCGCGAATCGCGTCTTGCGGATGGGCCCGGATCGGGTAAGGGGTATGCCGTTCAGACCGGATATCCGGAATTTCACGAATCCACTGACCGGCATCGGATCGAAACCGGTCGACATGAGACTGGAAGACTTGAATCATCTCCTTTTTGAAAGACTCACGCTCACTTTCACTCAGGGAAATCGGCAGGTGTGAGGACGCTGCCACCGTGGTATCGACGGAGCCGTCAGGTGGCTGCGGGGCAGCCGGATCGATGAGAAGAATTGACCAAGTTCCGATGATCAGCACTGACAACCCTCTAGGATTCATCGTCCACCCCCATGAGCGGATAGAACCAACCGACGGATATGCTTATGTATGAACTCGGCTTCTCAGGATGTCAAGCCGTTCAATCCTCCATTTGGCATTCGGCAAACTGCGAATTTGGCAATATTGCAATATTGGGGACGTTGATTGACAAATTGACAAGTTCCGGCGAGACCCTGAAGGTATCAGACGGCGTTTATGAATGAACTGAGTATAAACCCGCTATCTCCTATGGTGTTCTCTTTTCCTGAATAATACCTGAAAAATCCAGTTTCTCCTCGATAACCGGCCTTTGCACA
>CAZHRJ010000127.1:0-8585 GCA_964534765.1 uncultured bacterium
CCGGGTGTAGGTCGACGGCTGAGTGACGTCGGCGATACCGTAGATGCGCGGTCCAAAGGAGTCCTGCTCGATCCGGAGGGTGGTTTTGGGTTTGCTGGAATCGAGCGTAAAGTAGACCGTGTCATAGCACGCGATACCCACGCCGTCGATGGCGCGGATGACCAGCGTCCACACGCCGTCGGATTTATTGAGGGAGGCGAAATTAAAGCTGAAGTTGGCGCTGGCGGTATCGGGGGCGGCGAAGACCTGGTAGTCGCCGGCGGTCGGCGCGACGTTTTTACCCTGAGCGAGCGCGAATTCGAGTTTGGAGACCTTGGTGTTGTCAGACGCGATTCCGCGGACAATGGCCAGGGGACTACTGCCGACGGTAGCGGTGGTTTCCGGCGCGAGGGACACGAGTTGAGCGCTGAATTGATCGAAAAGAGTCTGGAGAGCCGCCAGATCGGAGGCGAGATTGAGCGACCCGCCGGTATTGACGGCGACCGTCTGGAACGTCTGCTGAGAAGCCAGGTCGACGACGATGGTCTGGCCGAATGCGATCATATCGACGACGATGCTGGCCGCCTTGGATGCGACAGACGCGGTGATGAGCGCAGTCGGATCGCCCGGAGTACCGTCTGTGATCAGGATCACGCGTTTATTAGGCGCGGTGGATGCGGACTGGAAAAGGTTATTGGCAAATTCGAGCGCCTGATCTGTTCCGGTGCCGCCGCTGGCGACAAAGGAATTGACCTTATTTTTGAGGAGCGCGCGGTCGAATGTAAATCCGGACTCGAGTTTGGCGCTGCTCTCGAAGCTGATCAGCGCTATCCGTACGCTCGGGGAGACCTTGTCGAGGAACTGCGTGAGGGTCCGTTTGGCCGCCTCCAGCCGCGTGAGTCCCCCTCCCGCATCGGAGGCGCTCATGCTGCCGGAGACATCAACAACCAGAATAAGGTCGATGAGCGTTCCAACCGGTGTCGCCGGGGCGGCGGCCTGCTCAAAGAAGAGGAAGTTCGTCAGGAGAGCTTCCTTCCCAGGGAATGAGATTTTGACCGTCGGGAGCTGGTAATCGGCGACGCTGGTGAATTTAACGGACGTGGCCATCGGCGATACCGGGTAATCGATCGCATTGTCATTAAAGACCAGGCCGGCGGCGTCCAGTCTCACGCGGAATGCGTCGTCCTTGCCGATGCTGGATGAAGTGCTGAGCAGAAGGAGGAAGTCCGGGCCCGCCAGATCGCGGCCGTCGGTATCGGGCACGGACGAATCAGCGCTGGCGCGGAAGGTCAGTGTGGTCTTGTAGGTATTGCCGAATCCGGTCCAGACCAGCGGCGAATCCTGCATCAGGATGGAATCGCCCGTGTCATAGGCGCCGGTTTCGAAGCCGTTGTCCCGCGCGATCACCAATCCCGTATCGGCGAGCAGGTCGCTGGGGCTGAATCCACCCAGATCCTCGACGGAGACGACCATCCGGCGCAGATAAGCCGACGGCGCGGAGGTATCGTCGCGGACATTGATGCCGAATACGGGTATTCTGGCCTGTCCGGACCCGATGACCGTATCGGCGGAGAGGAGGTTATTGACTCTGGCCGGCATCTGGATGGTCAGTGTATCCGTGCGGATTTCAATCGGAGGCTCCTTGACGCTGTTAAAGTCAATTCCGTTGACCGGGATACGAATTCTGAAACGGTTATTAAATCCGGCGGTGATAGATGTGCGGATGACGACATAGAAATCGGCGCCTTCGCTCAGACCGGATGTCACGGTCGGGAGGGCGATCGGGGTACTCAGCACGAGGGAGATGGTCTCCGCCGCAGACCATGCGGGCGTTCCGGCCAACTCGACGCGCTGATCGGCCGGATCGTGCACGCCTTGAACGAGTCCGTTGTCAACGAAGAGAGCGACCCCGGCGGCATCGGAATTGGCGGGCGCGGCCAAGTCGGTGCTGTCGAATCCGCCGAGGTTATCAAACGCGACCTGGATTGACTGGAGCCGGCCGCCGCCCAGAGGATCGACGACATCCAATCCGAAGATGGAGACACTGTCGGACGGCGCGGACAGGGTTGAGGGAGAGAGATTGGAGACCGACAGGGTAATTTTGGGCGTGGCGGTGACGGTAAAGGTTGAATCGGTGACGTTGCCGGTCACGTCGGACACCCTGACCTTGACCGTCCGGCTGGATCGACCCTCCATATTGACGTAGTACGTCCAGCGCGCCGCTGAATCAGGCAGAAGTCCCCTGCCCATATCCTCATCGATCAACGGGAATATCTTGGACCCGATCGCCGTCTGGACACCCCGGGTCTTGCCTTCAAACATAGTCTGATTCGCGCCCGTGAATTTGGCGTAGGGCAGGCTGTCCCGCAGATCAATGGCGAAGATTTCATCAACGCCGAAGTCATAGACGCCGGCAATACCCGCCGGATCGTCCGCCCAGTAGTCTCCGGATGCCGCCGGATCGGCGAAGATTTTGGACCAATCATCATTCATATTGGCTGAATCGGGCCACTCCTCGTCCGTCAAGCCGTCCTTATCATTGTCCAGGCCGTCGGCGGAGATCGTCACGGGCGTATAGGTGATCCCTTCATCGAGGCTGACCGAGACCGAGCTGACGGAGGAGACCAGCCCGCGCGGGGCGGCGGTAGCGTCCGCGAGGCCGAAAATTCGTACCGACCCGCTGTCGTCGCGGAACGTCATGTTGTTGACTTTCGGCCGGGTAGAATCGAGCGTGAAGACGGCCTGTTTGGTGTCCTCAGATCCGGCCTCGTCCACCGCCACCACGTCAAACGTATAGAGTCCGTCCGGCAGGCCAATTGCGGAGACCTGGATCTTGAAGGAGAGCGAGTCTCCAGACGCAATCGGCAGGGACAGGAACGACGAATAGCCTCCGGCGGATTCCTTGTAGCGATACCGGATCGTTTGAACTTTGGAGTTGTCCGTTGCCGAAGCCTGAATCCGCGCGAGGCGGTCGTTGGTGCCGATGGAGTTGATAATGGAAGCGGCGATGGTTGAGAGGACGGTGGCGAAGTTGCCATTGAGATCGAGAACCTGTCCGCCGGACTGCGAGGCAATCGGGAAGAGTTCGGACTGGCCGGCGGCGCCCGCCGTATCGGTTACGACATACGCCGTCACACCTGCTTTAACGAGCGAATCGGAAACCTCCGAAATCCGGAGGATGCCCTTGGGTTCATCTCCAAAATTGTTGGATTCCGCGTCAGTGATGATGACAAAGAACTTCTTCGAACGCGCGCTTGGCAGTGTTAAGCCCTGGAGGATCGCCTCCAATGCCGATTCCGGCAGGTCCCCGCCGCCGTCGGCTCCGAGTCCAGCGACGTTATTTTTAAGGACAAGCGCGTCGTTTGTCATTCCGTAGGAGATGATTGCCGGCGAATCGACGTTGACGTCCTTGTAAGAAACGAGTCCCAGATTGAACTTGATGCCGGCGGTGGATATCTGAGATGCGAATTCAGTGACATTATCGCGAACATTGTTGATTGACGGTTGCATGCTGCCGGTGATGTCGATCAAGAAAACGACATCGGCCGTAGGCGTATTGATGATGGCGTCGACGTTATTGGTCAGGATCGTATTCACGGCCGGGAATGACAGAGACAGGGCCGGCGGGGTGTAATCGGCCGTGCTGGTATACCGCACGGATGACGCCGAGACAGTTGCGGGCCAGTCATTCACGTTATCATTGAACACGATATCGTTCGGCGTCACCCGGACGCGGAACTGGTCGCCCTTGCCGATGGTAGCGGACGTCCGCATGAGAAGGTGGAAGTCGGGCCCGGAGTCGGCGCCGGTGTCAAACGTCGGCACGCCGGAATCGCTCATGACGCGGAATGTCAGTGTCGTCTTGTAGACCGAACCGAATCCGGCCCAGACGAGCGGTTTTTCGAGATGGCCGAGGATAGAATCCGCGCTGTCGTAGACGCCGGTGTCGGATCCGTTGTCGATTGCAAGGACGAACCCGCTGTCCGCGTCCAAGTCGGTCGGGCTGAACCCGCCGAGATCATCCACGGTGATCGTCATTCTCCTCAGATAGGGCCCGGTCGTGTCGTCCCGGACCATCAGACTGAATACCGGGATGGCGGTCATGGAGGATCCGATCTGAGTATCCGTTTTTTGCGAGGCGACAACGGAAATCGGCATCTGAACCGTGAGAGTATCCGTATGGGCATCGGAAGCCGGCCAAATCTGGGAGTTATTGAATCCAAGTCCGCCTCGCGGGATTCGCGCGCGGAAGGCGTTCTTGAACGCGGCGCCGGCGGACGTCCGGATAGCGAGAAAGTAATCATCGCCGCCGTCCGTACCGCTGTCACTGCTCGGCACGACGGCCGGCACATTCAGGACCAGCGTGAATGTCTCCGTTCCGGACCAGGCCGGGACGCCGGCGAGATCGAGCCGCTGGTCGTTGGAATCGAGAATTCCGGAGACCGTGCCGTTGTCCTGGTAGATCGCAAGGCCGCTCAGGGCCGAGTTGGCGGGGGCGGCCAAGTCGGATGAATCGAATCCGGCGACGTTGGAGAACGCGACCGATACGGAATTGAGTCTGGATGTTCCCGCAGGACTGACCAGATTGAGTCCGAATAGAGCGATCGAATCCGAGAGGGCGGCGACGGTATCCGGAGACAAATCCGTGATTGTCGGGCTGACTCTGGAAGACGGCGTAATCGTGTAGGAGAACAGATAGTCTTTCTGATTGCCGGCTATGTCCAGGATACGCACGGTTGCAGTCACCAAGCCGGTGGTGGTCGGGCGATATTCGTAACGCCAGTTGTTCAGACCGTCCGTCGGGTTCGTATCCCTGAGATCTTCATCGACCAGGGGATAGATTTCAGCGCCGATCGGCGTCTGAACGCCGGTCATGGCGCCTTCGTAGAGGACCTTGTTGATTCCCGTGTACCTGAACGGCGATGTCTCCTTGGCGTCGGCGCGGAAGATCTCGTCGATTCCCGGATCAAAGAGACCCCGTGTGCCGCCCGAATCATCATCCGCCCAGTAGTCTCCCCCGACCGTGCCGAATCCGAACTGATCGTCATTGGTATCGCCGATCAGTTCCTCATCGACGACGCCGTCTTTGTCATTGTCTTTATCATCTCCGGCAAACATCACTGTGGAGAACGTGGCGCCGCCGTCGACGCTGACTTGAATCCGCTTCACACTGGAGGTGTCGCCGCCGGCGGCGGAGGTAGCGTCGGCCAAGCCTTTGATGACCACAACGTCGTTATCGGTCGAGCTGGAGAAGGTCGTTCCCGGATTTTTGGAGTCCATCGTAATGAAGCGGTTATGGACGCTGACCACCTGGTTACCAGCTTCGTCTGTCACATCCAAATAGAGCGTATATCCCCCGTCCGGCAGACTGAGCGTGGTGAGATCGAAAGTGAAGAGAGTCCTACTGGTGTTCTCGAAGTTCACGTTAAAAGGCCCGTAGCTGCTGCCGCCGACGCCCAGAATCCGTATTTGCGCAGACTTGACGCCCGATCCGCCGATTCCATCCGACAGGATACCGGAGACGGTTGTGACAGTGGCGGCCGATGCGGACAATTTGATCGATTTACCGATGGTCTGGAAGATATCGGCGATGACGGCCGCATTGAACGGATTGGACTGATAGAGCGTGCCGCCGGTCTTATCGACGAGCTGCTGGAAGGAATTCTTGGAAGCGTCGAAATTGGACTGCCCGCCATGATGGCCGATCATCACCACGTCGACCTGGATCTTGCCCGCGGCCGCCGAATCTCCGGACGCGGCGACCTGTGTCAGTGCGTCGGATCCGACGATCCAGTCATAATTGGCGACGACCATGCGTTTGGTCGAGAGGGTCTTACCGGCGAAGAGTGAGATGCCATCGTTGATGCCGTTGTAGACATTGTGGCCCGGAGAGCTAAGCCGAGCCAGTGTATCGATATTCTGTTTGACGACCGCCTTGTTGGTCGTGAGGGTCAATTCGATGCGGGAGTTGACGTCCCAGTAAGTGACGAGTCCAATCAGCGTGCCATCAGGGATCTGGTCGAGCATGAGTTTTGCCGCGGTCTTGACGTCCGCCAGATCGCTGTCGGTAAATGCCGAGAAGGCGGAAACATCGAGGACGAAGACGACCCCGGCATCGACAGCCGTTTGCTGTGCTGACTGCTGGATGGCCGGGTTATTGGTCAAGATCTTGCGGTCAGGCGGATTCGAGAAACTTCCAGTCGGCGCGAGTAGATCCGCCGTCACTTTGGCGCCGAAGGTCTTGGATGTGATGGTTTTCTGGCTGGCGCCGGAATCGAAGTTGACGCCTCCGGCCGCGATCGAGAGTTTAAACTGATCGCCAACCGATATGGAACTGGAGGTGCGGAATACGACAAAGTAGTCGGGCCCGGCGAAACTGTCGGTCAGGCGATCAGGAATCCATCTTGAGGCGCTGGGAACAACAAGCGTGTATTCATAGTTTCCCGCGGACGTAAACCGTGTATTGGTGGGCAGTGACGCGACCGAGACAAGCCGTCCGTCCGCGGTGTCGCTGAAGGTACCGGTATCGTGGATGCCGGTATCGATCCAGAGTTCAACCGCGTCCAGATCCTGGACGGTGAAATTGGCCACGGGGATAAGGGTGACGACGACGGAATCGAGCCGGAGACCCTTACCGGAATCAGTGATATTCAATCCAAAAACCGCCCGTGTTTCGTTGGGTGAGACCGAGTCGCCGGTCACACTGGAATCCGTGAGGGTGAGTTTGGGCAGAATGCGGATGACGTTTGATGTGTCGGCCTCTGTGGACGCGCCATCACTGAATTGGACGCCGTTGGCCGGAACGCTCAGCGTGAACGTATCCCGCGGCCTGGTGTTGGGCGACGTTCGGACGGCGATGTAATAGTCGTTTCCGGCGTCCGAGCCGCTGTCGCCGGTTGGTATGACCTGTGGGCTGGTGAGTGACAGGGTGATCGAGTATCGGCCGGTAGCCGTATTCAGAGACCAGACCGGGTTGCCGCCGACACTCATCATCTGGTCGGTCAATTCAAATGACCCATCCGTCGGCCCATTATCTTTGTATACGGCAATGCCATTCTTAGCCAGAACGGGTTCCAGGAAGACGTTCATATCGGTATCGGATTCGACCGTGACCGCCTGGAATGTCTTGGTGGTATTGCCGATCATATTGAATCCCCAGACGGCGACGTGCGGGCTGGAGTCGTCGATGCTGTATGGCGAGAGATCGGTAATCAGCAGCTCCGTCGAGAACTTGAACACGATACTCGCCGACTGTGTATTACCGGCGTTGTCATGAGCGACGACGACGATGAGGTACGTATCATTTTCGGTGATGGCGTCGATGGCGTTGGTGAGGATGAAGACGAGCGAGTCCTGAGCGTTGCCGAGGCTGGCGCCGACCTGTTTGGTGACCGCGAGGACGTTACCCTTGCCGTCGGTGATGTAGGAGCTGTCGCGAGTGGCGTTGAGATTGATGCCGGATGTGTCGATGATGCGCGCGTCTTTCGGGAAGCTGTCACTGATGACCACCCAGACGAGGTCGATGGATTTTCCATAGACGCTGTCGGAGGCGCTGACGATCTTGCTCGTTCCGCCCGACCGGAGGTTGAAGGACAGAATGGCCGGCGCGGTATCGTCCACGAGGATCTTGGTGGCGCGGTCGACCGACTTATTGCCGCTGTTGTCGACCATGCTGAAGTGGATCGCGTAGCGCGCGTTGGTGAGGTTGGATCCAAAGGACACGGTTTCGCTGGCGGCCGCCGGGGTGATGGCGGTGATGGTTTCCGTGCCGATATCGCCGTATATCCCATTGCGGTTGAGGTCAGCGACGGCGGATATGACCGACGCCCCGAAATTGATGCCGGAGAGCGGGTCGGTCTCGGAGTGGAAAACCGCGCTCAGACTCCGCACGATGTCGCTGGTGTCCGGATTGACCGATACCACGGTCGGGCCGACCGAATCGTACTTGAACTTGCGCGTGTGGGTTGTTTCGTTTCCGTTGTCGTCGAAGGCGACGATGTTGACGGAGTATTCGCCGTTTTCGGTTGCGGTATTGACGACATTGGTGAACCGCATGCTGACCGAGTCGGTTGAGGAGACGCGTGATACGCCAAGTTCCGTGGCAAGTGTGGTGTTTTGGATATTGGAACGTTCGCGGGTATTGAGTTCGTCGACGCCGCCGTTGTAGGGCTGATTGTTGAAGAGCTGAGTGGCGGAGGGCGAAGTGTCGGTCAGGAACGCTGTGATGGAATAGATGGTGTCGACGCCGGCATTCGGCCCGAAGAACTTGACTTCAGACGCCGACGTCCACTCCAAGCTCGGGCTGTCATTGACGTAAATGGTCAGTGGCTGCGGAACAGTGACGTCGTAGATGAACGTCCATGAATCGGTTTTGGTGTTGCCGGCGCTGTCGACGAACGTGGTCTGAGCGATGTACTGGCCGTCCTGAGTCCCGATTGTGGACAGGGGCGTGAGGAGCGAGTAGGTGATGGCATTGCCGTTGACGGTTTTGGCGGTCAGGAATGATTTCTGCACGTCGCTGGCGTCGATGACACCGGTGCTGGTACCGACGTCATAATAAAGCTGGAGGGTGGTGGATGTCATATTCATTCCGAAATCGTCGGCGA
>CAZHRJ010000128.1:0-6529 GCA_964534765.1 uncultured bacterium
GTCTCGCGCAGCTGGCGCAGCTTGTCCGGATCCGGGCTCACGGTGAAGACCACCACGTCCCGGGTCGGCACGCCCAGCACCAGGGTGCCGCCCAGCCTCTCGGCCAGCTCCGCCCAGCGCCAGTGCAACAGCAGGCGGCTGGCGGCGTAGCCGTCCTCCGCGTCGATCACCTCGTAGTCCGGTCTCGCCAGCTTCGCGCCTAGCGCCGCCGGATAACCGAATCCCATCGAGCCCAGGCCCGAGGACGACAAAAACGTCCTTGGCTGGCGCATCTTGAGCCACTGTGCCGCCCACATCTGGTGCTGGCCCACGCCCATCGAAATGATCACGTTCTTGCCCTCGATCAGGCTGTTGAGCTCCTCCAGAACATATTGCGGCAGAATATCCCGCTCCGTCCGGTCGTACCGGTAGGGATATTTCTTTTTTTGCTCGTCGATCTCCGCCCGCCACTCGGAATGCGATTTTGGTTTCAGAATCGCCAGAATCGCCTCGAGCGCCAGCCGCGCGTCAGCCACAATCGGGATCTGGCAGGGTTTGTTCTTGTTGATTTCCGACGCGTCCACGTCGATGTGGACAATCCGCCCGTGCTTGCAAAAATCCGCTACCTTGCCGGTCACCCGGTCGTCAAACCGCACGCCCACCGCTACCAGCAGGTCCGCGCGGCTTACGGCGTAATTGGCGTACACCGCGCCGTGCATGCCCAGCATGTCGTAAAAGAGCGGATGGTTCGAGGGGAAACACCCCAACCCCATCACGGTCGACACCACCGGAATGTCGCATTTCTCGGCCACCCTCAGCAGGATATCGTGCGCCTCCGAGTGGATGCAGCCGCCGCCCACATAAAGAACCGGGCGCTGGGCCTCCAGAATCGCCTGTGCCGCCGCGCGCACCTGGGCGGAATTGGGCTCACGGGGAGGCTTGTATCCCGGAAGGTCCATCGGCTCGTCGAAATTCGGCTCGGCGTAGGATTGCTGCACGTTCTTCGGTATGTCGATCAACACCGGCCCCGGCCTTCCCGTCGCGGCGATGTGGAAGGCCTCTTTGACGATCCGGGGCAGGTCGGCGATGTCGGTCACCATGTAATTATGTTTCGTGAGCGTACGCGAAAATCCCACAACGTCCGTCTCCTGAAACGCGTCCCGGCCGATCACCGCCGTCGGCACCTGGCCGGTGATGCCGACGATGGGAATCGAGTCCAGTTTCGCGTCCGCGATCGGCGTGGCCAGGTTGGTCGCGCCCGGGCCGGACGTGGCCAGCACCACGCCGACCTTGCCGGTCGCCCGCGCGTAGCCCTGGGCGGAAAAACCGCCGCCCTGCTCGTGCCGGGGCAAAACGACCCGGATGCGGTTTTTCCGGGTCAGCGCCTGATGGATCTCCATCGACGCCCCGCCCGGGTATCCGAAAATCGCTTCGACGCCCTGCCGCACGAGCGCCTCTTCCAGGATCTCGGCGCCCTTGAGCTTCGGCGCGGGCGCGCTTTCGATTCGCTCCGTCAACACTTTCGCGGGAGTTGCCATGCCCACCCATTATGGCGAACGGTATAGATCGTGTCAAGTTAACGCCGAACCTCCGCGGAGACAATTTGATAGGCGCTATTTGATAGGCGGAAAATTGAACTAAGGGTGAAGCGGAGATAAAGTGGATGCATGCGGTTGATCGAATGTCTCGACGGGGTTCGGGCTTGACGGTTCCACCTTCGTCCGGCGGCGCCCGGCTGGCCGCCGGAAGAGACGTGATTCTGGCCGTCGTGTGGATAGGCGTCATCTACGCCACAATTCCATTCGCCGTACCCGTCCTTCGATTCCTCGGATCCAACCTCGGTGGCGATCAACCGCTTGGAATTCTGGTTTCCTCGGTTCTGTTCGGAGGATTTGGCGCGATCCTCTGGAAACTCTTTCGCCGGCCGGGATTCGGCTTGCGGCGCGGCGCCTGGGCGGCCCTGACGCTGGCCGGATACGGGTATTATATGTGGACCATTCAAATCCCGGCGGAAAAAATCCACTTTATCGAGTTCGGCATTCTCGTCGTCTTTGTCTTTCACGCGGTCAGGCACTGGGCCAACAACTCGCTGGCTTTCCTGCAGGTGATCCCCATCTGTTTCATGGTCGGGCTCTCGGACGAGTATGTCCAGTCCCTCGTGCCGCAGCGCGTCGGGGAGTTCGCCGATGTCTACCAATGGGATCTACCGGCTATTCTCCTGTCGCTGGTCACCCTCGCATGGGCCTGGGTCCCGGCGGGTCTGGCTGATCCGGTCCGCCGATGGCATATCTGGGTAACGGCTGCCTTGTGGTCCGCCGCGGCATTGGCCGCCGCGGTATTCATCCAGGCCCTCTCCGATTTCGGCCATCGGCACGTCAATGCATCGATCGACTGCTCTTTCAATTCGGCGTTCAGCCCGGATGAATTGTCCCGCGTCGACGGCGCGCGCGGCGCCGGGTTGGCCGATCTTATCGACCGCTCCGCGGATACGGACTATGAAACATTTCTGAGTACCTATACCGCCAGGCGCGATCCCTACACGCACGAGGCGCGTGTTCATCTCTTCCGGCGGGACCGGTATCTCATGTATCACGCGCATTACAGTCTCCAAAATGACCTCATCGACGCAATCGATTCGGCGAACCTGCGGACCGCCGCGGCGGACTCCGCAACGGTTCTGGCGGCCGGGCCGGTTCAGGCGGTCTTTCAGAAATACGGGGCCCATCCGGTATGGGGACCGCTCCTGCAACGATATATGATCCATTCCTGCAAGGAATGGATCCAGAAAAACAGCCTCCCTCTTTCGCCCACGGAAACGGTTCTCGCCAAATATACGTCCGATCACGTCGAAAAGATTTTGAATGGCCGTCCAAAGCACCCCGAGGACGAACGAATTCATTTTCTCCATGTGTCGGTCATGGAAAACCGGATTCTCGAAACCTGTTTCCCGTCTTTCCTCATCGCCAGCCGCCGCCATCACTGGAAAAACTGGACACGGGAGGCCGAGTCGCTCCTTGCGGCCTTGATGCCGCAGATACCGCCCTACGAAAGCGCTGTGGGGAAAAATATGATCACGACGTACACCCTCCTCCGCGTCTGGCTCATTTCGGTAGGAATGGCGCTGATCTTCCTGTCGGCGTCCGCGTTGCTCTCAATGCGGGTGGATCGTTAAAGCCATTGCCCGCCAACCCGGCGCGGGCCCTCACCGGCTTTGGCCGGACTGGGAATTACGGCCGGCGGTCCAGTCCCGGATGGACTGATCCAATTGATTTAAAAACGGCTCGACGAATTTCCGGCTCGCCCGCGCCGCCTGCTGACGCCGGACCGGATGATCCGATTCCGGATCCACTGACAATACGTGCTTTAGCCGCTCACCCACTTCGTACGAGGCCTGCTCGACATACTGCTCAAGCGTGAACGGCCCGATTCGATCGATCGATGGGTCGGTGTCCAGCCTTGCGAGATCCCGGCGGACTTCGCCGATCCGCCGCCGGATACCGGGCTCCGATAATGAGAGGCGCTCGGACTGGAGGCGCCGAATCCGCCGGTCAATCTCGTCTCGGGTCACGCCGAACCGGCCGATAAACTCTTCCACGGAAATCACCGGGTACCCGGCAATGCTCGCGCCGCGGGGCACCCCGATCACAAACGCGGGCAACCCGGTCTTGGCGGCCGCGTCCTCCATCCAGTGCTTGTACATCAGCATCACCCGGTCGGACCAAAGCTGCCCTCCGCCGTAGCGTGCGACTTTCAATTTCACCTTGTTCAAGAGTTCCTCGTAGACCCCGCCGGCGAGCGTTTCAAATCGGGATGCGTTTTTGACCCGGAGACGGAATTTCTGGGTGAGTTTGCTGTGCGTCGTGAAATCAGGGTAGGCAAAATCCGCTCCGATCAGCCCCGCCGCCGAGCAGGAAGTGAGCCGGACGAAGTCAAACCCGCCCGTGATGACGGAGCCGCCGTTTTGCAAAAATCCGAAATCGGTGTCAAGGATATGATCAAGAAACGGCAGAAGCCCGTTTTTGAGTATCACCAGATCCGTGATGTCCGAAACCACATGCCCCGTCGACGACGCAATCCGCGGCTCCCCCGCGTACCGCCTCGGAATGCCCGGATGACAGAACGCGTCAAACAACAGCGTCGTGCGGTGGTCCGGAAGATCCAGAAAATCCTGCGCGTTCTCCTCCTGCGCGTCCATCGCCACTACCACATCCGGCGAGCAGCCCGCGGAAAGCAGCGGAGCGAGGGCCGTGTCGACGCTGATCAAAAGCGCGCGGTCTTTCAGGCGCGCGAGGTTCTGGAGATGGTCGTCGAGGCTGGGACCGGCGCCGACCAGGACGGCGGGGATGCCTTTAAAGCATTTCGCCGCCCGGCGGATTGGCGTGGACGAGAGGATCATCGGCAGGTTCTCGGTCAGGTTTTGATTCCAGAGGTCCCAGAGTCGCTTCCGGGTTTCCGAATCGATTTCCCGCTCGTTTAAAAATTGCGCCAGAATCTGCCGCGACTCGGCAAGGGCCCGTGAAAAATAGGTTCGATACGCCGGCAGCGTCAGAATGGATGAACTCGGCCGGAGTCCCGACTCCTCGCAGCGGCGCAGCATCACGCGCAGATGGTCCCGCCAGTTCCTGCCGGATACCCAGTGAATTCGGGAATCGTACAGGAGATCCCGGAAATCAATCGCGGCCAGTACCGCCCGCAAAATCCGAACATCTGGCTCTATGACGATCAGCCCGCCCGGCGCCGCAAGCCGACCAAGGGCGCCGCGGATCAGATGGCCCAGTCCCACGCCGAATACGAGATACGCGCGGCCCGGCTCCAGACGGACCGACTCGACCACGTGTTCGGCCTCTTTGTCGGGCGCTATCGGACTGTGGAGCGATTTGCCGGTCCACCGAAGCTGCGGGCCGTCGGATCCGTCGGCGAGGGTGACCGGTCTACAATCGGCGGGGTCGGGCGCCAGATCAACGACGAGTTCCGGATGACTGTGTTTTAATATTTCGAGATGGGTTAGAAACTTTCTCGGATCCTGAATGTCCACGCCCCGCCCCTCTCGACGGTTGCCGGATGCTTTTTTCTGCGGCACATAGTAGGTTCTATAACAGAGGTTCTAATGAAACAAAAGCAACTCGCAATCCTTGGCATGATTTCAATTCTCCTCTTCCCCGGCCGGCCGACCGGTGCCGCCGAACCCAGCCTCTCTGTGCCAACACTGCGTGTGCCTAGACTGTCGGGAATCGTCCGGATCGACGGGAATCTTGATGAGCCGATGTGGCGCAAAGCACGCCGGCATAAGCTCGTGGACAACCAGAACGGAAAAAAGCCCGTCCAGCCCACGGTTGTATCCGTCTTCCACAACGACGGAATTCTCTACGTCGGATTTTCCTGCAAAAGCAAGCTGGTGACGGCTGGAATGACCCGGCGGGATGACGACCTTTGGCGGGAGGAGGAGGTCGAGGTGTTTTTGGATCCGGGCGGCGCCGGGAAGGAATATTTGGAGGTTGAGGTCAATCCGCTGGGAACTGTTTATGACGCATGGATCCGGTTTTCCTCAACCCTCGATTTTGAAGAGGCCAAGTCATTTCACCTGACGCAACTGGCGGCGGCCGCGCAGATCCGGCGCATCCGGCTGGATCCACAGCTTGACCGCGGCTGGACCTGCGAGATCGCCATCCCCCTGGTGAATCTGCCCGTACCCATCTCGCCGGCCGCGCGGATCAATCTCACACGGATCGACCGCGTCAATAAGAAACACGTCTATCAGGCCTGGTCGCCCACCTGGAAGTGGTTCCACGTGCCGTCTCGATTCGGGCGCGTGGAGTTTGAGTAAACCGGATTTTTGACATGCCGGCGCGTGATTGATACCCTTGCGGTGGAGGTTGTGACGAATGAGAAAAGGAAGCGGAGCAAACGGTGTTCCGGCGTGGGTGAAGATGGATCTTCGGATGCTCAAGCGTGTGAGCGTGTCGCTGGTTGAGATGCAACGGGGGAACCAGCGGAGATTTGCGGAAAACGAAATCATACTCGCCCGGCTGGAAGAACAAACGACCAGTCTCAAAGATCAAACGGCCAGCCTCAAGCGGTTGTCGGATATTCACTCCAAGTCCATTTTGAAACTGCTGAGAAAAATCTGACGTCCGCCGAATTCGGTCTATGAAACAGCCAACCAGGATTTCCATTTCTTGAAATTTTGGCCAAGACACCGGCGCAAACGCATGGCGTGGGCTCGAAATCGCGGCATGGCGGCGCTCAGTTCCGTAAGGTAATCGACCATCGATTCCAGATCCCGCCGGTCGATGTATTCCGCGGCCACGGCGCCGCCGGGAGTGCGGTTGTGGTAATTTCCTAGCGGCAACGCCACACCCGCGGCACGGTGGCCCATCGCGTTAAATACCGTCGCTTCGCAGGTTCCGCCGTCCAGAACGGCCGATTGGTATCGAAAATTCCGCCGACGTTTGGATAGAGACACGGCAACATGCCTCATGAATTCGAGCAGTCGCGGATCGAACATCGACGTGCGGTCGCCCAGCCGGATGACAACCCCTTTGCCCTGTTC
>CAZHRJ010000128.1:6539-8557 GCA_964534765.1 uncultured bacterium
GGCAGTTTCCGGCTCATCTCGATCGATACGATCCGGCAGACCTTCGGCAACCCGTGGCTTCGGATCAGCGCGCCCGCGCCAATGAACCCAACTTCCTCGGCCCGGGTGAAACAGCAGATCACGTGCACGGGACCGCTGCGATTTAGAAGTCGCCGCAAAACGGATATCATCACCGCGCACCCGCAAACATCATCGATCGCCCGGGCATGCAATTGCTTGCCGCGCCAAAAATACGCCGGCACATCCCATACTCCCACCGTTCCGGCCGGCACAGGTCGCCGGGCGCGAATTCCGACTCGCGAGGGCGTTTGAGAAGCGGGCCTGTTGGCGGAGATGATCGTCCCGATGATCCGCGGGTCTGTCTGCCACTGAACGCGCTTGCCCACGAGATGCCCGCCCACCCCTCCAAGGACTCGGGCGGTTACCAGGCCGCCGCTCGTTGACCGCTCGGCCAGAAATCCAGGATGGTCCATGTGCGCCACCAGCGCCAGCGGCACAGCCCCGTCACGGCGCGGGCCGCGGCGAAGGCTCGCGATCACGTTGCCATGCCGGTCCGAATAAAATGGAATGGCCAGCGCCCGCAGTTGGCCGCAAACCGCGCGTTGGATGTACTCCTCATGAAAGGGAGCGGTCGGCAAAGTGAGCAGACTCTTCAAGCATACCCGGTCAACCGAGTTTCGGCGACCGTCGACACGGTCGACCCGCGCGCTCATTTCGATGCGCGGGCTTCCGCCGGTGTCATCGTCACAAGTGCCAAAGCATGGATGGACGATCCGATCTCGCCGCGCAGGGCATCATAGACCATCCGGTGCCGCTCCAGCGGAGATTTGGATTCGAACGCCGCCGATACGATCCGCGCCCGGTAATGACCGCTTCCGCCCTCCCGATGCCCCGCATGGTCGGCGCTCTCATCGAGGATGTCCACGACCTCGGCATTCAAGCGACTTATAAGAATCTCTTTCAACTGGAGTCTATCCACCGCGACCGCTGTCCCCTTTCAAGAATTTCTGTATATGATAGCTCTCTTGCCATGACCACTTCAACGACCCGTCCCGCGGTCTGGATGTCCAGCGTCCCGGTGGTGCTGGGGTTTGCCCTCTCCGGCATGCTGACGGGCGGGCTGATGCAGGCGGATGTGATGACCTACGAGCGGGCCTTTGGGCTGAACCACGAGACGGTCTCATTCTGGCTCAGTTTGTTCTCCCTCCTGACGGCCTTCAGCGGAGGCATGGCCGGATATTGGGCGGACCGATGCGGCGCGGGAAACGTGTACAAATGGTCCGTTTTTTTGTGCGGCCTGGGGCTCATCCTGTTTGTCGTTCACATCCTGCCCGTCACGCTGTGCGGATTTTTGATGGCGGCTTTCGGCATCGGCGGCCTCGTGATCGGCAACATTCTCGTGTCACAGGGGGAGACCGCACAGTTGAATCGGTCTATCAATTTCCTCCATGCCTCGCACGCCATCGCGCGCCTGGCCGCGGTGTTTCTCTCGATCTATGCGGTTGTCCTGCGATGGGAGTTGAGTTACGTCGCGCTTGGGATTCTATTTCTGATCCTGGTGCCGCTGTACCGGCCGCAATCGATGACTCCGTCAGCGTCATCATCGGCGCCTGCCGGATTGGCATCGGCGGCGTCACTGGTGTGGATTCATGCCGGTTTTTTTCTGTATATCGCCGCGGAGCAGGTGCTGATCACCTGGATATCCGCCTATTTTGAGCAGGAAAAACACTGGACAACGGCGCTTTCCAAATCCGCGTACGCGATTTTTTTGGTCGGCCTGATCCTGGGCCGGTGCCTGATTGCCCGGTTCCGGCCGATTGAACTCACGCTGGGCCTCTGCCGGATACTCGCCGCCGGCCATGCCGCCGGCCTGATCCTGTTTCTGATGGACCTTCGGCCCGCCGCTCAACTTCTGGGATTGTTCATCGCGGGATTCTGCGAAGGCCCCGGCTGGCCGTCCCTGTTCGCGTACGCGATTCGGAGGTCCGCGGGTAAAGAGGGCGCGGTGACGGGAACGA
>CAZHRJ010000129.1:0-4802 GCA_964534765.1 uncultured bacterium
ACTGTACCGTTGTCGTCAAATTCGATTCCTACAGTTCCGGTCTCTGGACCACGCCCCGGATGATCTCCGGCGACACCACCGACCTTATCTCCACCCAGATCGGCGAGACCTACACCTACACCTGGGACCTCTCCGGCCAGTTCCCGCCCGATACCCGGATCCCCAGCGTCCGCCTTCGCATCGAAATCTGGGACGGATTCGACACCTACACCGAAACCTCCGGATTCTTCGGCGTCAATACCACCGACACCATCGATATCCTCACTCCCGACAGCGGCTACGCCACCGAATTCGACACGGGCCCACGCGTCTCGGCCCGGGTCGGCCGACGACACGCGGGCGACTCGGCGGTCCTCTACGTCAACGCCGTCGCCAAGGAAACCACCACCCTCAACGCGAACGGCTCCTGCACGTTTTCCCCGACGGTTTTAAGCGGCCGGAACGACACCGTGATGGTGATGTTCATCGACAAGGATTATCGGCTCAACCTCGCGCAGGACACGATCACGATGCACAAGGTCACCTGCTCCGATGTCTTTCAGGATTCGTTCACCGGCTACACTTCGGGACAGCAATCGGCCGGTGTCCTGGGCGGTTTTTGCTGGCGGATGCAGGGCGACACCCACCCCTCACAGCTCGGCGTCACGAGCGGCGCCTTCCGGCTGGCCAACACCGACGCGGGCGGCGGCCGGGGTGGCTGGGAAACCTGGACGACGGCGGTGTTGGACGTGGTGGCCTACGATACGGTCAAAATCAATTTCTCTTTCTTCACCAGCGGCGCCACCGGCTGGGACAGCACCAAACGGCTCCAGGGTATGTGGGATACCGGGTTTGGATACCAGCTCTTTTTCGATTCGGTTTCAGGCGTCAACAACTCCGCCCCGCAGGAATCGACCGCCTTCGCTCGCGTTGGCGACTCCCTCGTCGTGGTGTTTTCGGCCTTTACCCAGGACGCGACGGGCGAGTTTTACAATATCGACACCCTGACCATCGAAGGCGGCGTGATCGGGACGGTCAGCGTCGACAGCGATCCGCAGGACACCCTCCTCGCGCTCCCGACGGACGGTGAAACCTACTCGGCGAACGTCACGATCCAGTACTGGGTCAGTGACCCCGACAGCAACACCTGCACAACGATTATTCAGTTCAGCAAGGACGGCGGAACAACCTGGCAGAACCTGACCGTGTCCGACACCACCGACACCGGCGACCTCTACGCGCCGACTTTTGGCGACACCAAGACCGCCGTGTGGCGATCCAAAGCCGATCTGTCGGAAACCCGTGTCCTCGCGGTCCGTATCCGGGTGATGCCGCGCGACTTCGGCGGCAACGGCATCGAGGATACCACCCTCCGGTTCGGCATCGACAACCAGGAATGCACCAGCATCGCCTTCTGCACCGCCATCGCCGATGTCATCGCTCCCGACACCGGTGTCTACCTCTACTGGCGGCCGTCGAACATGGAGGACTCCAAAGGATACAACGTCTACCGCAGCGTCACGACCGACACGCGGGTGTCCAGCAAGATCAACACGTCGGTCATCGTCGACAGTTTCGGGTTCAAGGATTCCTCCGGCATCCGCGGCGATACCTATTACTACTACGTCACGGTCGTCGACACGTATGACAACGAGAGCGACAGCTCGATTATGCTTTCAGGCCCGAATCTGATCGTGTTGAAATCGGTCACCAGGGATTCCAGTAATCCTCACCGGCTCCGGCCCGGCGACACCTTTGCCTTTCAAATCCAGTTGTTCAATAACGGTTTCGCCCCGGCCGTCGGCGTGGTCGTCCACGATTACGTGCCCGACATGGCGCAGTACACCGAAACCGCAACCGTGACATCCATCGGGACCACGTGGATCATTCAGTATCGGGTCTCAGGCGCGAGCGGTGAGGACGTCTGGCAGACCCCGGTGGTCGACAGCTCCACGATTGTCCGGATGACCCGGTCCGTCAGAATCGATCCTCGCAGCGATACGTTGAGCGACACCCTGCGGGTCGTGGTGAAAATCCAATGAGGCGAGACATGAAAAATATTTCTTTACCGCAGAGGCTCTGCGCCTCCGCGGTGAAGATTTTGATTTTGTCCATCGTCCTCCGGACCCCCCCCTCCGAGGCGATCGTGTTTGACACTATCTACGTCAAAACCGTCGGCATCCACAGCGCCGCCATATCCTGGCAGTCCGATACCCTGACCATGGGCCAAATCGAATACGGTCTCGCCTCCGAAAAACAGGACCTCGTTTCCATCGGACTCGATCATGCCCGCCCGCACCTCTCACTCCTCTTTGACCTCCTCGAAGGCGAGCACTACACCTTCAGAGTCAAGGCCCGAACCAAATCCGGGGACGAGATTCGAAGCAACCTCATGGGATTCCGCACGCATGGAACGCCGTTCCCGAAAATCCTGCAAGCCGGCGTGGCCAACCCGACGGTGGAGGGCGGCACGCTTGTGTGGAAATCGAACATCCCCACCCGGGGCGTCTTTGAATGCGGGTACGATACTTCCTACGGATTCCGAAAAGAGGACCCGGAGTTCGGGTATATCCATGAGGTCGTAATCTCGCGTTTTAATCCGAGAAAAGTCATCCACTATCGTATCACGGCCGTCGACACCCGCGGACTTGAGCCGGCGCCGACTATCAGCACGTTCAAGACCGCCGAAAAAAACATCGCGCTCGGCGCGCGCGTCACGGGGACGTTCGACCGCAGCGCCGAACCGGGTGTGATTCTCGATTCGCCGCCGATCATCAGCCGCGTCACCGACGGCCAGGCCGATTACTTCGGCGGCATGGCCTCCTCCGGCGACCCGGCCCGCGCGATGCAGTGGGTGGAAATCGACCTGGGAAAAATAACGTTCGCCGGCGAGATCAACACCCTCTGGTGGCAGCTGGCTTGCCCCACGAAATTCTCCGTCAAGCACAGTCTGGATCAAGAGCGGTGGATCAGCCTTGGCGATACGTTCGACGCGTCGAAGGGACTGTCTCAGCGCAGCGGCTCCGGCGATCCGGCGTGGGAACTCGGCGTTCCCGTCGGAAACGTCCTGATCCGGTACGTTCGCATCGAAATTCCGTACGGCGCGCCGTACTATCGGCGGTTTTCAAAATTTACGTTTGTGTCTCTTTTTGAAGTCAAAGTTTTCCCGCCGGACGAGTTCCGTTAAATGTCCGGCGCCGATTTCTCGTCCTCGCCCTACCGATGGGTCGGGCGTAAGCATAGATGTTCGCCGGGATCTGACGATCCCGAACAAGTTTCAAGCCTTGAAAGGAGGCTTTTCATGTCACGTAACGTAATGTCTCTGCTCGTGGCGGTTCTTCTGATCGGCGCGGCGGCTGTGCCGTCGTTTGCCCTTGGAACGAACGCCGACACGGGCCAAATTTCAAACGGGTTTTTTACCGCGGGGGATACCGTCCCCAAGTCTTTCGGCCGGGTATCGGTGTCATACTGGACCACAACGACCCTGGCGGACTCGGTTTTTCGTGGGCCGGGCTCCTCGGATTCTCAGTCGGTTGATACCGGGTTTGACCTCGCGGTGATCGCCAGCCCCGCGGATACCAATCTCAACGCCGGCGACACCGGCAAGTTCGTCTATGGGATCCTGAATCAAAGCAACGCCACGATCCGCATAGACGTCGACTCGCTCGTGATTGCTCTGGGCGACTCCTTCACCAACTGGTCCGCGGGCGTTGCCGGCGCCGGGGCGCATGTCATTTACTGGGACAGACTCAATGACAGTCTGTACTCGTCCGGCGGCACTGTTGACACGTGGTTGTCCTCGCCTGACTCGTCTCTCCGACTGGCGCCCGGACAACTTCAGCAGGTGATCGTCACGATCAAAATCCCCACAACCGCCAACGACGGTGAATCAAGCCATTTGGGTATCCAGATCACCGACAATGCCTTTTTGGTGGTCGGCACAACCCCAGCAGGATCGAATGGCGATTCCTGGGAGGCCGGTGTTCCGGTCTACACCGGAAGCGGCGTCGGCAACGACACCCAGTGGGACACGGTCAGTGTCACCTGTGTCGGACCCAACATTTTGGTTGCGAAGGATGTCTATGAGCTGACGTCGGGCAGATCCAGGCCTGGCGACACGCTCGTGTGCATGATCACCTTCGACAACGACGGTGGGGACACGGCCAAAGGTGTTCAGATCTATGACGCTATTCCGCAGTTTACGCGTTACGTCAAAAACACAGCGGATAGCGGCAATGTCTGCTTCGACACCTACACCTCCTGCGTCTCCGGCAACAACAACCAGACGCTTGTCAACTTCGGCGATTCGGATATCGCCGTCGCTTTCGATACGGATGCCGCCGGTGAGGATGCCACTTTTGATGATACCGAGGCATTCCAGGCGGATACGATTGCGACTCCGATTTCCGCGCTGAAACGACCGGTATCGGTTATTCGCTGGACGCTCAAGGGAAGACTCGGAGCGCAATCAAGTTCGGATGCTGACGTGAACACCTCGGCCAGTTTTATTGGCAGTACCGCCAGCGGCAATCTGGACTGCGGACGCGTGGAATACCGCGTCGTCATCGAATAAGGACGGAGGAACAGCGAAGCGCCTGAATGTGGATAGACGGGAGACGTGTACCTAGCGTGTGCGTAAATGCTGGACTGGTTTACGTATTGTTGCCGGGCCGTCTTCCATAATTTCCACAGGGAAGGACAACTAAAGAATGCAAGGTGTTTGACGGCTGATCTCCGGAGGATGGCCATCTTCCGGAGGATTCGGCGGTCGGACGTGACATCGGCGGGACGGTAAGATCGAAACTCGAGATCGATCTTAAACC
>CAZHRJ010000129.1:4902-8379 GCA_964534765.1 uncultured bacterium
TGCCGGTAAGTCTCCTTTCGGCGGCGTCTCATCCGGTCCAATCCCGGATGGATCCGCTTATTTTCCCGCATGACACGGAAGTTTTTCGTGGAATGCGCGGAACCGGAGACCAGCCTTGCAGTACTGTCTTTCCACAGGTGCGTGATGCGGTGTAACGGTCCGTTGTCGGGAGAAGTTTATGGATGAGGGGATTGGTCCGCCCCGGATGCGGAAATCCCGCGGAAATGTCGCGGATTTCCCGGCGGGTGGGATCGCTCCGTCTTCGTCCAGGAAAGGCTCGACAGGTACGGATCGTGTGTAACGGGTAAAGTCTCCCGCCCGTAGCACGCATCGACCTTCGCCCAACCGGTCCGTCTCGACGGAACCGGTCGGCGCGGAAGGACCATTCAGGCGCGCGGATATCAACGGGGAGAGTCTAGTCTGATCCCCCGGGGATAGCCTAGCACCCATGGACCCCTGGTCCGGAGGGCAACCTCCGCCGGGTCCTGAGGTGGCAATTCGATCCTCGCCTTCAGGGGAGGATCCGCCTCCGCGTGACGGACTTGCTTCGGCAGGTCCGCCAGGCCGCCCGCCGGGTGTATCCGGCGGAAAAGTTCCAAGGCCCACGCGCGGCGGTGCATCGCCACCGACGGTACCGCGGTTGGAGTTGCCTTGCGCCAACGGTCCTGGAGTTCGGCTTAGACCTTCTTCAGTCGGTCCCCCACCGGATTTTCTACGGTCGGGACCTGAAGAGGCACAGCCGCCTCCGGGTAAGTTCATATCAGTGAGGACTGGAGCGTATTTCGCCCAGCCTCCAAGGCCTAAGGGAACGAGTCCGCCTCAATCCCCCTGGATAGGGGAAAAACCGGACTTCATCCCTAATTCGCACCGGCAAGTGCCGGTCGACCCCGCTCCTTTAGGTGAGGGGGAGACTCTGCGCGGCAGTCATACGTATGAGTCTCCGCCGGAACCCCGCTCGGCCCGCGGGTGGGCAACTCGGTTGCCGGCATTTTTCGGCATTCTCTGGCTGATCGTCGGTTGGTTTGGATTCATGGCCGCTCCGGCACTCGCGTCTCACGGCGATACCCACACGCCGGTGGGAACTCTGATCACCACCGACTCGTCCTACCTGAAAGCCGCGTGGGTCCTGTCGGCCGGATCGCAGCACACGGACAGCCGGATCTACTACTCGAACAAGGACACCATCCTGGTGCAGCTGCTCTCATTCGTTGATCTGCGGACCACCACGGAAACCCGATACGTCCGGCCAACCGACAGCTACGTGATTACGGTCCTGATTAAAAACCTGGGTAACGGCCTCGACACCCTGCTTCTGCGCGGCGATTCTTCAGCCAATTTCGTCACCGGATTCTTCGCCGACGCCGACGGCGACAGCCTCTACGACTCGACCGATCCGGCCGGATCGACGATTCTGGTCACGGATTTTAAAGATACGTGGATCGTGGTCCGGATTCAGCCGCCTGCGGCCACGACGGATGGGACATTTGATACGGTCAAGATCAGCGCGTCATCGACTGTCACTCTCCCGTCCGCCGATACCGTGACGTTTGTCCTGATCGCCGACTCACAGCCGCCGACCGTGCCCGCGCCGATCACGCCCTACAACGCGTTTGAGACCAACAGCCAACGCCCGATTTTTACATGGTCCGCTTCGAGCGACACGCGGTCGGGCTTGTTCCGATATCAATTTGAGCTGGATACGCTGGGATCATTCGACACCTTGGCCTTGACCGATACCATCGCTGTCGGCACCACCACGTTTACGCCCGCTTCCAACCTGGTCGCCAAACGATACTACTGGCGCGCCCGCGCGGTCGATACCGTCGGCAATTTCAGCGCCAATACCGATTCATTCAACGTCCTCGTCGATACCGGCGAAAAAGTCGCCTTCGTCAACCCGGCCGCGAATCACGAAACCAACGCCTCGCCCGTACCCTTTGCATGGACCACGGAGGATAACGCGGGAACCTATACGATACAGGTCTCCAAGAGCAGCGCGTTCTCGACGATCAGCGACAGCGTCGTCGATACCACCGCCACCAGCGTCCGCAGGACGCTTGCGGACCAGGACACCTTCTACTGGCGCGTGGTCGGCCGGGACCGCGCGGGGAATTACGATACAAGCATCGCCCGCGCCATTCTCCTGGATACCTCCGTCGATACGGTCATTGCGGCTCAACCTGGAGACGGCCACGAGACGACGGCAATCAACTTCCTGGTGGTGTGGAGCGCGACCGCGGATAGTGTGGGCATCGACAGTTACGCCATCGAGGTATCCCGGCTGACCAGTTTCGCGAGCATGGCCTTTACCGACACGATCGACGGAGTCCAAACGAGCGACACGGTGACCGGGATATATAATGACACCTATTATTGGCGCGTCCGCGCGATCGACGATCTGGGCAACGCCGGCGCGTATTCGGCAACGAGAGGATTCGTGACGGATACGATCGTGGATTCCGTGGCCCTGTCCCAGCCGTCGGCCGGCCACGAGACGACGGCCATCAACTTCCTGGTGGTATGGACCGCGACCGCGGACAGTGTGGGGATCGACAGTTACGCGGTCGAGGTGTCGCGCCTGACGTCGTTCGCCACGACGGCCTTCACGGACACGCTGGATGGAGTGCTGGCCAGCGATACGATCACGGGAATTTACAACGACACGTACTACTGGCGCGTGCGAGCGATCGACGATCTGGGCAACGGCGGATCGTATTCGACGACGAGAGGATTCGTGACCGACACGATCGTGGATTCGGTGGCGTTGTCCCAGCCGGCGGATGGACATGAGACGACCGCAATCAACTTCCTGGTGGTATGGAGCGCTACGGCGGACAGCGTGGGGATCGACAGCTATGCGATCGAGGTATCGCGTCTGACAACGTTCACCGTGATGACCTTCACGGACACGCTGGACGGGGTGCTGACGACCGATACGATCACGGGAATATACAACGACACCTACTACTGGCGCGTGCGCGCGATCGACGATTTGGGCAACGGCGGGTCGTATTCGACGGCGCGAGGGTTTGTGACCGACACGATCGTGGACACGGTGACGCTGTCCCAGCCGGCGGACGCGCACGAGACGAACGTCATCAACTTCCTGGTGGTGTGGAGCGCGGCGTCGGATTCTGTCGGGATCGACAGTTACGCGATCGAGGTATCGCGAGTGACGAGTTTCGCGAGCATGGCCTTTACCGACACGATCGATGGAGTGTTAACGAGTGACACGATCACAGGGATATACAACGACACGTACTACTGGCGAGTCCGCGCGGTGGACGATCTGGGCAACGGGGGGACGTATTCGGCTGTGCGTGGATTTGTGACGGATACGATTGTGAACCAGGTGAGCGTGACGCAGCCCGGAGACGGCCACGAGACGACGGCGATCAACTTCCTGGTAGTGTGGAGCGCGGTGAGCGACAGCGTGGGGGTGGACAGTTACGCGATCGAGGTATCGCGGCTGTCGAC
>CAZHRJ010000130.1:0-8233 GCA_964534765.1 uncultured bacterium
GATCGTCGGCAGCGTCAGATGTGTATAAGAGACAGCGTTTGGGCCGGCCATGGAAGGAATGCGGCCGGTCCAAACGTCAGGAGAGTGCCGCCGCCGCGAATGAATGAGGGAATTTCCCGCTCCATCTGTTCCGGGATCGGTCCATCGGCAAAGACCAGCGCGTCTATCTCCCGCAGATCATCCACACCCGTCACCTCCCGCCAGTCCACTCCCTGCCGGACGGCTCTCAGATAGGCCGGAATGCGGCCGAGCGCCCCGGCGACGTATCCGGCCCGGATCCGGCGGGGCGGCGCAAGCACCATGTGGAACTGATCGTCCACGGCAAGCCCGTCCGGCTCAAGCTGGATGGTTCCGATGAAACCTCCGGTCGACGCGAAGCGCGGCACGTGAATGATCCCGCCCGATAGGTGTTGCGCCGTCACCCGGATCCCCTCATCCGGTCCCATCCCGGACGTCCGAAGAATCGTTTGCTCCGATCCCGGAGTGCTCCGCACGTAGACCTCCGCCTCCGGGGATGCGTCCGCGCGAACTCCGGCAATCCATCGATTCCACCGGGCGGGATTTGATAAATCCACCACCCGAAGATCCCCGGCGATCTCCGACAGCCCGGCCTCTTTCAACCCCTGAACCGACGGCCGGGCCAGGTCTGATATCAGGATAATTTTTCGCGGGGACGCAATACCCATGGCGGCTTTGAGCGCCTCCACTGTGTTGGTGCCAAGCCACGTCTGCTCAATCGCCGCGATGGATTTCTCCGCGTCATCCGGAGAGGCGTCCCGGCACGCCATTTCCGGATATGCATCGTACGCAATCACACTCACACGCGTATGGGCTGAAACGGACCGAACGAGAAGCACCGCTTCTTCCCGCGCAATATCCAGCAGGGTTCGGCGGCCCATCTCCGAAAAACTCATCGACGCGGACCGATCGATCACGATCACCAGCCGGGCCCCTTCGGCGCCCGCGATTGCGCGGTGGGACGCGGTTGGCGGCGCGGGCCTGGAGAAGGCGATAACCAGAGCCGTGACCATGGCGGCGCGCAATAAAAGGAGAAGGATATCCCTGAGGTTCCGCCGCTGTTTGGTCTGGCTGTCGGCTCGCTGAAGAAATTTGAGTGTCGGTAAAACGAGCGTGCGGCGGCGGCGTTTGGAAAGAAGATGGATCAGGACCGGGACGGCAACCAGAGCAAGACCCGCGAGAAACGCCGGGGATAGAAACGTCACGGCAGCCTCCACCGGTCGAACAAATACCGGAACCGGTCCGGATGTTCGATCATCTCCCAAGTTCCGGATGGCATGATGCCCACCCGCGCCTTCGGTGGGGCAGCCATGCGCGATTCGAAGGCGCGGATCACGTCATCCATCTCCCGTTCGGCGGCGACGGGGTCTGCCCGCCGGGCGTATGCCTCCGCCAGATAATACCGCACTTCGTAGATGGCCTCGATCTCGTTGATCGGATACGTCTGCCGGACCAGATCGACCGGGATGGCGGACTTGGCCGCCTGCAGAATGGACATCGCCTCATCCAGTTCGCCCAATCGCAGCCGGACGCCGCCCAGCTGCGCCCGGTAACAGTTCTGCAAATCCGGCTCGATCTCGTAGCTGATCGCCATCGACAGATAGGTCGCCGCTTCGTCCAGCCGAAGATTTCGCCGGAGCCACATCGTCGCCAGACCGGCATAACAGTGCGGAAACGTCGGCAAAATATCCATCGCTCGCCGAAACCCGGATTCCGCTTCTTCCAGCCGGTCCAGGGGATCGAGCAGGATCGCGCGGTCGGACGTCACGTAATGCATCCGCGTCACGCCGATATCGATCATCCGCTCATACACCAGGACTCCTTCAGGATACATCCCAAGTTCATGATAGCCGTGCGCCAGACCAAATAGGGCAAGCTCATCATAAGGATTGTCCAGGAGAATGCGTTTGGATTCGGCAAGGCGCGGAGTGTCAAACGGCCGCGGAACGATGAGAGGCGCAATGTCCACGGCATGGACCCCGCACACCTCCGAGACAATCACCGTAACAGCGAGGATCCAGCGCCTCACCTAAGATGCGCCCTCTGGGTCCGCGAAGCCAGAAACCGGCCGAAGGCCACGCCGGGACCGTCTTCGGCGACCACCAAGAGGTGGTCAAAATCCAACGACCGGCAGACGCCGGACACTCGCTGCAGGTGACCGTCAAGGTGTCTCCGGTAGACGGCCCGGACCTCCTCGGGCATCGTCTCAACTTTTTCTCCCGTCTCGGGATCAAGATAAAGTGTCGGGCCGACGGCGGAGAGGTCCAGTTCCGCTCTGGAAATAATATGCAGGACGAACGCATCATGCCCCAACTTTCGAATCCGCCGGAACGCCAGATTCAACGCATCAGGATCCTCCGATAAAAAATCGGAGATCACCACCACCAGACCCGCCCGGCCCGATGTTGTCCGGGGAATGGATTGATCCACCGCCTCTGTGATCGACCCCGCGCCGGACGGCGCGGCGCTGCCCAGTACGTCCATCATCTCGTGAAGATGCATCCGGCCACGGCGCGGCTCGATCGCGCGCGGACCGGACGCGGCGTCTGCGGCGGCGAACGTGAGTCCGACGGCGTCGCCCTGCGCGCATAGAACGTAGACGATCGTCCCCGCCAGAAGGGCGGCCGCATCCCATTTTTTTTCAAAATTCATCGATGCGCTCGCGTCCAGAATCACACGCGCCGTAAGGTTCGTCTCCTCTTCATGGCGCTTCACATAAAACCGGTCCGTGCGGGCGAACACACGCCAGTCGATGTGCCGGATGTTGTCGCCTGGAAGATACGGCCGGTGCTCCGCAAATTCCGCAGCCGATCCGCGGTAGGGTGATCGATGAATCCCGATATGCCGGCCCTGAACCAGGCGGCGCACGCGGACTTCCAGTTTGTCCAGCCCCGGGACAAGGGCGGGATGAAAGACGCTCAGTCCCGGGCCTCCCGCACCTCTTTTAACAGGGTCTCGATGATGTCATCCGGTTTGATGCCTTCGGATTCCGCGATAAAATTCATGATGATCCGGTGCCGCAACACAGGAGCCGCGACGGCCCGGACATCCTCGATGGCGACGTGGAGATTTCCGCGCAGGGCCGCGCGGGCCTTTGCCGCCAGCAACAGATGCAGCGCCGCGCGTGGACCCGCGCCCCAAGAGACCTTGTCTTTCACGATCGCCAGGGCTCTCGCATCGGCCGGCCGGGACGCCTTGCAGATGGCCAGCGCGTAGCGGCCGACATGCTCGGACGCGACCACGGCCCTCACGTCACGGCGGATGGCCATCAGCTCCTCCGCGCTGACGACGGGCGACACGGCGATCTCATCGACCCCCGTCTCCCGGCGGATCACCGTCAGCTCATCCGACTCACTCGGATAATCCACATAAATGAGAAACATGAACCGGTCCAGCTGGGCTTCCGGAAGAGGATACGTCCCCTCCTGCTCGATCGGATTCTGCGTGGCCAGCACAAAAAATGGCTGGGGCAGCCGGTAGGTCCGACCGCCGACGGTGACCTGATACTCCTGCATGGCTTCCAGAAGCGCCGATTGGGTCTTTGGCGGCGTCCGGTTGATCTCGTCGGCCAAAACGACCTGGGAAAAAACAGGCCCATTGATAAAACGAATCTCGCGCTTGCCCGTATGGGCGTTCTCCTCTATGACATCCGTTCCTGTGATGTCGCTCGGCATAAGATCGGGCGTGAACTGGATCCGGGAAAACGACAGTTTCATGGCCTGCGCGATGGTACGAACCAGAAGGGTTTTGGCCAATCCGGGGACGCCGACCAGCAGTCCATGCCCGCCGGCGGCCAACAGAGTCAGGACCTGATCGACGGCCTGGTCCTGACCGATCACAACCCGGGAAATCTCGGAATAGAGTTTGTTTTTGAGTGCCGTTACGTTCGAGGCCAAGGCGATCGGGTGACCCCTACGTAATCTTCACGATGATATCGCTGACGATATCCGCCGCACCGGCGGCCCGGTCGGCGGCGTTGGACAAGTGCCGGTATATCTCGCGCATCTTCAAAATGTGGATGAAATCGTTGGAATTAAAAAGTTCCGACAGAGCTTCGCGATAGCGGTGTTCCACGAAGTTTTCCGTTTTTCGCGCGCGGATGACATGCTCATGCGCCTCATGGGGATCATGTTCCAGGGCCGTGATGGCCATCGTGATTTCCCGGCCCGCCATGACCATGGCCTCCGTCATTTTCTGCAGATGCTCGTTGGTACCGACTTTGAACAACCTCATCTCCTCAACCGTCGTCTTGGCGTAGTCCACCATGTCGTCCACGGCCCGGGAGAGGGAAAAAATGTCCTCGCGGTCAAGGGGAGTCACAAAGGATTCATTGAGTTCCATGATCAGATGCTTTCTCAACGCGTCCGCCTCGTCCTCCAGGTCCTCCACGCGCTGGCCGTTCTCGGGCGTCGGCTGCATCACAAATTCATGCAGCGCGATCAGTCCCTCCTCCGTCTTGGCCGCATGGTCCCTCAACATCTTGAAAAAATCCCTCTTTTTCGGAAAAAACAACTCTCTCAAACCCATCGTCTATCCTCCATTTCGCATGCCTAGATTAGTTTTCTCAGAAAAGCCAGCCCCCAGAATGTGAGAGCCGCAACCGATGCCGCAGCCGGAATCGTCAGAAACCACGTCGATACAATGTCCCCCGCACGGTGCCATTTCACCGCTTTGATCCGCTCCGCCGCGCCCACTCCCATGACGCTCGACGAAACCACATGCGTCGTCGATACCGGCCCCCCGAACCAGGAGGCGGTTAGAATAACCGCCGCAGCCGATGTCTGGGTGCTGAATCCGTGGACGGGCCGGAGTTTGAATATGCCGCTGCCGACCGTTTTGATAATCTTCCAGCCGCCGCATGCCGTGCCGAGGCCCATGGCCATGGCGCAGAAAAAAATCGCCCAGACCGGGACCTTGAATTCCGGTATCATCCCGGACGCGAACAAAACCATCGTGATGATGCCCATCGATTTTTGCGCATCATTGGTCCCGTGGGAAAGGGCAAGTCCCACAGACGTGACGAGCTGGGATTTTTTGAAAAAACCGTTCACCGCGGGCGTGCAACCGCGTACGGCAAACGTCACAGCCTTCTGAACCATCGCCCCGACCATAAATCCGATAACGGGAGACGTGATCAACACGGCAACGATGATCATCAGGCCCCGGACCTTCAGATCCGCCATGTGACCGCTGGCCATCACACTTCCCACGATCCCTCCGACCAGCGCGTGGCTTGACGAAGACGGCAGGCCAAACCACCAGGTCAATAGATTCCAGAAAATCGCGCCAACCAGAGCGCCCATGACCACCCAGACATCGATCAACGCCGGATTGACGATTTCCTGGCCGATGGTCTTGGCGACGGCCGTGCCGAAGAGAAACGGCCCCAGAACTTCGCACGTGGCGGCCAGGATCAACGCCGATTCGGGAGACATCGACCGCGAGGAAATGATGGTCGCGACCACGTTCGCGGCGTCGTGAAATCCGTTCAAAAAATCAAATACGACCGCCAGCACAATCACAAACCAAACCATCACCAGGAAGAAATCCATGCGCCGGATCATAACTGCGCCAGGCGGCGATTTCAATTCGGAGAGAAAATCACCGTTGTAAGCCAAAGAGCGGCGAATTAGAGTTTCCAACATGAAACGCTGGGCGCGCGTCATGGCGGGTCTGGGTTTGATCCTGCTGATACTGGGAATCTGTCTGCCGGGGGCTTTGATTCGATATCTGAATCGACCGGACACTGATTTTCGCAAATCGGTGTCCGATCACTGCTCCCGGGCGCTGGGCGAGCCGGTGACGCTGAACTTTACGATATCCCGCGCAAGGCTCTCACCGCGCCTGATGCTGAGCGTCCACCTCACCGGGATTGAATTTCGCGCCGAAACCGCCGGAAAATTGCGGATGTCGATCGAAAGCGTCCGGGTCGAAATCCCGGTGGTCCGGTGGCTGCTGGACAACAGCCCATCGTTTCATCGGGTGGAAATCCACATTCCTCACCTTTCGCTGGAACGCGGACCTGACGGGACCTGGCCGTTTCAGAAGGCGCTGGACCAAAAATCAAAAAACCAGGCGGCGGCGAAGGATGAACCCATGACGGCGAAACCGAGAGAATCGCGCCTTGGACGAATCGTCGTCATCGTGGATCGACTCCGAATCAAATGGAAATCCACCTGGGAGGAAATCGCCGACCTCCACGCCGATCTCAGACACGACCCTTCCAAACCGGAATACCGGCTCGAAATTTCCGCGGCACGGTTCAACTCTTCACAGATCCCGCTTGGCATCGCCGCGGCTGCTCAAAATCTCTCAGGCCCGTGGGTGGGGTCGGTCGATGCAGGTCCCGTCACCCTCGACGCGCTTTTACCCCACCTCCGACGGCTAACCGTCGGTGACCTCGGCGCAGCCACAGGACGCCTGCGCGCCAGTATATCGGGAGTATTGCCGGTCGACACCGACCTGCCGGTTGGGCTGTGGATTCGGATGGAGCAATTCCGATCCGCCATCAGCGGCCGGCCCGTCGATTTTCCGGTTCTGATCGTTTCCGGACAAATCGCTTTTCCGAAAGACGGATTGGTTCGATTTGAAAATATTTTGGCTGGAACCGGCGCTGATACGGTACACCTGGACGGACAGATTGCCGGGAGCGCCGTCACAGGCAGAATTCAAGGCCGGTTATTCGGCGGCGACCTCGATGGGCGCTTTTCAGGGCCGCTGACATTTTCCTCGATGGACGTGAGCGGCCGGCTGGCTCACGCGGATCTTTCACGGATCAATTCCCATCTTGGGAAATCCAACATCCGTCTGACCGGAACGGCCGACGCCACGGCTGATCTCAAAAATGTGTCTTCACGGGTTTCCAGGATCTCCGGAACGATGAATCTTTCCGCGAGGGCCGTGACGGTTGACGGCCTGCCGACGTTTTCGCAGTTGTCGGCGTCGCTCAACGAGATCATCGAGTCGATCCGGAAAATCGGAGAGGGCGATGTCATGACGCAGGTGGTCGGGAAAATGACGGCCACGGCCCGCGGCGCCATCGCGCAGAGGGGAACGACCGCATTCGATCAAATCGAGTTTGCCGCAAGATGCGTCAACGGCGTCGCTCACGCGACGGACATCCGGCTCGATAATGCCGACATTCGCATCCGGGGAGGCGGTACCGTCGATTTGACCGACGGCGCGCTCCAGATGACGGCGACGATTCTGCTGAAGGAACCGGCGCTAAAAAATGTGCAGTCCCGCTTTGCCCGGGAAATTCTTTCCAAAGAAATTGTCCTGCCGATCCACGGGACGCTGATGGATCCGGTATTCGACAAGGAGAGCGTTCTGAAACCTCTCCTGCGGGAGACCGGCCGGAAAGTGATTGAGGAAAAGCTTGGAGATTTCCTGCTCAAAAAACTGGGCAAGCCAAGATGAGGACACAGCAGTGGATGTGGATCATCCTTGCTCTGTTGATGGCAAAGACACCGACGACCGCCGAAGCCGGGGAGACGGCGCAGCACGCCAAGCGCATGGCCGTTCACCTGGCATTGACCGACGATTACCGGGGAACTCTGGCCTTCGTCCGGGAGCTGATCCGACTAAACCAGCGGGAACAACCGGTGCCCGACCAGATCGAACGATTGAAAAAGATGGAGATGGCGCTGGAGGCCGTCATTCATCGCCGGCCGGACTCGGCGACACAAATGGCCGGCGCGTTTCCGGAAGCCGGTTTCAAACACCTGGGACCCCACGTCCGTATTCACGAATGGTTGGCTCCGGTCATGGACGCCGGATCGGAATCGAGTTCCACGCCATTCGAGGACGCCCTGAGGGGATGGGGAGGACTGCAAAAAAAGCCGGGGGCGGTATGGGCCTATCCGGCCCGGGGGCGGCGTGGATTTGGCATTACTTATGTGCGGCTGGATTCCGATGGAGGAACCGGCGAACCCGCGGTGAATCCTTTGAAGAAAATTGAATTCCTGCAGAAAAGAAACCGGGTTGTTATCGTTGATGCTTGGACGATTGAACGCCTGTCCGATCCGGCGCGGAACCTGTCGCTCACCCTGTTTTATCTGCCCGTCCCGGCGGATCTCAAACCGGGCCAGGCGCGCGTCCGATTCTACAACGGCTCCACCGTTTCGATCGAAATCACCGACAGCCCCATTCCCCCACGGGTGATCGATGTCTGTCTCTTATACACATCTGACGCTGCCGACGATCTTACGCGTGT
>CAZHRJ010000131.1:0-8226 GCA_964534765.1 uncultured bacterium
TCTACCCGATCGGCGGCGCGGCTTTTTCCTTTATTCTCCTCATCATGCTGATCCGGCGCGACGCCTTGAGAGTCGGCGTCATGGAGGATTACCACAAGGGGATCGAGGCGGAGATTCTCCGGGAGGAGCAACTCGGCCACATCGAGAACATCGAGGAGGAGGTCCAGCGCCAGATCGAAATCCAGCCGCTCGTCGATCTCATTCACGGCCGGGACCTGACACTCCGCCGCGCCGCCACCAAGTATCTGGGCAAACTCGAGAACCGCGATTCTGTCAAGATGCTCCAGAATCTGCTGAAAGATTCGGACCGGGAAGTGCGATTCTACGCGTCGTCCTCGCTCGCAAAAATCGACGAAAAGCTCTCGAAGCGAATCCGAACGCTGGTCGACGAATCGGCCTCCAGGCCCGCCGACCTGCTCCTGCTCAAGGAGCTCGGCTACGCCTACCTCGACTATATCCAGGCCGGGACATTGGACGCCATAGGCGAGCGATATCACCTTGAAAAATGCGAGGAGACGTTCCGGAAAGCGCTCGACTACGAGCAGACAAGCGAGACGCACTTCAGTCTCGGGCGGGTGCTGTTCAAGCTGGGGCGGCAGGACGAGGCGGAGTCGCATTTCACGAAGGCCATCGAATTGAACCCGAAAAGCGCCGATGCCTACTTCTGGCGCGCCGAGGTAGCCTTTCTCCGGCGGGATTTTTCCCATGTCATCGATGACTGCCGGGCGACGTGCTCTTGCGCCGGCGGTGACCTCAATACCACCCAGCAGATCATCGCGCCGTGGTGGGCCGAAACCGCGACCTGACGGATGAAACTTCTTGATCTTGACTCCGCGCTCCGCGAATTCGCCGATCCGGACTGGGACATTCGCGAAGAGGCGATCGAAAAACTGGTCGTCCTGGACCAGCCCGACCTGCCCGACCGCGTCCACGCTCTCGTTACCGATAAATACTCCGCGATCCTGTTCTGCAAGTACCTGGAGCTTTCGCGCAACTCCGCCGGCTTGCCGCGACTGGAACCCATCTGCCTGCACGATGACCATGAAGTCCAGCAGGCCGCCCTGACGGCCCTGAAACGGTTTCCGGAGCGGGCGATCCTGCCGATCCTGTCCCGCATCCTGTTGTCGGACAACGCGGCGGCTTCCGAGGCCGCGCTCGAAATCGTATCCGATCAAAAAATATTCCGCCTCATTCCACAGGTCATCAGGCGGCTCGATAGCCCCGATCCCAAGGTCCTCATCCGCGCGCTGCAGGTCGTTGAGCGCATCAAGGACTCGACCGCGACCCGGGCGATCATCAAGCTCCTGCGGCATGCGGATGTGGCCGTCATCCGGCAGGCCATGGTCACACTCATCGACTATCACGAGACACGGTACTGGAGGCACTTTCTTCCGCTTCTTGGGCATTCATCCGATCAGATTCGCCGGACCGCCATCTGGGCTGTGACGCGTCGGCACGGCGACCGGACGGTTCGGGCCGTCATCCGGGCGGCCCGGGACGAGAAAGTCACGGAGGTCAAGCAGGAGGCGATCAAGCGCTTGGCGGATTTTCACGACGATGCCGCCGTCGATTTTCTGATCGATCATGTCGTCGCCGGGGTCGAGGCGCCGGTTCGGAACATGAGCAAGTGGCTGCTGAACCGGATTCCGGAGGCCCTGAGACTTCGCCGGTATCTCGCGCGGTATCGGGCGGTGTCCGATGCGCAGGTCCGTGCCGGCCTGATTGACCTGATCGGCCGGCTGGAGACGCGGGAGGCGTGCGACGCGCTCATCACCCTATTGGGGCGCGAGGACGATCCGCTCTTGAAACAGGCGGCGATTGAAGCCCTCGGCAGTTGCGGGTTCATCGAAGCCCTTCCGCCTCTCGAAAAATTTCTCGCGGACGATCCGCTTCTCGGATACTCGGCGGTCCTCTCCATCGGCCGCCTGGCAAGCCGCCATCACCGCTTTCATATTCTGGTGAAATACCTGTCGATGCCTCAGGACGAAAACGCGATTCTCATCCAGACGATTCTGCAGTTTTTGGGCGAGCTGGCGAAGAAAGCGGAGTTCGACAAGCCGCTCTGGGACGAAATCATTCAACTGATCCATTCCGAGAATCACAACATTCGATACCTGAGCATCGGCCTTTTGGCGTACTATCCGTCTGATGACATCCTTGACAGACTCCTCACGCTGGATGAAACCGATCCCGACCCCGACACGCGGGATGCCTGCGGGACCGCCGCGGCCGCGATCATCCGGCGCAGTCCCATGGCCATCCACGTTCTGATCGAGCATCTCAAGAAGGCCATCCGGTCGGATGAATTCCGGCGCTGGGCGATCCATCTTCTGATGAACCTGCAGGAACATCCCGGCCTCAGTCTGAAAACGATCGAGGAGCTTTTGACACTCGCCGCCGAACCGTCGTTCCGGCCTTATCTCGATCTGATCCGCGGCATCGTGTCGTTCCGGAGCAAGCAGTTCGGATTGGAGATTTACGAGCCGTTTCTCATCGGCCTATGCTCAAAGCAGGCGGCCATTTATTTTGAGATCGTATTCGACCTGATCCGGGCGCGCGGCGAGCCTGTGCCGGCCTTTATCCTCGACATCTTTCTCGAACAGCGACTCCTCCTGCCGGATGAACTGTTGCTGAAATACCTCGAAGAAGCATCCTTCGAGGATGATGTCGACGTCCTGTTTGATGTGCTCCAGTCGAATTGTCCGGAACCCCTGGCCGCGCGAGTGCGGGCCGTCATCCGGCGGAGGGTGGTTTCGGCATGAGCGACGTGTGCCTGGTGCTCGAGGGAACTTTCCCGTACGTTCGTGGCGGAGTGTCGTCGTGGGTGTACAACCTCGTCAAAGCTTTGCCGAACATCGAATTTTCCGTGCTCTTGATTTCCTCGGAGCGCGATGAAGCCCGGACATACAAATATCCCATCCCGGACAACATCACCGGCATCCAGGAGATCTTCCTTCATGAATACCGGGAATCCCGCGACATCCGGCGGCGACGCCCTCATCGCTGGGAGACACTCGAGCGCTTCTACGGCGAGCTCTGGGAGGGGCGGTTCGACAGTTTCGGCGACATCGCAAAGCTCTTCATGAACGAGCCTGAAGGAAGCATCGGCTGGCGCGAGTTTTTTTTCTCCAAACGATCCTGGGATAATCTCGAACGTCTCTATCAGACGCATGACGCGAAAAACTCGTTCATCGACTACTTCTGGACCTGGCGGTTTACGCACCTGCCCCTGTACAATATCTTCGCGACTCAGATCCCCCGCGCGCGGGTCTATCACACGATATCAACCGGCTACGCGGGCATCCTCGGCGCCATCGCCAAGATCCGAAACCGGGCGCCCCTCATGCTCACGGAACACGGCATTTACACGAACGAGCGCAAGATCGAGATCATCTCATCGGAATGGATTTTTGAAGAATCCTTCGGCCATGGCGTGCGGGGGGCCGGAGCGTCATTTTTCAAGCAGTGGTGGATCAATCTCTTCGGCCTTATGAGCCGCGTCACGTACCATTATTCCGACGAGATCATCACGCTCTACAGCGGCAACCAGCTTCTCCAGCTCGAAGACGGCGCGCCGCCCGAAAAACTGTCCATCATCCCGAACGGTATTTCCATTGACGCTTTTTCGGGATTCAAATGCGCCTTCCCGAAAGAGTCTGACGCCCTCTACATCGGGTTCGTCGGCCGGGTCGTGCCGATCAAGGACGTCAAGACATTCATCAAGGCGGTCAAAATCGTGAAGGACCGGATACCCAACGCCAAAGTCCTCATTCTCGGGCCCACGGACGAGGACCCGGCCTACTACCAGGAATGCCGCATCCTGACACGGATGCTCTCCCTTGACGACACCATCACTTTCACGGGACCCATTAATGTCAAGGAATACTACCCGGGCCTGGACGTCGTCGTGCTTACGAGCGTCAGCGAAGCGCAGCCGCTGGTAATTCTCGAGGCGCACACGCAAGGGGTGCCTTGCGTCGCGACCGATGTCGGCGCCTGCTCCGAAATGCTGTACGGCCGCACCGAAGAGGACCGGGCTCTCGGCAAGAGCGGCCTGATCACCAACCTGGCCTCGCCGCAAGAAACGGCCGACGCCATCTGCAGGATCCTTTTGGATCCCGATCTCCGGAGGACCATGGGCGAAGCGGGCCGAAAGAGGACCGGGCTTTTCTACAACGAGACCGATTTGAATTTCAAATATTTCGACCTCTACCGCCATTACATGAACGTGAACATCGGGCGCTGACATGGCCGGCATCGGATTTGAACTCCGAAAGATCCTATCGGAGGAAACCTACACGAGTCACATCAAGGCCTACGTATACGCGGCCATCATCAGCTCCGGGCCGTGGCTCATGACCGTGCTGGCCGTCTCCGTCATCGGCCGGACCTGCCGGCTGTTTTTGACCGACCACGAAGCCGACATCCTGGGCGCGACCATCAACTATGTCTACGCCTTTTCGATCATCATGACCGGCATCCTTCAGATGGTGGTCACGCGATATCTGGCCGACCGATTGTACCGCGATGAATCGCACATGGTACTGCCGATTTTCAACACCGCCTGGATCGTGACGCTGGTCACGCAGGCGCCCATCGCCGCCGTGTTCCTCTACCACTGCGATTTGCCGTTTCTCTACTGCCTCGTGGCGTTTCTCCTGTATCTCTGCATCTCGAGCATGTGGATCTGCATGATATTTCTGAGCGCCGCGAAGGATTACCGGGCCATCGTGACGGCGTTTCTTGTCGGCACGGCAGTGAGCGTACTAGGAGCCTGGTATCTGGCGCCGGCCCATGGCGTAGTCGGTGTTCTCATCGGTTTCACCGGCGGGCAGCTGGTCATCCTGTTCTGGCTCATCCTGCGACTCATGGTCGAGTTTCCGTCAGACCGGTATGTCGACCGCGACATGTTCCAGGCCTTCCGGCCTTACCTTCCGCACCTGCTCATCGGGTTTTTCTACAATTTCGGCGTGTGGATCGACAAGTTCCTGTTTTGGTTCAGCGAGTCGGGATTTCAGATCACCGGCCCCCTCTACGCGAACCGGCTCTACGACAATTCGATCTTCATGGCCTATCTGGCGACCATCCCGGCCTTCGCGCTCTTTTTGATCCGGATCGAGACCGATTTCTATGAGCAGTACAAGACCTATTACGCGACCATCATCCATAAGGCGCACCGCACAAAGATCCTGCAGAAACGCGACGAACTGGTGCAAAGCATCAAGCGGGGATTCGGCCAGCTGATCAAGGTTCAGGGCGCGATCACACTCTGCATGCTGGTTATCACGCCGTTTGTGATCGAGGCCCTGCGATTCAGTTACCAGCAATACGCCATCATGCGGATCGGTTTCGTTGCGGCGTATCTTCAGACGCTCTTCCTCATCCTGCTCGTTGTCCTGCTCTACTTCGATTTTCGAAAAGAGGCGCTGATCTCCACCGTGGTCTTCCTGGTGACCAACGTCGCCTTCACCCTCGTTTCCCTCAAACTCGGATTCGCCACATACGGATACGGTTACTTCGCCTCTTGCCTCGTGTCCGTCCCCGTCGCCTATTTCTTCCTCGATCGAAATCTCAACCGCCTCGAATACCTGACCTTCATGAATCAGCCGATATCCGGTTAGCGTCGGCGGAAAGATCCATTCGGACATCGGGGGTGACCCTGATCTTGACGCCGGCCACCGGAGGCGGATAGAGTCGGGGTGAACGAATTGGAATTTCAGGAGGAGGCGCCAGTCTCATGGAATCGGCAAATCGCGTCAGCCGGACAATGCTCGAAGGACCGAACCGCGCGGGCGCGCGGGCGATGCTCAAAGCCATCGGGTTTACCGACGAGGATCTGAAAAAACCGATCATCGGGATCGCCAACACGTGGATCGAGGTCATGCCCTGCAATTATCATCTTGACAAACTCGCCGAGTTCGTCAAACAGGGTGTCCGGGAGGCGGGCGGCACGCCCATCGAATTCAACACCATCTCCGTCAGCGACGGCATTTCCATGGGCACGGAGGGAATGAAGGCGTCTCTCATCAGCCGCGAAGTCATTGCCGACTCAATCGAGCTGGTGGCGCGCGGACACCTCTTTGACGGCGTCGTGGCGCTTTCCGGCTGTGACAAAACCATCCCCGGCACGGTCATGGCCCTCATCCGGCTCAACCGCCCATCCCTCATGCTCTACGGCGGAACGATCGCGCCGGGCCAATGGAGGGGAAAAACGGTGACGATCCAGGACGTGTACGAATGCATCGGAGCATTCAATGCGGGCCGGATCAGCGAAAAAGATCTCACAGAAATCGAAAATGTCGCCTGTCCGGGACCCGGAGCCTGCGGCGGGCAGTTCACCGCCAATACCATGTCGACCTGCATGGAGGCCATCGGTATTTCTCCGCTGGGACTCAACAGTATTCCCGCAATGGATCCGCTCAAGGAGACGGCCGCGCGGCACGCGGGGCACATGGTGATGGAACTGCTCCGAAAAAACATCCGGCCGGACAAAATCATCACACGGGCCTCCATCGAAAACGCCATCCGCGCGCTCGTCGCGACCGGCGGATCCACCAATGGTGTCCTTCATCTTCTGGCCATCGCCCGGACCGCGGGCATCAAACTTCAGATGGAGGATTTTGACCGCCTCAGCGCCCGCACCCCGCTCCTGGCCGATCTCAAACCATGGGGAAAATACGTGGCGACCGATCTGCACGAGGTCGGCGGGATTCCACTCGTCTTGAAACGGCTCCACGAGGCCGGACTTCTTCACGGCGAACCCATGACCGCGACCGCCCAGACCATGGCCGACGCGCTCGCCAATGCCGTGGTCAAATCGTCCGAACGGGATGTGGTCCACATGGTGTCCGATCCGATCAGCCCTGTGGGCGGGCTGGTGATTCTTCGGGGGAATCTCGCGCCGGAAGGGTGCGTTCTCAAAGTCGCCGGACATTTTTCGGCCGAACAGATCCGGCGGAACGGTCGTTCCGCCGGTCAGCCGACCTTTCGAGGTCCGGCGCGGGTATTTGACGGCGAGGAGTCGGCGTTTGACGCCGTCAAGAAAAACCGGATTCGTGCCGGCGACGTCATCGTCATCCGCTACGAAGGGCCGGCCGGCGGGCCCGGCATGCGCGAGATGCTGCAGGTCACGGCCGCGCTCGTTGGCGCGGGACTGGGCGACAAGGTCGCGCTGGTGACCGACGGCCGGTTCAGCGGCGCGACTCACGGCCTCATGATCGGCCACGTCGCCCCGGAGGCCGTCATGCGCGGGCCGATCGCCGCGCTCAAATCCGGAGATGCCATCGTCATCGACATTCCCCGCCGGCGGATCGACGTGGACCTTTCGGCCGCGGAACTCAAAAAGCGCCTGGCCAGATGGAAAAAACCGAAGCCGGCATACACCAGCGGCGTCATGGCCAAATACGCGCAGCTTGTCTCGTCCGCCTCCGAAGGCGCCGTCACGGATCTTCGGAAATAAGGTCCGACCCGCGCCGATTATTCTGCGTTTAAAAAAGGGCCGCGAAAAATCGGTTCTCCGGCGCCATCCGTGGATCTTTTCCGGCGCGATCGACGCGGAGCGCGCCTCCGAAGACACCGGGACTATCTCCGGGCCATGGGTTCAGGTCCGGGACGCCGCGGGCAGCGTTCTCGGGTTCGGGCACTACTCTTCTCAATCACAAATCCGGGTCCGGCTATGGGGATTCGGAGCGGAATTGCCGGACGTCTCAACCGTCCTGCGCGACAGGCTCGCCACCGCTCGGCATCGCCGGGCGCCTCTTATGGAGAAGACCGACGCGGTGCGTTATGTGAACAGCGAGGGAGATTTTTTGCCGGGGATCATTCTGGACAAATATGCCGGCACGCTGGTTCTTCAGCTGCTGTCGGAGGGCGTGGAACGGATTCGCGGGCAGATTGTGGACGCCATCCGGTCGGTTTTTTCCGAGCCGGCGCTGGTGGAAAAAAGCGTGGGAAGAAAAGACGAGGGATTGGCGGATCGAATCGAGATCGTGTTCGGCCGGATACCGGATCCCGATCGGTACGTCACGGACATTCACTCCTGGGGCCGGCAGTATCGGGCGCCGATCCGGGAGGGCCACAAGACCGGATGGTATCTGGACCAGCGCCGGAACATCCAACTCCTCGCCGAATTCTGCCCGCAACCGGCCGAGCGAAGCGGACACCCCGGACGGATGCTCGATCTATTCTGTTACGGCGGCGCCTTCGGGACTCATCTGGGCCCTTTCT
>CAZHRJ010000132.1:0-8195 GCA_964534765.1 uncultured bacterium
GGCGGCGAAAATCCGAGGATCAGGAGGCCGATAAGGAGCGGTTCCGCGACACGCCGGGGAACAACGCGAAGCCGGCCCGGCAGATCAGCCATGTCTGTTGAAATCAAGAAAATCCATCGGGTTGGCGTGGAAGAATTCTTCGAGGCTGATTCCTCCGGAGCCTACGAGTAGAGTGCGGGCGGCGGGGAACCGGCGGCGGAATGATTCCATGCCGGAGAGACGGCCCGGGCGGCCACTTTTGATTTCGATGCCCGTCATTTTTTTTCCGGCCGATACGACGTAATCGATTTCGTCATTTCCATCGCGCCAGTAACCCACCGAGAATCTTGGGGTGTGCAGAGCGTTCAAGAGATGAGCCCCGGCCGCATTCTCAACCAGCCATCCCCACGCCGCCGGGTCTGCCCGGGTCTCCCGATAAGTCATGCCCGACATCGCCGTGACGAGCGCGTTGTTCCACAGGACGATTTTCGGGCTGGACGCTCTCATGCGTTTGCGGCCCGAAACGCGGTCGAGTCCGGAGACCAGAAACGCCGCGCCCAGGAGTTTCAAATAATGGGCGAGCGTCACGGTGTTTCCGGCGTCCTGCAAGGTCCCCAGCATTTTATTGTAGGACAAAATCCGGGCGGGGTTCTGGCTGGACAATCCGAAGAGATTGCGCAGAAGCCCCGGTTTGGCCACGGTCTGCATCTGCAGAACGTCCCGCGCGATCGCCGTCTCGACGAGCGCATCGGCCACGTATCTTCGCCATGACTCCTCATCCGGCAACAGCCGGGCCGCGCCGGGATAACCTCCATAAAAAATCCACTCGTCGAGCGACCAGCCGAACGCCGCCCGGCATTCCGGATGTGACCAGTGAGCGGACCGATGAAGAAAAAAGCGGCCGGCGAGGCTCTCCGTCAATCCCTTTTGAACGAGTAGAGACGACGATCCGAGCAAAAGGACGCGGATGGATGTCCGGCTCCGGCTGTCCTCGTCCCACAACCGCTTGACCGACTCGCTCCACCCCCGAACTTTCTGAACCTCATCGAGGACCAGCAGTACCGGCCGGCGGTTCGGAGGCCTCGCGGCTTGCCGGGCCCGGAACCACTGTGTTTCGACCCATTCGGGCCCGGGCATCAGCGGCATGTCGGCCGATCCGCTGATGACGGGTCCCCGCCACTTGCCGATCACCTGCTCCGCCGCCGTGGTTTTCCCCGTCTGCCGCGCGCCGATGAGAACGTGCAAAAATTCCCGGCGACGAAGCAGTACCGCCAAAAAATCCGCGACCCAATTCCGCTCAAACGCTTTCCGCCTCATGTCCTGAACATATCCCATCCGGACTGTCGTGTCAATTTTTTCTCAATCATTGAGTAAATGTACTCAAACAATGAGTGGCGTAGCGGCCCCCGCCGCCCTGGGAATGCCCGCGCCGTAACGCGCGAAACCGGATCATGATCCATGCCCATGCCGCCGACATTATTACGAGATTGTCGCGCTTGAAAATGGTGAATCCCTTCTATCGAGGGGTTACAGATTGCGGTGATTGTTCAGGCCGGCAGTTGACACACTGTCAGTTCAGCTTGAATCGAATCGGGACGTCGACCTCGGCGGCGACGGTGATTCCGCCGATTCGGGCGGGACGGAATTTCCACCGCCGGAGTGTCTTGACGGCGGCGCCGTCGAGCATCGGAAACCCGGAGCTTTGGCGAATGTCAATCTGCTCCGGCAGGCCGTCGGCGGTCACGGACACTCTCAAGACCACTTGGCCCTCCTGGCCCATCTGGCGGGCGCGCTCCGGATACACCGGCGCCGGATTTTTTAAATAGCCGGGCTTGGCCTCCGTCAGTCCGCCGCCATCGCTCACCATCGTGGTGGCGTCGTTGCCCGCGATGGGAGAACTGCCGTCGCCGGTCCCCGTCGCGGAGGTCAGGATCGGTGGAGCCGCACTTGGCGGCGCGGGTTGATACGCGATTTCTTTGACTTCCTCTGTTACCGGACTCACCATGTCATCGGGCTTGGGCGGCGGCGGAATTTCCTCTTTTTTGATTTCCGGTTCCGGAAGTTTCAGCGCGACCATGGGAGCCGGGGTCAAAGGCGCGGGCGCCGCGACCAGATCGACTTCGATGTTGTTCCCGCCGATGTCCATGCTGAACTCCGGTCCCTGAATGAACGCCGCGCCAAATCCGTAGAGGGCGAGGGTGTGAATTCCGAGAGACATGCAAAGCCCGTATCGCGTGTCGCGTTTCATGATTTGGATGGCTTGCGGGTTTCGATCGCAACCCGAGTGATGCCGAGTTTTCTTGATTCATCCAGCACGGCGATCGCCCGGCCGAACTCCGCCCGCTCGTCCGCATTGATAAAGACCTTCGGATTTTCGTTCGCCGATTTGAGCCGGCGCAGGCGCTCGGTCAACTGTTCCTGCGATACGCTCTCCTTATTATAATAGATGTCGCCGGCGGCGGTGATTGTGATCTGCGCATAGTCTTTTCTGTCTTGCGGTGCGCTGGTCGATGCCACGGGCAGCTGGACGGTGATGCCGAGATTCTTGATCATCGATGTCGAGACCATGACGAAGGTGGCCAGGAGGAAAAAGATGATGTCGATCAGGGGGATGATCTCGATCCGCGCGCGCCGACGGACGGAGGGGATTCTCATTATCCGACCTTCTCGGCGATCTTGTCGGCCACCTTGCCGATGAATGTCTTGGGCTTGGATTTTCTGAGCAGCAGAAGCTCCAGGTGAGAGGCGGAGTCTTCGATCTCGTGTCTGGCGTCTTCAAGCCGCGCGTTTAAATAATTGAAAGGAATCAGAGCGGTGATGGCTATGCCAAGCCCAAACGCGGTGGCGATGAGGGCTTCGGCCACGCCGCCGGTGATGGCGGTCGGCGCGCTCAATTCCTCGCCCTTGAGCATTCCAAAGGCGTTGATCATGCCTGTGACGGTGCCGAGAAGCCCCAAAAGAGGCGCGAGTGTGATGATCGTGTCCAACACCGCAAGTCCCCTGCCGAATCGTTTCAACTCCCGATTGGCCGCGCGAAGGAGGGCGTTGCTTAAAGCCGTCTCCCTGTGGGTCAGGGCATAGATCAGGGTCCGGGCGACAAAATCCTCGCTGGTTTTGCCGGCGGCGATGGCGGCCTCCATCTCGCCTTCCTCCGCCCGCGACAGAATTTCTTCCACGGTTGAAAGACTGCGTTTGCGTTTTTCCCTGTAAATGAATATCAGCCGCTCGATCGTCACCGTCAGCGCCACGATCGACGTCAATAAAATCGGCCACATGATCGGGCCGCCGCGTTGGAAGATCTCCAGCATGCATATACACCCCGTTTCTATATTTTTAATATTTTTAAATCACCCGCTTGACAATGTACCACAGGCTTTGTAAGATTGCAACTTATTTGCAATGTCAGTCAAAAATCATTTGCTACTGAAAGGCAGGTGTGTCCAGCGTGTTGAAAATGAATCGAATATCCGTTGCACTTGTTCTGATAACTGTAACCGGGTTCCCCATGCCGTATGCCGTGGCTGCAGAATCCAAGGATTCCGGCGAGAAACCGGTCGAGCGGCTTTCCGAAGTCGTCGTCAGCGCCTCGCGTATTCCGGTCTCCCTCGACAAGATGGGCAGCGCCGTCACGGTGATTACATCCAGGGAGATGGAAGAGAAGGGTCAGACGCGGGTGCAGGATGTTTTGCGGCAGTCCGTGGGGATGGACCTTCTGTCCTTTGGCGGGCCCGGCAAGTCGACGAGCGTCCAGCTTCGGGGCGCAAACTCCAACCAGACCATGATCCTCATCGACGGCGTTCCTTTCACCAGCGCCACGTCGGACGCCCCCGATCTCACGAATCTTCCGACTTCCAACATCGAGCGAATCGAAGTCGTGCGCGGAAACATGAGCACCCTTTACGGGTCGAACGCCATTGGCGGCGTCATCAACATTATCACCAAGCGTGGAACGAAGACACCCGAGGTGAACTTTTCGTCTGGATATGGGTCATGGCAGACGATCCGGTCTTCACTCGGCTATCGGGGAATGCTGGGAAAGTTGCGGTATGCCCTGAGTTCCCAGTACGAGCGCAGCGGCGGCCTGTCGGCGGCTGACCAGTTCGCCGATCCATCGCTCACGTTCGAAGATGACATGAATGAAGCCAAGAGTTTTTCGGCCGCGTTTTCTTATCCTCTGCCCAAGTTCGATGTGGACATGTCAATCAATTACACGGATGCCGTGACCGAAATCGATGCGGGCGCCTTCCCAGTCACCGCCGGCGGCCAGGGCGCGGCCGATACAAACGCCCGCTTCTCATGGAAGGACTCTCTGAACTCGAACGTGCAGATATCGAAGGTGGTCAACGAACATTACGATTGGAAAATCGCTCTCGGATACGGTTTCGAAAAAAACGACGGCAAGCAGTTTGGCACGACCGCCGCCTCCGCTGGCAATTTCCACATTCTCTCATTCGTCCGCACAGCCGACTTCCAGCACAACTACCGCGTCGGCGCGCACACGCTCACACTTGGTTTGGGCGGAGAATCCCAGAACGGCAAAAGCGTCCGCCGCACGGTGCCGTTCGGCCGACTGGTCCGCGAATCGTCCTTGTACGGACAGGATTTTTTCGAGTGGAAGGACTGGACGTGGACGATCGGCGGCCGTGTGGATAACATCCGCACCGACAGCGGCTATTCGTACCTGACGCCGTTGAAAGCTCGGACGTTCCGCGCCAGTGTGTCCCGGCCGATTGGCGATGAATACCGCTTTCACTCCTCCTACGGAACGGGATTTCGAAAGCCCTCCATCAACGATATCGCATTGACCGGTAGCGTCACGACCAATTCCAATCTGAAACCGGAAAGGACAAAGGGATGGGATGCCGGTGTGGAATATCGATCGCCGGACGACAAGTTGCGGCTGGACGTGACCTATTGGGCAACGTTCTACAAGGAACTGATTGTCCGGCAGATTTCAGGCGGAGTTTCCGTGGGACCCAATCTGAACGCAGGCACGTCGTCGAGCCATGGATTCGAAATCGAAGGCAACTACGACTTTTCATCCAAGCTCTCCCTGAACTTCAATGCGTCGTTCATGCAGTCCAACATCAAGGACACTTCGTTCCAAGTCCAGCCGGAGTTCACGCGCCGGCCGGATAAAAAGGCGACCGGGACGCTTCGATGGGCCTTGAGCGACCGTTTCGACGCCCTGTCGACTGTTCGGTTCGTCGGCAAGCGTTGGAACGTGAACACGGCGAGGGAAAAACTCGCCCAGGCCGTCATCACCGATTTTATTTTCAATTACAAGCAGACCAAGCATGCGGAGTGGAGTTTCAAAATTATGAATGCGTTTGACGAAGTCAACTATGAAACGACAGGGTTTTCGTACATTCCGCGGAATTACTGGCTGACCTACACGTGGAGGACCTGATCCGACACCGTTCGGATACATTTTAAATAAGGAGATGTGCCAATGATAATTCTAAAGACGATATCAAAAACGGCCGTGGCGGTCGTCACCGTCATGTTCGCGGCTTCCGCTGGCTGGGCTCACATGGTCTGGCTGGTCCCCGAAAAAGCGCAGGGGCCGAAGGCGATGGTGATCTTCAGCGACAACCTCGCGCCGGATGATTCTTCGGCTCTCATGGACAAGGTTACCCGCACGGAGCTTTCCAGCCGGGACGCGGCGGGTAAGGCCGCGCCGTTGGCTTGGAAACGGGCGAACCGGCGGTTTGACGTGAACGTGCCTGGGAAGGGACCACGAATGGCGGGCGGCACATCTATATATGGAGTGACGACCGTGCGAAAAGCAACGGATGTTGCTCGGCTCCTCTATTACCATCCGCATACGATTCTGTGGAATCCGGACCGGGATGCTCTGTCGGCCGCGCCGTGGGACAAGTTGACCATGCAGATCGTGCCGATGTTTTCTGGAAATTCGACGCGGTTCAAAGTGTTGTATAAGGGCGAGCCTCTGGCCGGGTCGGAAGTCGCGATGCAGGTGCCCGAAGGCGAACGGCACATGGAAATGGCGATGGATGAACATGGCGACACATTTCTGACGGATGCCGACGGGATGGTGGAACTCAAGTTTCACAAATCGGGCATCTACGGCGTTCGGGCGCGGCACACGGAAAAGAAAAAGGGTGAATTTGATGGCAAGGCCTACGCCGAGATCCGGCACTACGCGACGTTGACGCTTGCGATCGGGAAGAAGCACGTGACGCCGGAGGAGCCGCCGTTCCCGCGGACGCTGACGGACGCCAAGGGGCACACCGTCAAGCTGGCCGCGAAGCCCATGCGGATCGCGTCACTCACGCTGGGCACCGACGAGAATCTCATGGACCTGATTGATCCGAGGCGCCTCGTCGCCATGACCGCCGTTTCGCGGATGGATGACATCTCAAACGTGGCGAATCGCGCCGCGCCGGGCGGTGTCGTGATGATCGAGAAGAACTGGGAGAAGGTGAAGGAACTGAATCCCGACCTCGTGCTGGCGGCGACCTACACGAAGGAGCTTGCCGATCCGTTGATCGCCGCCGGCCTGCCGGTGTATCAGTTTTCTGAATTTCACAGCATCAAGGCCCTGCGCGAAAACCTCATCACGCTCGGCCGCCTCACCGGCGAGGAAGACAAGGTGGCTAAAATTCTCGCCGAATGGGAGAGCACGCTGAAAACGGCGCGGCAGAAAAAGTGGCCGAAGCCCATTCGCGCCATCTATTTTTCGGAAGGCCGGATTTCAGGCGCGCTGACCGTTCCGTCGGATGTCGTCAAAGCCGCAGGGCTTGTCGACGCGGCGGCGGAGTTCGGGATTGAGGGAAACGTGAAAGCCACGCCCAAATTGATCGCAAATTTGAATCCGGATGTCATTTTGATCGGCGAGGACTCGGATAAAGCCAAGGATGAGACCTTGGCGCTCTTTCGGAGTCCCGACTATCAAGTCATCGCCGCAGCGGCGGCTGGGAGGATCTATGCCATTCCCGGCAAGCACATCACGACAGTGTCGTGGAACGTCGTGAAGGCAGTCGAGGACGTGCAGTCCGCTCTCGAACTGATGCGGCCGTAAGGCATACGCCATGACGTTCAACGGCCGGACGATCAACTGGGGCAAGATCCACTTCTGGGTCAGCCTCATCATCGGCGTTCAGCTTCTCTTCTGGATCGTCAGCGGCGTCGCGTTCACGTTTCTATTCGGTGGAAAGAACATCAACGGCGAACATGAGAGCCGGATGATGAATCCGGCGCCGGTGGCCTTCTCGACGGCGCAGGTCGCCCCCGCCCGTCTGCCGGACATCCTTCAGGAAAAATGGGGCCGGCCGGCCGTGATCGAGAAGGCCGAACTGGTCACGCACGGCTTGACGGGGAAGCCGGTCTACGTGGTGCGCGAGGACACGGATATTTCGGCGGTGGTCAGCGCCGAAAACGGAGAAGTCCTTCCGATGCTGACCGAGACCGAGGCGATTGCCGTCGCTCTCGCGGATTTTACGGGCGCGGGAGAAGTCACGGGAGTCGAATGGATCAGCAAGAAGTACCAGAAGGGCTACGACTACCACGGCGAACTGCCGGTGTATCGCGTGAATTTTTCCAATTGGAAAGGCACGCGCGTTTATGTCTCGGCGAACACCGGCCACATCATCCGGCGGCGCAACGTCCACAAGACCGTCACGGACCTTTTCTGGACGCTCCATGTCTTCGGATATCTCGATCGGAGCATCTCCGGCAACGTCCCGACGATGGTGATGGGAGGGTTGGCTCTTGCGGCGACGATTTCGGGATTTGTTTTGTACTTGCCGTTTTTTCGGAGGCGGAGGGCCTCGGCGGCGCAGCTCGCGGAGGCGGAGCGAATTCCTGTTCCGTCTGGCGGGAGCAAATGAGGAGGCATGTCCGTATGAAGTTCCGAGTAAGCATTCTGTTATTGGTTTCGGTGTGGATTGGATTTGGATCCATCCCCGCGCATGCGATTGAGCCGCAGGTCGAGATGAAGATCCGCCGGGGTGTGGCAAACGGGGCTCTCGGGTGGGTCGAATTTTTCGGAGGGATCCGAAACGACGGCCCGCGCGGCGTGTTCACGGGTTTGTATCGCACGATTCAGCGTTCCGGCGCCGGGGTGATTGAGTTCCTGACGTTTCCGGTCGGCGTCCCGAAAGGTGATTTCTCGCCTCTGATACAGCCGGAGTGGCCGCTGGAGGCGTGGAGCGCCGCGGCGCCTTCACGATAATTCAGATCTACAAACATTA
>CAZHRJ010000133.1:0-8191 GCA_964534765.1 uncultured bacterium
GGTCAGGAACCCAACCAAAACACCTGCCCGGTCTGTCTGGGCCTGCCCGGTGTCCTGCCGGTACTGAATCGACAGGCGGTCATTCTGGGCATGCGCGCCGCCATCGCCCTCAATTGTCAAATCGCCCCATTCTACAAATTCGACCGAAAAAATTATTTCTATCCCGATTTGCCGAAAGCCTATCAGATTTCGCAATACGATCTGCCCCTGGCCCTGGACGGTTTCCTAGATATTCCCGGCCATCCCAATGGCGTCAAACGGATCGGGATCGAACGGGTACACATGGAGGAAGACGCCGGCAAACTGGTTCATGCCGAACCCGGACACGGCGTGCCCGCGGGTACCAGCTTCGTGGATTACAACCGCGCCGGCGTCCCTCTGATCGAAATCGTCGGCAGGCCGGATCTGCGCAGCGCGCAGGAGGCGCACGTCTATCTGGATGCGCTCAAACAGATCCTGCGATATATCGGCGTCTCGGATTGTGACATGGAAAAGGGATCCCTCAGATGCGACGCCAACGTATCCATCCGGCCGAAGGGGGAATCGACGCTGGGTAAGAGAGCGGAATTGAAGAATCTGAATTCATTCAAATTTGTCGAAAGAGCCATAGAGGGAGAAATTGAGCGGCAAACAGACGTCCTCGCAGCCGGTGGAAAAATCGTCCAGGAGACCCGGGGCTACGACGCAGCCGGGAACACGTCCTATACCCAGCGCAGCAAGGAAGAGGCGCACGATTACAGATATTTTCCTGAACCGGACTTGCCGGCGTTCACCATGGCGCCGGACGCCATCCGGACCGTCCGCGATGCTCTCCCCGAATTGCCGGCGGCCCGGCGGAGCCGGTTTCAATCAGAGCACGGTCTTCCGCCGTATGACGCCGAGGTCCTCACAGCGGAGGTGTCGACGGCGGATTATTTCGAGGCTGTTGTCCGTTGCGGAATCGATCCCAAGAAGGCGTCAAATTTTATCATGACCGAGCTTTTGCGTGACTTGAAAATTTCAGGATTGGCCGCGGACCGATCGCCGATCCAACCCCGGCAACTGGCCGATTTACTGAAATTAGTGACCAGTGGAAAAATCAGTGGTAAAATAGCCAAGGATGTGTTCGTTTCGATGTTCCAAACCGGTAAGGACGCCGAGACGATCATTCGCGAGCAGAACGTGCAATTGATTTCCGACAGGGGCGCCCTGTCTACGGCGATTCAGGAAGTCATATCGGAGAATCCCAAGGCCATTGCGGATCTGGATGCAGGCAAGCAAAACGCTATCGGATTCCTGGTCGGCCAGGTAATGAAAAAAACCAAGGGGCAGGCTGATCCTAAGGTGGTTTCGGAGGAGATCCGGTCCAAACTTCGGAAAACGTAGGATAACCGCTTGGTGGACAAGATATAATCAAAAGTGGGCGGTACCGGCGCGGACGGGTCAGGTGAATTTTTTTATTAAAGTTTTAAGGATGGGCGGCCGATAGAGGGGAATAGAGGAGGTTACGCACATGGTTGTGGAGCCAATTTTTGGCGGACAGGAAGTCCAGAAAGCACAGCAAATCAAGAAGCGGGACAGCGAGAAGCGCGCTGAAGCGGCTGAGAGCGCCAAATCCCCGGACTCTGTGGAGATCAGCGGGAAGGCGCGTGAGGCATCCAAGGTAACGCAGTCAGTGGATCTTGTGCGCTCCGTGCCTGAGGCGATCCGGAAGGAAAAAGTCGAGGCCGCCAAGGAAAGGATCCTGGGAGGCAACTATTTGACGCCGGAAGTCCTGGACAATATCGCAGAAAAGATCGCGAATTTGCTTCTCAAATAAGAGAATCTTCTAGGGAATTGCAGGGGCAACGAACAGCCGCCTCGGCGGTTCATTTTGATATCATCCATACCATCATATCCCGTAAGTCGTTTTTCTGAGAGCTTGGGCCGGCGTTTCAATTCCGAGCTCTCTTTTTTTTGGGACCCGCCATGAGATGGAAGCAAGCCAACCCTGGTCTGAATGAAATGAATTGAGGGAGCGGCGCGAAAGACGCGCCGGGAGGAAGATTATTTTCTTCTCAGGTAGGCGATTGGATCTACCGGCAACCCGTTCCTTCGAATTTCAAAATGAAGATTCGGACCTGTGGCCAGGCCGGTCGCGCCGACTGCTCCGATGATCTGACCCTGCTCGACCCGCTGCCCGCGGCCCACCCGGGTGCTTGACAGATGCGCATACCGGCTGGTCAGCCCGCCCTTATGCCGGACCACAATGATCTTGCCGTATCCGCGCATCCATCCCACAAAACTGACGCTTCCATCCGCGGACGCGAAGACCGTCGTGCCGCGGCCGCCGCCGATGTCAATCCCCTCATGAAAAATGCGCCGGCGGTGTATCGGATGCATCCGGAACCCGAACTCGGAATTCACCGCCCGGTACGACGACGGCCACAAAAATCCATCGACCTTCTGTACCTGCAGCCGCCGCATCCTCTGCATGTCCTGCATTTCATAATTCGGGTTCGGCACATACACCCTGTCTCCAGGCTTCATCTTCGAAATTTCCTTCACCCTATTGAATTTCAGAATATCATCCAGATTGACCGAAAACCGTTTGGCCAATGCCCAGATGGTCTCCCCCGGCTTGAGCCGTACTTCGATGACATCCATGTTTGGGATCAGCACTTCCCTGCCCACGGGCAGTTTCTTGGCGTCCCTCAGCAGACTGGAATTTGTCCAGAGCAGCGTCCCCGTCCGTATACCGTTTTTTCGGGCAATCTCCCACAGGCTGTCCCCGGGACGTATTTTGTATCTGGTTTGTCTCAACTCGTTGCGCGTCAGCGCCGCAACAGCCGGCTTCAGCTCCTCGACGACATCCTCTATGCGATCCATGCTGTCCGGCTCAAATTCATACGGATCCGTCATCGGAACACTTTGGAATCTCGACAGCGCAACCGGCTTCATCAGTAATCCCTCACCCAGTGGCGGGGGATACGCAAACGACAGGCGATTCAGTTTTGCCACCAGCGTGAAAATGATGACGACCACCCCGACGACGCCAAGAGCCAGCTTCATTTTTCCCAAACCACGCCCGCCAGTCCGGGGTCTCCGATGACGACAAAAGGCCTTCAACATTGCCCGGATCGGTTTCACCCGGCCTGAAGGATTATGTTTTTGTCCTTCTCGAAACGTCGAGTAGATCTTCAACGCCGGACACCTCTTCAAGTTTCACTGCGGACAGATTCCCCACGCGGAGAACCTGCTTATCTTATCGGTATCCTTTCATTGACGCTTGATTTAGAACGATGATAAATCCTAGGGTTTAGGTGGGGGGCTTCGCGCCTGAAGGGAGATTCGAATGCGTCACGTTATTTCGATTTTGGTCCAGAACAAGTTCGGTGTTTTAGCCCGGATTTCAGGTTTGATTTCCGCCCGGGGATTCAATATTGACAGCCTGACCGTAGGTGAAACAGAGGATCCCAAAATCTCCCGTATGATCATCGTTGTTCATGGGGATGATCCGGTGATCGAACAGATCATCAAACAGCTCCGGCGACTGGTTGAAACCATCAAGGTGACGGATCTGGCGGAAGGGCGGTATGTCGAACGGGAGCTGGCGCTGGTCAAGGTCGAAGCGCCGCCGGCCAAGCGGTTGGAGATCCTCCAAATCGCCAACGTGTTTGGGGCGAAGATCATGGATATGACCGCCAAAGAAATTATCCTCGAATTGGCCGGGGAGGTCGGAAAGGTCGAGGCCCTGATCGGTATTTTGAAACCGTACGGCATCAAGGAACTGGCCAGGACGGGATCTGTGGCCCTGTCCAGAGGGTCCATCACACAAGCGGCCACGGTGGGCGCCACGGCGGCGGTTGGAATCAATACGTTGTAATCAACCTCGCGGATCGGGCCGGCCGCTGTGTTTGTCCCGGTCCACGCTTCTCCATGAGAATTGATCGAGGAGGGCCTCAGGCGTCAAACACCGGGGCCGTTCCGGAATGCGCGACACGAATTGAAAGGAGTTAACACTCAATGGCTGAGATTTGCTACGACAAGGATGCGGATTTGAAGTATTTGAACGGCCGCAAAATTGCCATCATCGGATATGGATCCCAGGGGCATGCCCAGTCCCAGAATCTCCGGGACAGCGGCCTGCCCGTGATCGTCGCCGCTTCCAAACCCGGCAGTCCTTCCTGGGAAAACGCGACCAAGGCGGGATTTACCGTCAAGACGGCCGCGGATGCCGCCAAGGAGGCGGATATTTTCCTGCTGTTGGCACCGGACGAAAAACAGAAATCGATCTTCGAACGCGATATTCTGCCCCATGCCAAACCCAAATCCGTCCTGGTATTCTCACACGGATTCAATATCCGTTTCTTTCGGGTCGTTCCCCCCAAGGATATGGATGTGATTCTGGTCGCTCCCAAAGCGCCGGGGCACACCCTTCGATCCATGTACAAGGAAGGCAAAGGGGTGCCGTGCCTGCTGGCTGTTCAGCAGGACGCCAGCGGAAACGCGAAGCAAATTGCGCTGGCCATCGCCAAGGGAATCGGGTCCACCCGGGCCGGAGCCATCTGGACCACATTCACGGAGGAATGCGAAACGGACCTGTTCGGGGAACAGGTCATCCTCTGTGGGGGTGTCTCTCATCTCATTCAGGCCGCGTTTGAGACGCTGGTGGAGGCCGGCTATCAGCCGGAGGTGGCGTATTTTGAAGCGTGTCACGAATTGAAATTGATCGTCGACATGATCCAGGAGGGAGGGATCGGCTGGATGCGCTACTCCTGTTCTGACACCGCCGAGTTCGGAGACTACACGCGCGGGCCGCGAATTGTCACCCAGGAAACCAGGGCGGAAATGAGGAAGATTTTGGATGAGATCCAGATCGGCCAATTCGCCCGCGAATGGCTTCTGGAAAATGAAGTCGGGCGGCCCATGTTCAATTCCATGCGGGCGCGCCACAAGGCTCATCCCATCGAAAAAGTCGGCGAAAACGTCCGATCCATGATGTCCTGGATCCGGCGGCGCAGAACGGAAACAGGAGAGGACTGACCTCGGAAAGTCGCAGGGTCTGAATATGGTTGTTCGCGAGGGTTGGAAGTTCATTCTGCCGGCGGCGGTTGCCGCGGCCGGAGGGTTTGCCGGGCTCGGGATCCACTGGGTCTCTCTGGCATGCCTGCTCTGTCTGATAACCCTCGTCGTTTTTTTCCGTCGGCCGGCGGGTCCGCCGGCGACTCTTCGCCCTGAAGACATTCTTTCGCCCGCGGGTGGATTTGTGATCGAGGTGGTCGAGGAGAATGAGCCGGCTTTTCTAAAGGCGGCGGCCCGGCGCATCAGTATTTTCATGACGCCACTGGATGTTCACGTCAACACGGCGCCGGTGGACGGCATGATCCGCTATGCCGACTATCGGCGGGGAACCTTTTTCAAGGCGGATCGACCCGAGGCCCGGCTTCAAAATGAGCGCATGATCATCGGCATCGAGCGGGCCGACGGAAAAAAATGCCTGGCTATTCAAGTCGCCGGGTGGCTGGCGCGGCGGATTATCTGTGATGTCTCCGTTGGCGATGAGGTCCGGCGGGGACACCGGTACGGACTGATTCAGTTCGGGTCCAGGATGGATCTTTATCTCCCTGCGGAGGCCACTGTGCGGGTCAACGCCGGCCAGCATGTCCGGGCGGCGAAGACCGTGCTGGCGCAGGTCCCATGATGGATGAACCCAAACCCTGGCGTCACCGATTCTCGATCCGGCGGGGAGTTTACCTCCTTCCGAGTCTTCTCACCCTTACCAATCTCCTCTGCGGGTTCTACGCCGTCGTTCTGACGCTCCAGTCCGAGTACCATCAGGCGTGCCTGGCCATCATCGCCGCTTTCGTGGCCGACGCCCTCGACGGCCGGATCGCCCGGATGACGGGAACGACCAGCGAGTTCGGGGTCGAATTTGATTCCCTGGCCGACCTGGTCACCTTCTGCGTCGCGCCGGCGATTCTGATTTACCATAAGTGGCTCATGGAAATTCCGACGATTGGATGGGTCTGCGCGTTCGTTTACGTTGCCTGCGGGGCCATTCGGCTGGCCAGATTCAACGCGCATGACACAACCACCACCACGGCCTATTTCAACGGCCTCCCCACTCCGGCGGCCGCCGCCGGGCCGGTCTCGCTCATTTTGCTGGATGAACGAATCTTCCCCGGCGAAACCCACGCCGGAATTGTCGCCCCATGGGTTTGTATCCTGCTCGCGTTTCTCATGGTATCCAGTGTCCGCTATCCGAGTTTCAAGAATCTGCGCTGGGAGGGACGGGTCCCGGCCCGGTTTTTAATCGCGGCCGTTTTTTTTATCTTCATCTTTGTCTCCAAATTCTATGTGGCGTTTACGTCTTTTTTCTTTCTCTATTTGATCTCCGGTCTTGTGATCCAGCTGGCCTATTTCAGAGGATTGAAATTGGGCCGGCAGGCCGGTCGATATGAGGGAAGAGTGGAGGATCGGTCATGAGTCGCACCATTCGGATTTTCGACACAACGCTAAGGGACGGCGAGCAGTCTCCCGGCGCCAGTTTGAATGTTGAAGAAAAGGTTCAGGTCGCCCATGCTCTGGCTCGACTGCATGTCGATATCATCGAAGGCGGATTCCCGATTTCCAGCCCGGGAGATTTTGAAGCGGTGTCCACGATCGCCCGGGAGGTCAAAGGAGTGAGCGTGGCCGGACTGGCCCGCGCTCTCCCGAAGGACATTGACATCTGTTACGAGGCTGTCCGGTCTGCGGATTCCCCGAGGATCCACACCTTTATCGCCACAAGCGATATTCACATCGCGAAGAAGTTTCGGAAAAGCCGGGATGAAATCCTTCAAATGGCGGTTGACGCGGTCACCTATGCCAGGCGGAAACTATCCGATGTCGAATTCTCCTGCGAAGACGCCTGCCGGACGGATCCGGATTACTTGATTCAGGTCCTGACAGCCGTTATTCAGGCGGGCGCCACAACCGTCAACATACCCGATACGGTCGGGTACACAACTCCTCAGGAATTCCTGGATCTCATACGGCGAATCCGGCAGAGCGTTCCGCGGATCGATCAAGCGGTGATCAGCGTTCATTGTCACAATGATCTCGGTCTCGCCGTCGCCAATTCGCTCGCGGCCATCCTCGCCGGCGCGGGCCAGGTCGAATGCACCATCAACGGCATCGGGGAGAGGGCCGGCAATGCGTCTCTGGAGGAAATCGTCATGACGTTGAAGACCCGGAAGGACCTCTTCCAGTGCGAGACCCGCGTCCATACTCAGGAAATTTTCCGCGCCAGCCGTCTCGTATCCACCCTGACCGGCATCCGCGTCCAGCCCAACAAGGCCATCGTCGGCGACAACGCGTTCGCCCATGAATCGGGTATTCACCAGGACGGCCTCCTGAAGGACAAATTAACATACGAAATCATGCGGCCTGAAGACATCGGCTGGTCGGAATCAAGCCTTGTTCTCGGTAAACATTCCGGCAGGCACGCGTTCAAAACCCGGCTGGATGAAATGGGATTCCGCTTGAATGACGTGGAAATCGACAGGGCGTTTGACAGGTTCAAGAAGATAGCGGACCGGAAAAAGGAAATTTACGATGAGGATCTGGAAGCCATCGTCGAGGATGAGGCTGGGAAACTGTCGCCCATCTATACTCTGGAGTATGTCCACGTGACCAGCGGCAGTCATACCATCCCGACGTCGACGATCCGCCTAAAACGCGGCGAGAAGATGCTTCAGGAGTCCGCCTGGGGTGACGGGCCGGTCGACGCCGTTTACAATGCCGTCGATTTGATCCTGGGAATGGACATATCGCTTCTCGACTACGGCCTGCGCGCGGTTTCGAAGGGCAAGGACGCCATGGGCGAAGTCACTGTAAAAATCAAATTCAAGGGGGAAGTTGTCAAGGGCCGCGGCGCGTCAACGGACATCATCGAGGCGTCGGCAAAGGCCTATATCAACGCCTGTAACCGGCTGCTTCACCGCCTGTCCAGTGACCGGGCGACCAATGGGGAGCGGGTTTGATGAGCCCTGATCCAGAGAAGCCGGCCGCGGCCGCGTCCCCCAAACCCGAGAAAATGAAGTTTGAGGCGGGAGATGTGATCTGTGTCCAAGGCGAGGCCAGCCGGGAATTGTATCTGTTAAGTACCGGGAAATTGGAGATTCTGGTCTGCGAGGCGGTGCCGTTGCCGAAGACAAAGGAGGAAATCGTCCGAAAATCAAGCCGGGTG
>CAZHRJ010000134.1:0-7925 GCA_964534765.1 uncultured bacterium
TAAAGGCAGTGAACGGCGGACGACCGCACCGACGCGCGGCCGCCGTTTAGATGTTCCGACACCGCTTCCTGCCGGTGGGCGTCGACGCAGGCGATCCAGAGGGCGCCGATCGGCTGGGTATCATCACCCGCGCCGGGGCTGGCCAAACCCGTGACGGCGGCCCCGACATCGGCGTCGAATCGTTTGCGGGCGCCAACGGCCATGGCGATCGCGGCCTCCGGGCTGACCGGACCTTTCTGGTCAAGCAGTTCCTTGGGGACTTTGAGAATCTGGATACGGGCGGCATTGGAGTAGGTGATCAGGCCGCCGCGAAACACACGGGACGCGCCGGGAACAGTCGTGAACAGCGCGCTGGCTTCCCCGCCGGTGCCGCTTTCCGTCAGCGCCAGGGTCTGGCCGGCCGCCGAGAGGCGGTTAAATACCCGTTCGATCCAAACGCTGGTCACAACTCAGGATCGCAGGAGCAGACTCTCATTGATGTCCAGATCCTGCCGGCCGGAGATCAGGCGGTCGAAATTTCTCTTCGGAACCAGGCTGTCCTTCCGGCCCTGCGTGATGGCCCGCTCGGTCGCCTGGAAATAGAATCGCAGGGCCATGTCGCGTTTGCCCTGGAGTTCGTTGATGACGCCGAGGTTGTTGTAGATGGCTGTCGAGCGGCTGCCCGCGGTCCACATTTTGTACAGCACCGCCTGCGCCAGATCCATCTGTTTCAAATGCATCAGACACGCCGATATTTGAAACAAAAATGGATCCTGGGGGTCGATCCGGGCCAGAAGCGGATACCAGGCTTCGTAGGCGTCCCTGTAGCGGCCGACGTGGAAATAGGCGATGCCGAGAGTCTTCTGGAAATCGTCGTCGGAATAGTCAAGTTCCTTGGCTATTTCCAGGAATTTCAAGCCGGAGACGTATTCGCCGTAGTTGGTGACGTAAATTTTACCCATCAGGACGTAGAGCGGCGCGTACCTGGGATTAATGGTGCGAATGCGCTGGAGTTCTTCGATGGTCGTCCGCAAATTGCCGAGGTGATAATTGGCCAGGGCGCGAAGGTAGTACATTTCCATCGTGGGACTTGGCGTTTCCTTGAGAGTCCGGGTGATCTGTTCGGAGGCGAAATAGTAATAGCCAAGCCCGATCTGGGTTTTGGCCAGATAATATCCCGCCTCCCAGAGGGAAGGATCCGCCTCGTAGGCCTCCTTGAGAAGACCATTGGCGGCGGCGAATCGGTTGGCGGAATAATAGATCTTGCCCAGATCGAGTTTTCTCTGGGGTTCCGGAATGTCCTTTTTGACGCTGGTGAGCTGGGTCTGGAGACTCAGGGCCTGATTGTAGTTCTTGAGTTCGATGTAGATGTCCCGGAGCAATTCCAGCGCCGGCACGTAAGAGCGCTCCCGGGCCAACACGTCATTGAGCACCTTCTGGGCCTTCTGGACTTCGCGTTTCCGGAAATGGGCGTCGGCAAGGATAACGTAGGCCTGGAGGTTGTTCGGATCGATTCTGAGGTTATCCCGCGCCTGGTTCTCCGCCTCATCGATCCGGCCCTGCATGACGTAGACCTGAGCAATCCGGTTGACCGCGGGAGTGAAGTTCAGCACCATGCCGGAGGCTTTCCGGGCAAATCCGAGCGATCGCGGCAGGTCGCGCTGGGACAGCGACAGGTCGGACAACTCCATGTATCGCTCCTTGGTCATCCCGAGGCTTTCCGATGTAATGAGGTATTGTTCGGCATCGCCGAATTTCTTTTCTTTCAGGGCGCCCGTCAGTTGGTGGTAATAGTACCAGCGCAGGGAGGGTTTGATTCCATAGTTGATGAACAGAAACGAAATCAAAAGCGCCGCGGCGACACCCAGAACCGTCTTGGTATAAAAGCGCTTTCGTCTCTCGGAGAGCTTTTCAGGCTCGATGACGACGACTTCCTCCACCGCCGGGGCCGCTGGGGCCTGATAGAGAGTGGACATGTCCACCGGCGCCGCGGGCGCGGAAACCTCTTCGGTTAATGAGGTCGCCGCCGCCTCGGGCTGTTCTTCCCAGGTGTCCTCGATTTCATCGAAAGACTGGGCGGCCGCGCCCGGCGTTGGCGCGGCGAGCGCCGAGGCCAGGGCGGACTCCATATCCTCCATGTCCGTCTTGGCTTCCGCTTCCTGAGCCGCGACTTCCTCGGCCTTACTTTTTTCAATCTGTTCGGTAATTTGAGGCGAGCCGAGCAGTTCCTGAAGGCTGGCGGCCATGTCGTCCAATTCGCCAGCCTTTTCCTCGATCATGTCCCGGGACGATGCCATACTTGGCTTTTCAGCCTCAGGTTTGGCCTTGGCCGGCGTCTGCGGGGCGCTGAGCCCCGCCAGCAAATCTTCCAGCGCCCGTTCAGCCGGGTCTTTTTCGTCCGCCATACACCGTCTCCCTTGAATCGATGCTCGACACTCTACCCCTACTCCATTATATCGACGTTTTCAATAGTACAGTACAGCCGGCATCAAGTCAAAAACCAGGCCGGCGCTATGGATGCAGAAGGCGCTTACAGATGGTGCAGTGGTACAGTCCCTGGGACCGCTTGATGTCAATCACGATCTGATGGGGCACGGGGGAATTGCACGTGCTGCAGACGAATTCGCCGTCGGCGGAGACAAGCTGGGCCAGGATTCGTCCGGTGGGAAGGACAGCGCGAAGCCGGGTGTATTCCCGGTGGACGTCTTCGGGAAGGGCCTTGATCTGCGTCTCCGCCTCCTGCTCAAGCGCGCCGGCCTCGGTCTGCATGGACTGCTCGTCTGACTTGAGCGCGTCAAGTTCCGCGGCCATGGATTTCTTTTTTTCCGTTCCGGCCTGGCGTTCACGGATGATCAGATTCTTGAGGTCGGCGATTTCATCCATGAGGAGCAGAATTTTTTCTTCGAGTTTGTCGCGGTCCCTCTGGGCCGATTCGATTTCCGATTTAATGGCGTCGTATTCTTTCTGAGTTTTAACGCTGTTGAGTTTGGTCTTTTTTTCTCCTTCCTGGGCCTGGGACGTTTTGAGATCGAGTTCAGCGGCTGAGATCGATTTTTCCTTGGCGGACAGCGCCTGCTCTTTTTCCTTGAGCGCACGGTCGAGTTTGGATATTTCCGCGTTGAGCCTTTCGCGCTGGGCGGGTGTTTCTTTCAATCGTTCCTGGACAGCCATGCGTTTCTGATCGATCATCTCGAGGGCCTGAATAAGGGAAACATCCGGAAGAGCCGAAGGTCTGGCGGTCATGCGAAACATCCGAACAGGCTGGAGTGAAAGTCCCGGCTGATCCTGGACGGCGGCCGGTGTGGGCCCGCCAGGCCTCGAACCTGGGACCGGGGCATTATGAGTGCCCTGCTCTGACCGACTGAGCTACGGGCCCATGGATACACGATTTTCCGGGGCACGGCCATCCTCCAGACAAAAAGAGGGCTGTGATCGATTCTGATCCTGTGAGACAACACCCGTTTGACATTGAACCGTCCATAACTCACCGCCATTTTGCCTGTCCTTTGCGGAATAGTCAACGAATCCCCGCCATGAAATAGGGACGATTCGAAATCCATAATCCGATCTCGCGCGCAGCCGGAAATGGTGGTACAAGTCATGAAAACAAGGGAGGCGATTTCCATGAAACGATTGGGAGTTATCATCATGACGGCGGTCACTTGGGCGGGGCTGATCGCACCGGTCCGGGCGGCTGAGTACTCGATCGACGCGTCACACAGCGGCGTTCATTTCAAAATCAAACACCTGGCCATCAGTACCGTGACCGGGCGATTCGAGAAATTTTCCGGGACATTCACCTACGATCCGACGGACACCCCTGCATGGGCGGCGACGGCTAAGATTGAGGCGGCCAGCGTCAACACGGACATCGAAAAGCGCGACGACCACTTGCGCAGCGCCGATTTTTTCAGCGTCGACACCTATCCGCTCATAGAGTTTGTGAGCACGGGAGTGGAGAAGGTGGAAAAGGAGAGCTTCAAGCTCATGGGCAATTTGACCCTGCACGGCGTGACGCTTCCGGTAGCGCTGGATGTGGAAGTCGGCGGGACGGTCAAGGACCCGTGGGGCAACGAGCGGGCCGGATTTACGGCGACGACGGCGATCAACCGCAAAGACTTTGGCCTGACCTGGGGCAAAGCGCTTGAAACCGGCGGGCTGGTAGTCGGAGAGACCGTCAGAATCATTCTGGAGATTGAAGGAATTCAAAAAAAGGAAGATAAAAAAGAGGACTAGTCGTCTGTGCCGGCGATATGGTTCGCCGGCTTGGAATCCATCACAGGGCGGCAAATCGCCAGTAGAGAATGGCCCCCAGTGCGCGAATGCCGTCCCGGATGGTTATTTTTTTGCCTTCGGCGCGGCTTCTGGGCGTGTATCGGATCGGCATCTCGAGGATCGGGTGGCCCATTCGGATTAATTTGGCCGTGATTTCAGGTTCCATATCAAATCCACGGGATTGGATTTTTAGATCCACCAGAATTTGTCTGCGCATGAGTTTGTAACACGTTTCCATGTCGCTGACGTATCGACCGTAGATCAGATATATACACGCGTTTAAAAAGAGATTGCCCCAGTAGTAGAACCTGGAGTACCGGGGATTGTCGGTGAGGTTCCGGCTGCCAAAGACGACATTGGCCCGACCGTCCAGGATGGGCTGGAGAAGGGTCTCCAGATCCTCCGGATGATACTCAAGATCCGCATCCTGGATCACCACAATGTCGCCGGTCGCGGCGGACAGGGCGGTTTGAACTGCGGCGCCTTTACCGAGATTCCTCTCATGGCGAATGATCCGCACCGATCGACGATGACCGGCAGACAATTCCAGGAGGATGCGCGCGGAATCGTCTGTCGAGGCGTCATCCACGCAGATGGTCTCCACCTCGATCCCGTCCCAGCGGAGCCGGCCCAATCGGTCGAAGATGGCCGCGAGTGTGCGGGATTCGTTATAGACCGGCATCAAAATGGACAGCTTCATTCCTCAAAGGACTCCATCAGGGTGGTGGTGTATCGGCCGGCACGGTCACCGTCAAGATGGAGAGACAAATTTCCGTCCACCGGGGCCGACAAGCAGGGCGCGGCGCCGTGGGATGCGCGATCAAGATCGATGGCTCGAACTTCGCTTGTCTCTGCTGGCCCCGTCAAGAATAGATTCGGAGCCGATTTTGAGGCCGGCACGATCAGCGAAGTCGATTTCGACTTTTCTAGCACCAGCCAGCAAGCTGTTGATCGGTCGGGGGATGGACAAGGCGGCGGATCGGCGGAGGCGGTCCAGTAAATCACGCCAATACCCGGGCGGATCAATTCAAATCCCCGGTCTTCCGCCACCGTTATACCCGCGGTGGCCGGAGGCGGCCCGGTTCCGACCCGAAAGTCTTTTTCCAACCGGGCCCGCACATTGGCCGGGGCGTCCAGATGGATGATGTCCCGGACGCCGGATTTGAGCCAGTCCCGGATCATGGGTCCGAGCGCGGCCGGAGAAACTCCGGTCGGCATGCGGATGCGCACAAAGGGGAGTGTTCGACCCTCCCGGATCGCGGAAAAAGGGGCTTGGGCGCCGCCGGCGACAAAGATCGGTCCGGAGGCAAGATCCCGCATTGACGGGTAGGCGGAAAACAGAATCAACCATCCGGCCGCGCCGAGGAGCCACACGCGGGGCCGAGCCGGTGCCAGCCACAAAAACAAGACCCAGCCGGCAAGAAACACAACAAGGAAGAGGAGGGGGAAATAGCCAAAATTCGAGGAGACGTTTAAAGCGGCCGGGAGGATTTGCAGCAACTGGATCGTCAGGCCATAGCAGGCATCGCCGATCCAGAAAAGCCACGCAGCCAGGGCCGGCCAAACCAGCGCCACGGCCGCGCCGGCCGCGGCCCAGACGATCAGGAATGTGAAGACCGGTAAAAAGAGGAGGTTGGAGAGAATCGATAGCCAGGACCAGCGGTAAAACAGATGGGCCGTCAGAGGAGCCGTAAATACTTGAATCAGGAGCAACGGCAAAAGGGCCTGCATCCATCCCGACAGCGGGGATTCGGAGGCACGGGACTGCTTGATGACCCGCGCGGCCAAAGCCAAAGCCAGAACGGACAGATAGGAAAGCTGAAAGCCCGCATGGGCCAGATCCTGGGGGAATATAAGAAACTCGATCACAAACGCAGCCGACAAAAAAGTCAGAACCCTCGACGGGAATTGATTCAGGTGTCCGATCAGCGCCAGCAACGTGCAGATCGTGGCGCGAAGCACGGGGGGCTGAAGGCCCACCATAACGCAAAACCCGAGGACAACCACGGCCGTAACCCAACCGGCCGCTTCGCGCCCCAGGAGGGGAACCAGACAGAAAAAAACCGCGGCGGCTAGGAGCGAGGTGTGCATGCCGGATACGGCGATGATGTGCGTGAGGCCGTTTTCCTCGAGAACCCGGCGGGTTTCGGGGTTCAGATCCTGTCGTTTACCGAAGAGTTCCGCGCGGGCGAAGGCCAGGAATTCCGGCGGCGGCCGGGCCCGGACAAGAGCGGTGTCGATCCGGTCCCGTATGGTGAGACACAGATACTGGATCTGCTCCAACGGGCTTGCGACCGGCACGGGGCCATCGAAAGGTTCCCAGTGATAGGGGACAATACGGGCGCCATGCGCAACGCCGCTGATCAGAATGGTTTGACGATACTGGGGCAGAGTGGAGAGATGATCAAGCAGGATCGCCATGATCCGGCCCTCATTGGGCGAATCAACGCATTCAACCAGCGCCCGCTTCTCCAGATACGGGTCGGACAACACACGGACCTTCAGTTGATACACGGGTCCGAACATCTGCGCGAAGCGGCCGGCTTCAAGTTCCTGCGCCTGCCGGGAAAGGAAAATTCCCAGAACCACCGCGGTCAGCAACGTCATTCCCCAGAACGCCTGATCGAGTAATTGCTTGAGATAAGACAGCAGAGCCAGCACGAAAAAGAGAGCGCAGAGGATCGCGAGGGTGAGGCTGGGCCAGGAGAAGACCCGGCCAATTAATCCGCCAGCCAGGAGGGCCAGCGCGAGTTTTGGCAGGAACGCAACACCCAATCAGATCACGCCCGGATCATCGGCGCCGCCGTGAGCGGGACCTATTCGACCGTGATGAGGGGTTCCAGCCATTGGTAGGTTTTTCTGCCAATGCCACGGACACGGAGAATATCCTGTTTCTGTTTGAACGTTCCGTGCGCGTTCCGCTCGGCGATGATGCGGCGGGCGGTTTCAGGTCCGATCCGTGGGAGATTTTGAAGTTCTTCGACCGTGGCGCGATTGATATTGACGCGTGTGCCGGCCGATTTTTCTGAAAGCGGGCTCCGGGGAGCGGCGGTGGACCGGATTCGGACGCGTTGAAGAGTCTCGTCGGTCAACCAGACCTTTCCGGCTGTCCCGGACAATCGGGCTGGAATGTGGACTTCATCTCCATCCCTCAGCGGACGGCCGTATTCGGCATGATCGAGGCAGGCCGTCGCCTTCGGCCGGACGGCCTCGAAGAGTCCCTTGAGAGTCGTGCCCTCAAGCAGAGTCAGCGTTCCCGGCCGGTCGACCTCCCCGGTGACGGTGACGATGATGGAGGCAATATCGGACGCCGACATCCTCACCGCCACGACCGGCCGATGGAGGTGGGGACTGACAAACGGCATGGGGAATTGAGCCGGATGGGCGCGAAAAAAGGCCAATCCAGCGCCGACCAGAAGGATCGACATCGACGCCTTTGCCCTCCAGGACATTTCTTGCGAAGACTCGCGAACGCCGGACTGAACACTCATGCTTCAGGCACCACAATCTTTGTAACACAATACACAGCAACAGTGTATAGAGAGGTCCATTCAGCCCAAAGATGTGAGCACCCATTTCATAGCGATTTGAATATCTACAATCCATGTTCCAATAATTAGTTCCCGGTGAAAAAGTGCGCTTTTCATAAAACATTTTGACGAAAATATTTT
>CAZHRJ010000135.1:0-7916 GCA_964534765.1 uncultured bacterium
ATATAGTCGCCCAGAGGCGATTTTGAGGGGCCAGGTTGCGATAACCTGTTGAACGTATTCCTCGAAGGAAATGGGGGCGAGGATGTAAGTGATTGAGAAAACTTCTACGTTTTCGATCGACCCCCCGATGCGAGTTTCAAAATTGCGGTGAGCGGCATCGATGGAATGTTGAAGGGGGATGGGCGTAAAGGCCGCCCGGGCCGGACCGGCAACTAAAAGGACGAGAGCAACGACGAAGAGGGAACACGAACGTCTGGTCAATTGCATCACTGTGGACGATAGCAAATTGGCCGATGTCCCACAAGAAAAACCGAGGGCGCGGTTAGAGGTAAGTTTCTTCTTCGGGGTTTGATTGAGCGGGCCGTCGATCGAGGGTGGCGGCGGGATGGGTGTTGTGATGGATTTGTTTGAGTTTTTGGATGCTGACGCGTGTGTAGATTTCGGTGGAGGTAAGATCTTTGTGGCCGAGCATCATTTGAATGAAACGAATGTCGCCGCCGTTGTTGTGCATGTGGGTGGCGCAGCTGTGCCGAAAGAGATGGCACGATCCGACCTTGCCGAGTTTGGCGCGAAGGATGTACCGGCGGACGAAGCCGGAGAGTTGATTACGACTGAGCGGTCCGCCGCGCTGGCTCAAAAACAGTCGGCCCGTTTCAGGCGGGACGGCAAGGTGTGGGCGTGCCCGGGCCAGATACTGCCGAATCCAAAAGAGGGCGCGCTCGCCGATGGGCGCCATCCGGTCCCTTCGGCCCTTGCCCAGCCGAATGACAACCACGCCGCGGTCAAATTCTACGTCGTACAGCATGAGGTTGATGAGTTCCGATCGGCGGATCGCCGTCGAGTAGAGCGTTTCGATAATCGCCCGATCCCGAAGACCGAAGGGCTTGCGAATATCGGGCAGAGAGAGAACCTTTTCGACTTCCGCCGGCGTCAGGATCGCGCGGGGCAGCCGTTCCTCCTGTCGCGGCATTTCAATGTCGGCCGCCGGATTGGAGAGGATGAGGTTGTTTCGGATCAGCCAGCGAAAAAAGCCGCGAAGCTCTTGCAGGCGGTGGGCCTGGGTAGTGGCCTGATAGGGCTTTCGGCTTCCGGTCAGGCCGTAGAACATATCGCGGCGGTATCGTTCGATGATCGGGCGGGTGACTTCCGAAGGCCGCGTGATCCCCCGTTCCATGCACCACTCGGCGAATTTTTTGAGATTCCACGTTCTGGTATGCATGGAACTCTCCGCGAAATTTCGCACGCGAAGGTAGTCGATAAACTGCGGGATGCGTGTCTCGAAGGATTGCGGGTCGGTCATTTCATTCTTTAGCCGCTAAAGGTTCCGGGTTGTCACTACGATTACGACGGGGCGGGTCGAGGTCACCCCGGATATGCGTTTTCGCCCGATTTTTGAGAAGCGTGTTTGAAGCGTTCGGAGTTGTTGAGGTTGCGGTGATTTCCCCGCCCTGACCACCCCCTGACTTGGGGCTGACCGGGGGCTGACCGGACCCTGACCGCGCGGCGTTTTGCCCTGACCGGCTGTCGTCGTGAGTGTGCGTGAGGGTCTCAACGTCAATCAGTCCCATGAGAAACGGTTTGCCGTCGTGTCCCTGGCCGTCGTAGAGCAGTTCATAGACAAAGGACTGGCCGTGTCCGTTTCGGTGCGCCGCCAGGTATTCGAGTTCTTCCAACCGGCGAAGATGGACCTTCAAGGCCGTGTCGCTCCATCCCGTATATTCGCGCGCAAGTCTGCGGCTAAAACGGATTTCGGACCGGGGCTTTTTTTCAGCCGTCACCAAGTCATCGAGGAGCATGAGGAGGCGACGGGTCTGCGGCGCCAGATCGTCGAGGGACCGCCCGAGGACTTCATGCGCCAGATGGTTGGCCGTGGCGATGTCCTCCGGCGTGGATTCGATATACGAAACGGTCTGTCCCTGGACTTCGACGTGCCGGACGGGCCGTTGATACTGATGCAGGAGCGTGACGGCGCGGATCAGGGTCAAATATTTCATGTGGTCGCGGCGCAGACGGATGCGCGTGTCCAGAAAGGTGAGGCGGCGGGCGTAGGGGTTGACCACCGAGAGAGGCTTGAGCATCCGCTGGGCGTTTTGGTGGCGTCGAAGAATCTCCGAGCGTTCGCGACGGTGGAGCAGGCCGTCGAGGGTTTGGCTTTCGCGCTGGATATCGTGGATTCGCCGGGTCTGTTCGCGGTCCTCGTCCACGGTCAGGACCAGGGCGCGGTTCAAAACCTCCTCGTCAATTTCGACGTTGGTGGTGGTGATGAAGACCGCCGCCGGGCCTTCGACGTGGTACTCCTGCGTGACGAGCTTTCCGGTCTTGGGGTCTTTGCCGGTGGCCGCGATGGTCAAGCGGCCCTCGCTTTGCAGGAGTTTGAGCGCGTAGCCGGCGCGTTCGGCGCCCTTCTCTTCCGCAATCGCGATGATTTTTTGCTTGAGGTTAGTTTCGCTCATGTAAAAGAGGGCCTGTCCGGTGACGGCGGTGTACTTGACGTAATCCTCCTGCGGAACGAGGGAGAGGACCGCATCCATGAGCGTCGATTTTCCGGCGGCGGTGGAGGACTGAATGATGAGCGACAGGGGCGGATCGAGTTTCCGGCTGATCGACGCGAGATAGCCGACCAGGACGTTGGTTTCCTCGCCGACGTATCCGACAGCTGCAAAGTCGACGGCGATCCGGGAGAGCAGATCCGGGCGGCTTAAAAACTCAATCGCGTCGGACTGTTCCTCCGCCGAAAGGTGAGGGCTCGGGTCTTTGGGCTCCATTCTCTTTCGGATCATGGCGTCCTGAATTTCCTCCACGCGCCGGAGAACGTGTCCCAGGTCGGATTTGATTGTTTCCTCCCGCGCGTTCAGTTCCCGCGCCGCCACGCGGATGAACATTTCACGAAATCGGGCGATGTGCAGGTCGAAGGTATCGAGATGGTAGCGCTCGCCGCGGCGGACGCGGACGTTCACGCGCAGTTGGAGCAAGGTCAAATTCTGTTCGATCCCGCGCACGCGCCACGCACGATCGTCAAAGGTCAGCTCCGCCTCTTTGTCCGACGCCGCCGGCAGCTCTTGGGCGGCTGCCGGCGTCTGCGGGATTGTGGTTTCCTCAAATTCGATCAACGGATCCGGCAACGCGGGTTCAGCTTCAGCTAAAGGAATGGAGTTGCTCGTCTCCCGAATTTCTTTAGCTGCCGCCTGCGCGGAATCGGCGGCGGCTTGCGTCTGCGGCGGCGAGCCGATGCCGGGCCGGGCGCCCTTGCCCAGCCACATGGCGCCGCGAAGGAGTACGCCGAGCGCGTCGGCCGGATCGGCGACGGAACGGGCGAAGTCGTTGGCGTCGATGTCCAGCGGGAACTCCACGCGAAAGACTTCAAATCCCTGTTCGATGAGTTTGGGCGCCAGTTTCGCCGCCGCGCGGTCGCCCGCCTCGTCGCGGTCGTAGGCGATGAGCACTTTTCGAAGGTTGTATTTCTTGAACGCGGCGAGATGGTCCGGTGTGAAGCCTTCGACACCGTAGCTGGACGTGACGTTCTTGTATCCGGCGCACCAGAACGTCAGCGCGTCGATCAGGGCCTCGCACAGGATCACATCGGGTGAGGCGGCTAAAGAAGAAATGTTCCAGACGCCTTTGTGCGGGCCGGGCAGATAGAGGTGATAAGCCGTTCCGTCGCGCAGATCGTCCCGAATTTTGCGGCCGTACATTTCCGTCACGTTCCCGTTTTCGTCCATCACCGGAATAACGACGCTGCCGTTAAAATGTTCGTGGCCGCTTGTTCGATACACTCCCATTTTGTTGAGCCTCCGGCGAACCTCGCCGAGATTTCTTCTGTTTGAAAACGGAAGGCGATAGCCGAGCGTCCGGTTGCCGTAGCCGAGTTTGAAGTGGTCGAGGGCGCCGGCGTGTCCGATCTTTCGCCTTTCGAGGTAGGCCAGTGCCTCCGGCGATTCTTTCAGGGTCTGGTGATAGAAGTCCGCGACGCGGTTGAGCAGGTTCTGATCATCGGCCGTAGAATCGAAGGGCGACGGAATCTTTTTGACGGTGGTTTGCGCCGAGGTTGTTGAGACGGCGCCGACGGCGATGTCCTGCCGGCGCAGAAGCTCGATCGCGTGTCGAAAGGACACGCCCTCCGCCTTCATCACCCACGTGATCACGTCGCCTCCGGCCTGGCAGGCGCCGAGACAATGCCAGAGATTCTTGTCCGGTGTGATGACCAGCGACGGGTTGGTGTCGTTGTGGAACGGACAGAGGCCGATCAGGTCCTTGCCGTGCGGCTTGAGTTCAACGCCGCGACGCCGCGCCAGGTCGGCGACACTCACGTCGCGTTTGATCTGGTCGAGTTCGGCTTGCGTGACGCGTTGGAGTTTTTTCATCGTTCCCCCCTCTCACTCGATCCGGCCCGAAACGGGCCGTTTTTGAAATCGTGTCAAGCCCTCGCCGCCAAAATTTTAGAGGTTAGCATAGGCGGCTAAATATTGTGCTTGCATTTAGCAGTCTTTCTGGTACATTGTCAAGCGTTATTTTGGAGAAAGACCAATCGCAACTAAAGGAGGGAATACAATGGACGTGGAAATTTCAGACAAAGGAGTGTTGTCTATGCCACGCCCAAGAACCAGACGGACGCCGAGACCGATGAAGGATGCATTTGAAGTTGCGGAGCGCATAAAACAAATTCGGAGCCGTCGCGGGCTCTCGCAGGTCGAGTTGGGAGAGCGGGTCGGTTTGTCTCAACGGTCCATCAGTAGCTATGAATGCGGGTTTTGTCGTGTTCCGACGACGATCCTTTTGAAAATCGCCGAAGTTCTCAAAGTTTCGCTCAAGGCATTTTCTCCGAACGGTGAGACGGAGACACCGGTCAAAGAGCCGCCGCTGAGACGCCGTATTTTACGGCGTTTGAAATTGATCGAATCTCTACCGAGACGCGACCAGCAGGTCGTCTTACGTTTAATCGACAACACGATTACCGCTGCCGGCAATGGTCGACGCGCCGCCTGACATGGCCGATTTTGAAGTTGACGATGACACGCTTAAACAATCCAACAGAGAAATTGAAGGACAAGTGATTCTTGGCGACAAGGTGAAATTTTCCGACGCATCCCTCGAAGACACCGAGACGGGTAAAAAAATAAAAAAAATCGCCGCCGAATATAGCAAGGAAGTCGATACCGGCCTTTTCCCGATCAATCCCAGCTAAAAGAAAAACAGAGAAGTCGTCGAGCCGCCGCACGGGGTTGCCGATGAAGCCGTACGCATAATGCGCATTATGCGTACGGTCGCCGGTGATTCCCGACGCGCGTGGGATGGGGCGCGGGTGCGGGAAACGGGGTTTCCCGGCGCGCGGCAAGGGTCGGACACCTGATCCGGGCCGCGCTCACCCGCGCCAAAACCGGCCCCGCCCGGAGCAGTCTTCCCAAGTACGAGCGCCCGCCCCGAAATCAGAAACGCAGATAAAAAAGCAAGCCAGACCGGATCACGCGCACCGGATCGACGCCGGCGTGGACACTTCGCGGGCGTTTCGTTCCCTGCCGGCAAGAAAAAAATTTCAACCGGCCTCCCCTTCGATTGAGGACGGTTGAAATTTTTCCGTGGTTTTTATAGGCGTGATTGCGGCAAACGGCGCGACGGAGCGCAGCGACGGCGCGCCGTTTGCTCCTCGCGCGCGGCCGGCATGGGCGCGCGGCCCAGTTTTTCTCCGCGCGGGACACGATGTCCCGCGCCCAGCTTCAAGCCAGGGATGGCCGGGCGGCCACCACGTGGCCGCACCCTACAGCTGGGTGTCGGCGTGAGGGCGGGCCCGGATCAGGTCTCCGATTCATAGCCGCCCGCCGGGAAACCACGTTTCCCGCACGCCGCTTGATGCAAAACCGTGGCGAGAGGCTCCGGCGAGCGCGGATAATCGCGATTATCCGCGCGGGGTCACTCCACACCCACGCGCGGCGGCTCTGGCCCGCATGGTCAGCATAGGGAGCGGCGGCCGAGCGACGTGACCGCGCTTTTTGCGGACACGGCGCGGGAGGACGCCGCGTTCGACATGATGTTGGTCATGCTGCTTGGATTCTTTGTTGCTGGATTCTCAAATCTCGGCGCGAATGTTCTATTGTTTGGGAATGACCCCGTTTCCGTCGCGGATAGGCGGGACGTGACAGGCTGGATAGGTGGGACGCAACAAACTTTGCGATTCACGGTCCCATCAGCTAATATCATGATATGGCTCTGAAACTTATTCGATAGGTACGGGAGGTAATACGACTTTTAACTTATCATCGATTTTCTTTGTTTTAACTGTGTTTCCGTCGGCGCCCTCCGTGAAAATGATTGCACATCCGTCCTCGCATTGCAAAATTTCTGCCACGGCAAAGGTCGATGAGACGAGTGGGCAACGTTCACCGATTTTTACTTCAATCAACGGTTGCCCCTTTTCATCATAGGTGAGGGTTATCCTATCAAAAAAATCATACCGTAACCCCTGTTTCTCCCATTGGGCAACGTCAAAACGGACGTTACCCAAAAATTTTTGTCTTCGCGTCTCCCTGATCGGATCTGTCATACGGTCTCCCTTCGTTTCTCTGGTCTCCCGGAGTCGCGCGTTGATTTTACCGGTTCCGAATATGAGTTGTTTGCAGACGATTTCGACGATGTCGTCGTAGAATTCAAGTACAAAATGCTCGTGTCCTGATAGATGCATGGGGATAAATGTTTTCATCCAATCCGATTCATTCACTTTCCAAATCCAACTTCGAGAGATATTCTTATCTATAAGATTCATATACCAGCCCGAATGAACTTCCTCCCCGGCGACCAAGATCGCTTGTAATCCATCGAAGATAACCCATCTATCTTCCAAATCGTAACTGAAGAGCGCACCATAAATCCCGCCCTCGGGTTGCGCATGTTTTCCTCCACGTACTTCTTCATACGGCAACCAACGGATTAATTCTGCTCCGCGGCCAGACCAATGAAAATTTGGGGTAAAAACGGGAATGACTTTCACGGTGTACGTCTATCGAAGAAGCAGATTGGGAAACACAATATTGTAACTACGCTGATAGCGGCTCATAACTTGACTCAGTCGGACGGGGTCGGTAAGTTTTATGAAATTGATGGAAGATGGAGATATGCCGGCGCGAGCCAAGGCCGTGTATGAACGTGTGTCAGCAATGATTCTCTGCCCGGCCAGTTCGAAATAATGTACTGGTACTTGTGCGGGGGTCAATGCACCGCCCTTGAGTTGCTGTATTACTTGTCCGAGAGTCTGTCCTGAAAAAAGTCCTTTCTTGCTAAATGTTGTACTGTATCCCTCTTGCATGAATTGATAACCGGATGGGGCGCGAACGCCGGTGGCGCGAAGGTAAGATGCCCTTTCTGTGACTTTCAATAATTGAGGAAGCCTAGCCAAATTTCCATATGCTCCGAGCGCCTCGATTCCCGAACCAACCGCCAATCCCAATCCACCGGCACCTGCCGATGTTCCCAAGTAGGCCAACGAGCCGACGGACAAATTCCACATATAATTTGTGTAGTCGGCCTGCGCCGCATTCAGTGCCCACGGCGCTTCCCACGGATGACAATCCAAATATCCCGGAGCCCACCAGAAACTTAGTGTAGACACAAAATCCGGATCGGCCACGGCAAAATCGGGACGAGGCAGTCCCAAATGTCTCCCATATTTCCACCAGACCCACCATTTACTTTCTGAATTTTTTAAGTCGGTTTGTGCCGATAAAACCCAATTCTTCCACGTATTGCAATTCGTCCCGGTGGTTGGAATTCTCAAAAGCTCACTTTTAAGCGAGACGAGTTCTACACGTAAGTCCCTTAATTCATTCCATGCCGCGATTCCATCGGGATCGCTGGCAAGCCACGACGATCTGACCTGGTTGTATTTATAAGCGGCGAGGTGATCCGTCCCCATGGGATCGACGTTGGAA
>CAZHRJ010000136.1:0-7810 GCA_964534765.1 uncultured bacterium
GTCCTGCATGATCTTCGACGCGCGAAATTTGTCCCGGCGGTGGATCAAAATGAGCTTCGAGGCAAACCGCGTCAGGAAATTCGCCTCCTCCATCGCCGTGTCGCCGCCGCCCACCACCGCCACCGCCTGATTCTTGAAAAAGGCCCCGTCACACGTCGCGCACGCCGATACGCCCCGGCCGCCATACCCCTTCGGCGCCGGCGATTCGCCCGGAATGCCCAGCCACTTGGCGGATGCCCCCGTCGACAGGATCAGGGACCGGCACAGAAGTTTTCGATCGTCGGACATCGTCAGTTCGATCGGCCGGGCACGCAGATTCGACCGGACCACTTCACCATACAGAATCCGGCTGCCAAACCGCTCGGCCTGCTTGCGAAACAGATCCATCAGATCCGGACCCATGATGCCGGTCGGAAATCCCGGATAGTTCTCAACGTCCGTCGTGATGGTCAGCTGCCCGCCCGGCTGAATCCCGTCCACCACCAGCGGGTTGAGATTCGCGCGAGCGGCATAGAGCGCCGCGGTCAACCCCGCCGGGCCGGTTCCCAGGATAATGAGGTTCTCCACGCCGGCCGACTCGCCCGACCCGCCGCCGACCGGAATCAGGCCCAGCATCGGATCCAGCTTGCCCTGACGATCCAGAAGGGCGATGTCCTCGAATCCGCCGCAGGGCCGGCCGTCGATAAAAATCTGCGGAACCGTGTCCCGGCCGGAATCCTGGCGCACCTTCCGCTCAAGCGCCGGATCGCCATCGATATCGATTTCCTGATACCGAACATTTTTCGAATCCAGCAGTTCCCTGGCCCATCGACAGTAGGGACAGTGGGGTCTCGTGTACATGCGCACATCCGCCATAATCCAACAGCATAACTAACGCTCCAGCAGGAATTCAATCAATCTATTCGTAGGACCGGATATGCCGCTCGGTACGGCGAACGCCGGATTCCACCGCCTGGCGAAGTTTCGACGCGCTCTCGCCCAGAAAACTTCCAGCAGCTGACGTCTCCACGTCGCGCAGAAGATCCACCGCCTCGGCCGGGGTTGACATCTCCATCAAACACACCGCCATCCGAAATTTCGCCGCCAGCGACGCCTCGCCATCCGAATCCAGACTCAGCGACTCCCTGTAAAGATTCAGCGCGGCCAGGTGCTCCTTTTTGTTCTCCTTCAGCGTCCCGAGACGCCGCAGTACCTCCGCCCGGGTCCGGCCCGCAACGTCCATGTCCAGGAGCAGTTCCTCGTAGCCCCGCTCGGCCGCCGACGTCTCGCCTGATTCGTCCGTCATCAGCACCTCCATCAGCCGGCACCGGGCTCGAACGTCCCCGGACGTCTCCTCCACCATCGCGCGAAAATGCGCCCGGCCGCGACCGAACTGACTGAGATGCCGGTAGCAGAACCCAAGAAAAAGTCCGCTATCCGGCGCCAGAATGCGCTTGGACCAGAGTTTTTCCAAAATCGCCGACGCGTCGCCGATCCGTGACACATGGTAAAGACAGATGGCGATGTTGTAGAGATGTTTGGATTCCCCCGTCTCGTTGTGAAGTTCCCGGTACGCCCCCAGCGCCTGATCAAACCGCTTTTCCCTGAAAAACGTCTCCGCCTGCCGCTGAAGTGTCGATCGATCCCCCATCTCGATTCGAGGTTCTATCACCTCGATACTGGTTTGTCACCCTCCGTCATGTTGACCCTCTGCGGGCGGGATCGGTCAGGAGAGCTGCGACATAGAAAGCCGTGACGATCAATAACAGCGCCCGAATTCCGGTTACAAATGTTATGGACTGCATCAGAAGCCCGAACGAGATGACATCGTATCGGTCCCGGGCCGTGGCAAAAAATGACCGGGCGTCATCACAGATCACGCTTACTCGATCGACCCCCTGAACCCTTGGTAGGGTCGCACAATCCCCGATCTCCGTCACGGTCACCATCCAAATGGGAGATGAACTAAAAATATGGTAGATCCTGCCTGTGCACCCTAGAGCAGGTGAATGGATCTCTCAACTGGACCTTCAGCCCCATCTGGAAGGCGGATATTTCCGGGAAACGTATCGATCCGTGGAAATCATCAAACCCGGGCATCTGCCGGACCGGTTTTCCGGGCCCCGATCCATTTCGACCGCAATCTTTTTTTTACTGGAAGGCAATCAGGTATCCAAACTACACAGGCTCCGGGCGGACGAAGTCTGGCATTTCTATGAAGGATCAGCGGTGACCATCCATCAATTCCATCCCGATGGCCAATACCGGACCGTCCGGCTGGGGTGTCAGCCGGAGAGGAATACCCATCCTCAAACAGTTGTCCCGGCACGGATCTGGTTTGGGGTAACGGTGGATGACCCCGGAACGTTCGCCCTTCTGGGCTGTACCGTCGCTCCCGGATTCGATTTTCAGGATTTTGAGATGGCCAACCGGCTGGAATTATTGAAACAGTTTCCGAAACAAAAATTACTGATTGAACAATTGTCTTAACTCTCCTCGTCCGTGTCCCAGCCGAATGGATTCGCGAATCCCTTCCAGCCGGATGGCCCCAGCCCCAGTTCGATGTCGGTGAGCAGACAGTCGTTCAGAGCCGTCTCCATCGTCGGGCGGTCCATCTTCATGCCGATAAACACGATCTCCTGACGGCGGTCTCCATATTCCGGAGCCCAGCATTTTTTCAGTTCCTTCCGCGCCTGGGGATGCTCCGGCCACTCCTCCTTGGGAACCGCCGCCCACCATCGGCCCACAGGATCCAGCTTGAACATCCGGCCGGCCTGGTTCCAGAGACCGCAGATGTCCATGTCCGACGCCAGCCACACAAATCCCTTTGTCCGAATGGCCGAAACCAGCGTGTCCGTCTCCACCAGATCCGACAGACGCTGCGGATGAAAGGGCCGGCGCGCGCGGTATACAAAACTCGTGATCCCGAGCCGTGATGACGGCTCATGCTCGTGATCGTGCGGCTCATCGCGCGTGTGCGACTCCAGAGTTTTGACCCAGCCGGCGCCCCGGACGGTCTTTTCGTAGTCGTAGAGACCGGTGTTTAAAATGCGGTTCAGGGGAACTTTCGAATGCTCCGCTTGAATCATCTCCGCGCCGGGATTCAACGATTTCAAAATGCCTTCCAGTTCGGCCAGTTCCTGCTTGGAAACCAGATCCGTCTTGTTGATAATCATCACGTTGCAAAATTCCGCTTGCTCAATCAGCAGATCCACCGGACTGCGGTCATCCTCCGGGTCGGCCGCAAGACCCCGATCCTTCAGTTCCTCGGTCGAATTGTAGTCCTTTAGAAAATGATACGCATCGATCACGGTCACCATCGTGTCCAGCAACGCGATCTCCCCCAGCCGGACGCCCGTGTCGTCCTCGATGTCAAAAATCTCCGCAATCGGCAACGGCTCCGATATGCCGCTCGATTCGACCAGGAGGTAATCGAAAATTCCCTGCCGCGCCAGATTCGCTATCTCACGGAGAAGGTCCTCCCGCATCGTGCAGCAGATGCAGTTGTTCGTCATCGTCACCATGTCGTCGTTTAGCCGGGAGAGAGACGCGGCGCCCTTTTTCACAAGCTCCGCGTCAATGTTGACCTCGCTCATGTCGTTGACGATCACCGCAACCCGCAGGCCCTCACGGTTGTTGAGGACGTAATTGAGCAGCGTCGTTTTGCCGGCGCCGAGGAATCCCGACAGCACCGTCACCGGCAGTTTCCGCGTCCGGGGTTTATGCCGGACCATCCGGTCGGTTCCCTTTTTCACCATGCTTCTCATTCTCCATTCGTCAATTCTCGCGTTCGGTTACTCACGGACACTTCTATCTTAAGTCGGGCTGTAAGTGAACCGATCATTGCCTGAATACAAAAGGTGCGGTACCATACACTCCTCTGTATCGTGGAAAGAAGGGGTACATGAAAACCAGAACCAGGCGCAAGAACAAGGTCCATGTGGTGACGCTGGGATGCTCCAAAAACGTGGTCGACTCCGAAGTACTCATGGCGCAGCTGAAGGCGAATCAATTCGATGTCGAGCACGACCGGACGGACGGAGATGCGCCGGTGGTGGTCGTCAATACCTGCGGGTTTATCGAATCCGCCAAACAGGAATCGATCGAAACCATCCTCCAGTTTGTCGAGGCCAAACGGCAGGGCCGGGTGGAGAAAGTCTACGTGACCGGGTGTCTCAGCGAACGATACCGGGCCGACCTGGAAAAGGAGATTCCGGAGGTCGATTCATTTTTCGGGACGCGGGACCTGCCGCGACTTTTGAAAACGCTCCGCGCCGATTATAAACACGCCCTGGTCGGCGAACAATTCCTGACCACTCCCGGCCACTTCGCCTACTTCAAAATCTCCGAAGGCTGTGACCGCGTCTGCTCCTTTTGCGCCATCCCGCTCATGCGCGGCAAACACGTGTCCGTGCCGATGGAGGACCTCGTCGCGCGCGCGGCGGCGCTGGCCCAAAAAGGCACGCGGGAACTCATCCTGATCGCCCAGGATTTGACCTCCTATGGCGTTGACCTCTATGGAAAAAGAAATCTGGCCGAGCTGCTGGACCGGCTGGCAGATGTCAAGGGCATCGACTGGATCAGACTTCACTACGCATTCCCGAGCGGATTTCCGCTCGATGCGCTGGAACCCATCCGTGAGCGGACAGCCATTTGCAAGTATCTCGATATGCCGGTTCAACATATTTCGGACACGCTACTGAAAAGCATGCGGCGGGGACTGACCCGGAAGAAAACCATCGAACTCATCGATACGATCCGGGAAAAAGTGCCGGGCATCGCTCTTCGCACCACACTCATCGCCGGTTACCCCGGCGAAACGGACCGGGACCACGAGGAACTGCTGGGCTGGCTTGAGCAAACCCGTTTTGACCGGCTTGGCGTCTTCACCTATTCTCACGAGGAAAATACCCATGCCTTCGCTCGGATCGACGACGTGCCGCCCGAAACCAAACAGGACCGCGCGGATGCCATCCTCCAGGTCCAGCGGCAGATTTCACATGAACTCAACCATGCCAAAATCGGCCGGACACTCAAAGTCCTTTTTGACCGGAAGGAGAACGGATGCCTGATCGGCCGGACGGAGTCTGATTCGCCTGAAGTGGACAACGAGGTGCGTGTGGATCATGCGGCGGCTGCGTCGGCCGGCCCACCGGTCGGGATCGGCGAGTTTGCCGATGTCCTGATTACATCCGCCGACGATTACGATCTGGTAGGTACGGTTCAGTAACGCCGCGCGAAAAAGGAGGAGACCCGGGTGTCTTCATCATAAAAGATGTAAAGCGCCCCGCCGCCGGGTGTTTTGTATTTGTCGATGAGGGTGCCATGCGATCCCTGCACATTCATCGCTGGGGCGCCCTTAAGAGAGATCACATCCGATCTCGGCATTCCGCGGCTGAGGGGACCGGACAGGGACGGGGAGTCAAAGTCGACCGAACCGAACACATAAACGGCGGCGGCCACGAGCGCCGCATTTAGAACGATCGCGGGCACAAGAAGCCCTTTCGAAATCTGCCTTCCGGCGTCATGTCTCTTACTGTCAGCATCCATGCCTATAGTATATCGTCCCCACGACGCCATACAAATCCGATGCCGGACATTGTTGGGGGGTATGCCTGGGATTGGAGGCCGGGTGACCCTCTATTCGAATGCCAACCCATCCAATAATCGGGCGACGGCTTGGCAGAATGGCTTGAAATATTTCGGATAAGCATTTGAACCGGATGATTCCACAAAATTATTATTATATCGAATGTCAACATGCCAACCCGTGCCATCGCGGACCTCTTGCTTCGATTTATATTCATCTCTCCAATTCCAAATCTTGATCCTGTCCATTTCTGCCCAGAATTTCTCCCACCCCTCCTGTGACGGATTCACCTCCTTCGCCGCCTGTTTTTCGTAGTGAAGTTCGTAGGGCTGATACCTCAACCGACCCATCCAGTCCCAGCGTACACTGTAAGAAGAACCCATGAAACCGCCTATGGAAGCTTCGAAATGATCCGGTTCCCAAATGCCAGCTTTTACCGGCTTAATGCACTCAGGCTTGTCGTTCTCCGCCGAATTGACCATGGTCGAAACCTTGTAGGCCGCCATCAGATGCGGCGGATATGGCATCAGAAATTTTTTCAATTCGTCAGTATCCGTCAGCGCCGGGTCAATCCAAGCCGATTCATCCTCTCTGCGGAGGATAACCGGCATTCGTCCATGAACCGGCTTCACCATGTCGTTTGCATTTGTCGTGATTATTGTGAAGGAATACAATTCTTCGCCGTCTGGATTCCTCCATTTTTCCCACAGTCCTGCAAAAGCGAACGTCTCCCGGCTTTTCAGAACGAATCGGATGGGAATCTTCAAGAGACCTTCCTTTATCCACTCGTAGAAGCCATCTGCTGGGACAAGACATCTCCGGCTTTCAAACGCCTTCCGATAGGATGGCTTCTCGGTCAATGTCTCCGCCCGGGCGTTTATCAATTTGTAAGTGAGGAAGTCTCCCTTGGCCCACGCAGGCATCAGGCCCCAGCGGTGCATCCGGGCGATCCGCCTGTCCTCGGCCACGACGACCGGCGACTCCTGTCCGGGAGCGATGTTATATCGGGGTCCTAGTTTGCCCGCTAGCTCGACCTCAAACCTCTCTTCAATGTCATCGCCGGCGAATGAAAAGCGACAGCACATGCCGAAAGTCTATCACAGTTCGCTGAGACGCAAATACGGGCATTATTGGCTTCATCAAGACGAGCACGTGAGGGCGGCGAATGCCGGGTCAGGTGGGAGAGGCGACCACAACAACAGACAGTGAGTTCCCCTTGCAGGATATTCCAGAAACTGCTTCTTGTGGACAACCTTGCGTGACGTTTTCAATGTATATTGGACAACAACTCAGTTGGTCTCAAAGCGTTCCTTTTTGGCGGCGGCGTTTAATCGGCCATCAGATGAAAAAAACCGCGTATCCTTGGGTCCTTTTTCACGAATTTCAACCGCCGATGCCAGATGAACGGCATCGGCACCTGTTAGGCTATATTCTTTTGATAAACGACCCGCTGTTTTTGCCAGAAGGTCGGTAACTACAATTCGAAGGAATGTATCCCATTCACGGTCAAAGACGGTCACTATTTCATTGTATTCCCTTTCGGATATGGCTCGTTTCCGCCGTTTCCGAGTCAGTGCGCTGTGCAATTCCGGATAGGCGATGACCGATGTGGCTACAGCGACCGACGCCACCACGCTTGAACGAATGTCAGTGCTCCCCTTTTCTAAAACGTAAAGTTTGACCAAACTGCTGGTATCCAAATAAAGAATCATCGGCGTTGTTCAAGAATTATTTGGGAAAGTGCCTTTCCCTTAATTTTCACCGGCTCTCGTAAACCCGCAGGTTTGGAACCCGCCCACAAGGCAACCCCCGAACTGACAAGTCCCCAAACTTCCTTTTTCGATTCTACGCCGCCTTGGACAGGAGTGACCAGCGCAACATTCTTCCCACGGTCGGTCACCATCACAACCTCTCCCCCTTTGACACGGCGCAGGTATCGGCTTAATTCCGTCTTCAATTCACGAACTCCTACTGTAACCATGTAGTCATGTTACCAATAAATGTGGTTACAATCAAGTTTTTGGATGTTTTTGTACCGGTCGTCAAAACAGACGGTTGTCTACATTGCCGGCACACAAAATCTTTCATCCCGGCGAATACAGTTGTAGTCCTCTGTCCGTTTTGAAAAACTCATCAAGCCAGATCTGCAGTTGTTTTTTCTGATTCGTATCGAATGTCAGCATGGCGGGAACGATACCTTTTTGTGGGGCGGGAGGGCAACGGTGAAAAAGAAACCCTTAT
>CAZHRJ010000137.1:0-7800 GCA_964534765.1 uncultured bacterium
GAGCCGGATGCGGCAAATCCGCACGTCCGGTTCGATGAGCGGGGTGAGGAAACGGGGCAGAGCCACGCTCCGCTACCGCGCCTCACCTCGACTCTACCCGATTCCCGCGATTCCCGATTCACCGTGCCGATTCACCGTGGAGCCTTGATCAGCCGGCCGCTTCTTCGCGGTGATTTCCGTCTTTCACGGCTGAAATAATCAACGACCCGGCGATCTGGCCCAGGATCGGAAGTATTTCGATCAGCCGGCCCAATGCCGATATGAACGGGATCCACCGTTTGGGCGTGAGCGGATGGAGAAAGTCGAACGGGACGGCGCGGATGGACCGTAATCCGTATTTTTTCAGGTAACGGGTGATGTGCCATCGCGTGAATGGCATTTCATCGGGGGAGTAGGGGAGGCGCCTGCGGATAAAGGTGACCTTGTTCTCAATCCAATTCTGCGGATTGACCAGATTCGGTTCGGCGAACGCCAGATGACCGCCGGGTTTCAGCTGCAGGACGCAGACGGGCAAAATGTTGTCGAGGACGAGGTGATGGAGGATATTGTTCCCGCAGACGGCGTCGAACGTTCCGGGTTTGAACGGCAGCCGCTCGCAGTCGGCCAGCACGCAGGCGACTTTCCGGCCCTTGAGCCGTTCCCGAAACCGTTTGAGAAGGCCGAACGAGACGTCGACGCCCACAACCAGTTTGAAATGATCCGCCAGGTATGGCGTGATCTCGCCTGATCCGGATCCGATCTCCAGCACGTATTTGGCGGGACTCGGCCCCAGCGCGTCCCGGACGAGCGTTGCCCGCCTCTTTGTTCGCAGCTGCCCCGCCGGCGTGCCGACACCCCACCAGCTGTAACCCTCCTGTTCCGCGACTTTGTCGAAGTGGTCCTGCTCTTTCCTGACCCGCTCCGGATCCATGTCAGCCTCCGTCTCCTTCGATTCTTTCGCCGCAGACGGGGAAATACTCACAGGCGGCGCATTTGGCGCGGCTGTGATGATCCCGGTGGGCCTCGACGGCCCCGCGGGAAATGTCGATCATGCGCCTTGCCTGGTCGATCACCGTCTGACGCAGTCCCGCTGAATTTTCCACGCGAAACTCTTTCCCGTCGGAAAACCGCACCACGCCGTGGGATGGCGCGGCGCCGGCTCCGTATCGCGATTCGATCAGCAAAAAATACGCGGCCACCTGATGCTCATGACTCGGAAACAGCCGCTGCGGCGCGCGTCCCGACTTGTATTCGAGCGGGATCAGCCTGCCCTCCTGCTTGAGAATATAATCGGGCTTGCCGACCAGGGCGCCCACGGCATCCGGCAGATCGCACGAGAGCGTTTCGGTCGGCTGCGTGTGGTCGGCGTCACTATAGAGGACCGATCCGGTGACGCCGGTTTCGAGTGATTTTTGCCTGGCCAGTTGCCGGAGATTGTAGGCGAAATAGAGAAGGGCCGCCGCCAGAAGCAGAAGGATGACGGAAAACATTACCGAAAAAGCAGCGCCAGCGCCAGCGCGGCGATCCCGACGGCCGCCGCGACCAGGAGGTAGCTGCCGGACGCGGCCTGCCTGCCGGTTGTCGCGGCCTGGGCATGCTCCGAATGGGCCGCGGTGCCGGCGTCCAGCCGCGTCCGGGCGGCGGATAGCCTCTCATAGAGCGCGTATTCCGGAGCATTCTGCTGTCCGGCCGATTTCAAGCGGGCCAGCCGGCGCTCGATTTCAGCGCGGTCGATTTTGCCGTAGGTTTGCGCCAGTGCCCATTTTTTTGGACAGTAGGCGAATTCGCCGATCCCTGACGCGGTGACGTTCATTGAACGGTGATGTAGGGTTTCATCTTCTCAAACTTCTTTTCCCCGCCAAGCCCCTTGACCTTTTTGATGTCCTCGATGGCCTTGAAGGGTCCATTGGTTTTCCGGTATTCGAGAATTTCCTCCGCCTTCTTTTCCCCGATCCCCGGGATGGTCTGAAGTTCCGAAATCGAAGCGGTATTGAGGTTGATCGTTCCCGTCGGCAGGGCTTTTTTGGCCATCCGCGGCCGCTTTGATTTTCCCTCGTCCGCCTCGCTTGCCGCAGGTTCCGCGGCATCCATCGACTCGGCGGGCGTGACACTTCCATGGGACATTCCACCCTCAACCGTCAAATACGGCGCCATCTTTCCGAATGTCTTCTCACCCAGGCGCTTCACCGCTCCCTGCAATTGATCGACACTCGTGAATTTGCCGTGTTCCTCCCGGTACGCGATGATGTCATCCGCCATTTTCTCTCCAATCCCGGGAACGGTCGCCAGCGTCTGCGCGTCCGCGGTGTTGATGTTCACTTTCTCTCCGTCGGAGACTTGCCCGGAGGATTCCGACGATGTCCCTGATTCGTCCTCCTGCGACCCGCCCTCCTGGCTGCCCGCCTGCCCGTCGGAGCTCTCCGTCATTGACTCGGAAAGCTCGTCCTTCTTCCCGCACCCTCCGGCCAAGAGCAGGATGGTGCATCCAAACGCCAGCCACTTTCCACTGTTCATGTGTATCACTCCTTCACGTAGTTCATCCGGTCCGCGACCCGGATGATGAAGAACTTGCATTCGAATAGTCTATCACAACCGCGACGGCTCAACACGGTAGCTTCGGCCGTCTGTAAACACAAAAATGCTTCCGTGCTCGTCGGTCCGGTAAATCTTGGCGCCGATGTCCTGTAGTTTCTGAAGCGCCCCGGGGTTGGGATGGCCAAAGGTGTTGTAAGACCCGACCGAAATGACGGCGACTTCGGGCTTGATCTGATTTAGAAATGTCGCCGTCGACGACGTCTTGCTTCCATGATGCCCCACCTTGAGGATGTCGGACTTGAGCGCATTGCCCCACCGGACCACACAGGCCCGCTCTTCGCGCTCCTCGGCGTCGCCCGTGAACAGAAAGCTGATCTGTCCGTAAATGAGTTTCACGATGATGGATGAATTGTTGGGATCCTCGGCGTTCGGATCGCCGTAGAGGATATAAAAAGCGACATCCGGTCCGAGATCGATTTTGATGGGCAGATCCGCGATGCTGGGCGCGTGAACGGGAACCTTGCGCCGCTTGGCCGCCGCGAGCATTTTTTTGTTGGAGACCGTTGGGTGGATGAATCCCGAGACCCACAGTTCGCCGAATGAGAGGTCTTTTTCGGCCAGAATTTCGTGCATCGATCCCATGTGGTCGCTGTGGGGATGGCTGGTGATCACCACATCGATCCGTGAAACGCCGATCTGCCTGAGAAAGGGCATGATGACGCGTCCCGCGGCGTCGACGGCCTTCAGATATCGGCTGTCGGGAGTTTTGCCTTCGCCGCTGTCGATCAAAATGTTCTTCCCCCGCGGCGTCTGGATGAACGCGGCGTCGCCCTGGCCGATGTCCAGATAGGCGACCGCCAGCTCTCCCGGCCGCTTCCAGTTCGATATGTCGGTCGCGGCGATCGTCCCGCGCCCGGCCGATGCTCTGGGAAAATAGACGGGTATCGCGACTATCCATGCGCCGACCGTTGCAGCGAGAAGTCCCGCGGCGACGATCCAGCCGGGCCATGTGGCAGGCCGCTGATCTTGCACGGACCGGCGATACTTGGCGAATTTGTCCTCGGCGGGCATCAGTTGGTCGTGACGAGGTCCTTGAATTTGTTAAACGTTCCCTCCTTGATTCCGGGGACATTCATGAGATCGTCCACCGATCCGAATGAGCCGTTGTCGTTTCGATAATCGATGATTTTTTGTGCCGTCGTCTTTCCGACGCCCGGGAGAGCGTCGAGTTCCGAAAGCGTGGCGGTATTGATGTTGACGAGCCCGCCGTCGGCCGCGTCCGGAGAATCCGAGCCCCGCCTGGATCGCTTGCGCGCCGGTGGGTCGCCATCCTCATCCGGAGGACTTTTAAATTCGCATCCGGTCAGATCGACCCGGATGTGGTCCTTGATTCCCTCAAACTTCGACTTCCCGCCGAATCCGCGAACCTCCTGAAGCTCGTCGACGTCGCGAAAACACCCGTGCGCCTCCCGGTACTCGATGATCCGGGAAGCCGACCCCTCGCCGACATTCGGCAGAGTGCCGAGATGCTCCTTGTCCGCGTGGTTGATGTCGATTTTCATCAGTTCCTCCAGATTTTTCTGCTCCTCCCCGGACATCGACCTCGGCGTCCACTGTGACTCCAGAATCTGCACCGCCTCGCCCTTTGTCTCGATCACCTCCACCGGCCCTGCCTTCGCGCCGTGGCCGCCGTCGGATTTCATGAAAAACGCCGGCGCGGCCGCGGCGAGCGCGACTGAGAGGCCGCCAATGACCCATTTTTGTTCGGAGGTGAATGAGAGTTTCAACGTCATTTGGATTTCCTCAGCATCGTCTCGACCCGAAATCGATTGCCGTCGCTTGTGACAATCACCGCGCCGTCTTTCTGCGAGTCGGTCTCGTATACCCGCTCCGATCCCAGCCGTTCCTGCAGAGCCGTCCGGTTCAACTCGTATTCATCCCTTGCCCCGTCAACCAACGGTTTGGCGTCCCGGGACCGCCCGTAGAGCACCCTGAAGTTCCCCGCCTGAAAAACGCCGATCGACGGTCTCACCGCGCTCAGCAAATCCTCCGCCCGGGCCATGGCCGTCTGACCGTGGTCCGGGACGAGGAGGATGTCCGATTCAAAATCCCGCCGGCCCGCCGCCGATTCGATCATTTCCCGAATTCCCGACTGGCCGATGTCGCCTGGAAACAGAATGGAAAAAGAACCGTACTCCAGTTTCAGAACGGCGCTCTGATCACCCATCTGCCGCGCCCGGCGACTCTGCCCGATGACGGTCAGAGAAAAGGACCTATTCCCAACCTGGCTTTTCTCGATCGCAACACCTTCGACGCTTCTTAACCGCGCGATCTTCCGCCGCACCGACGAAAGCACGACGTCCGAGTATCCCTTAAAAATTCTCCGGACATAAGGGGCGTCCCGCGATTTAAGAAGTGCCGGGTCGCCGATCTCTTCGAGAAATTGCCGGTATGCCGCCTCGGAATCACTCCGGATCAACGCCGCGAAGGATTTCCAATCGTCGATCGGGACCGGATCGTAGATGGTCTTGACCCTCATTCCGTCCACGATCGCTGCCAGGCCCTCCACGTGCTCCGGCGCGGGCGTCGACAAAATGACGGCGTCCACTGTTGTGTATCCATGCTGCAGCAGATACGGCGCGATGATGCGCTCTCCCACGTCCGTGTGCTTTTGTGGATTGTTCATCGCCCCGTCGATCAGATAAACCTTCCCGGTCGGACTGACGACCACGGCGCTGTTTCCGAATGTCGTCGATAGAAAGGTCACCTGCAGAATGCCGTCCGAAACTTCCGGCGTCCGGGCCCAGAGTTTGTACGATCCGGCGGCCAGAATCAACCCCGACACAACCGCCGCTCCCATGAGATTTTTCCGGATCGCCCCCGACGCCGATCCGGCGGCATGGATGTAGTGCTTGAAATACAGGTCAATTCCGGCCCTGGATAACGGTTCCCACCAGACGAAAAAGGCCACGGCGATGTAGTAGAGGAAGAGCCGGTTCACCGTCAAATTCTCGATGAATGGAAACGGGAATAGAACGGTGGACGCGTGCGTGATCAAAAAAAACAGTTTCACCAGACAGTCGTTCGTCGCGTTCAGAATCAGGGCCAGAAATGTCCCCACACCGGGAATCATCCCGACGAGTCCCGCCAGCAGACCCAGCGGGACGACCACGCCGGTGAGCGGGATGGCGATCAGGTTGGCGTATGGACCGGCAAGAGACATGCGGCCGAAATAAAATGAGGACAGCGGAAACATCATGCCGATCAGGATCGCACCCTGGGCCACGATGAAGATCCTTAAAAAAATCGGCATCTTCTCGTAGGCCAGATCTGGCCAGACCGTGTCGGACGGAAAGCGGTTCCGGACCCAGAACGCCCCGCCGACGGCCAGCAGGCCGATCGGCCCCAGGAGTCCGGCGCGGTCGATGGCGTCATAGAAGGGTTTGGTGCAAATCAACGTGGCCAGGGCGACACAGCCGGCCGAGTAGGCGAAGAGGGCGCCCTTGAGGCGGCAGAGGATTTTTTCGAGTGGCCAGGAGATGAGACCGAGGGAGAGGACGGCGGCGAAGGAAAGGGTGAATGCGGGCTGGACGATGTTTTTAGGATTGATGAAGAGGACGACGACCGCGGCCTCCGCGATGCCGAACATCAGGGATGACTGAAAGGTTCCGCGGGACATGGCGAGGAAAAAAATAGTGAGAGAATTCATGAGGGTCGCCCGCATGGCGGATGGCGGCATGCCGGTGATGATGAGAAAGAGCAGGAGAACGAGAATGATGATGGGCGCCTGGACCCGGAGCGGGATACGAAATGAGCTGAGAATCGCCAGCAGTACGCCGCTTAAGATCGTTACGTGCTGGCCGGAGACCGCCAGGACGTGGGTAACGCCGGCGACGCGGCACTCGTCCAGGATGAGCGCGCCGTGGCCCGGGACGATGCACTGGGTATTTTCGAGCGTCGAGCGGACTCCGAGAGTCACGCCGGCCAGAAACGTGGACTGCGGATAGGGGATGGTCCTGACGTAGACGGCGAGGATTTTTTCCTTGATGGACAGAGCCCACTCCGTCAGGAAAAATCCCTCGCCCCGGTCCAGAATCTCGATCGGCGGCGGCGATCCCCACGCCACGGCGATGGTCTGGACGCCGTAGATGTCCTGATCATTCAGAAATTCCCGGTACGAAAAACCCCTCGGGTTGGCCGGGCCGGGCGGGGATAAGATCGGCGCGTTGATCCGGATGCGCCACCCGTAGGCGTCGCTCCGGCCCAGTTCCTGGTACCATTCCTTCGCCGCCCGCCGCACCGTCACCTCCACCCGCCCGCCGCTGATGTCCTGATACTCGTCATCCCGGCCGGCCCGCCGCGCCCGGATGGGACTCAGTGTGAACGTGACTCGCTCGGCGAATACCTCCGGATCGGTCACGATCACTCCCTCAACGCTCGCCCGGTCCTTCAAGCTGGCGGATGTGAAATTGGATATGTGGCCCGGGTCGTTCAGGAGAAAGCTGGCGGAATACCGGCCCCAGCCCAGAAAAAAACAGGACATGCCGAAGAGGGCAACCGCGACCGCGACGGGGAAGGACGAACGCCTGGCCCGGACGAACCCGAGGAGCGAGCCGACCAGGAGGATGACGAAGAGCGAATAGAGGAGTGGGACACGATCCGGCGTCAAGGGATGGATCTTTCCCATGACGACACCGACCACGAAACAATACGCCTGGAAAACAAGGCGCCGCATCCAGATCTCAGACACGATCGGATCCTACGGCTGGGATTGCGCCTCGGCGGATTCGGCGGGCTCCGCGGGTCCATCCAGGGGGATGTTCACGAAGACCCCGCGGTTGGTTTCCGCGATTTTCGCCGGCCGATAGGACGGATCCAGCAGGACGACCGCGATGCCGACACCAAGCGCCAGAACGACGAACGCGATGACGATGCGGGCGCTCATCCGGCCGAAAATTTGCGGAAGAAGAAGTCCAGTTCCCGCGCCGCGGTATCGGGAGCGTCGGAGCCATGGACAAGGTTGCGGGTGATTTCCCGCGCGAAATCGGCCCGAATGGTCCCGGGAAGGGCTTTGCGGTAGTCGGTCGCGCCCATGATTTCCCTCACTCGCCGGATCGCTTCCTCGCCCGCGATCTCCATTCCAACCACCGGCCCCGACGTGATGAAGGAGACCAGCTCATCAAAGAACGGCTTGGACCGGTGAACGCCGTAAAATTCGCGGGCTTGATCGACTGTGAGATGGGCCATTCGCAAGGCAAGGATTTTCAGATTATTCGATTCGTACCG
>CAZHRJ010000138.1:0-7745 GCA_964534765.1 uncultured bacterium
GGTATTGACATTATTGACATTTGAAATGTCAATAATGTCAATACCCGGCCCCTTTTGGCCCCTTTGGGCCCTTCAGACGCCATTTAGGTGCTCTTTGGCATAACGGACGTAATTCTGGGATGAATAGAGGATCTCCCGGTACTCGGCGTCGGTGACGGGACGTTTGGGTTTGGCTGGGACGCCCATGAGGAGGGTTCGCGGGGGGACCCTGGTTCCGGGTGAGACAACGGCGCCGGCGGCGATGATGCAGCCTTCAGCGATCTCACATTCGTCCAAGATGATGGACCCGCTGCCGATCAGACAACGGCTGGCAACCACGCACGCATGAAGATGGGCCATGTGCCCGACAGTGACTTCATCGCCGATCATGAGGGGAAACCTCTTACGGACGTGCAGAACCGAATTGTCTTGGACGTTGGTTCGGGCTCCAATCACGATTTTGTTGACATCCCCCCGCAAAATCGCGCCGCACCATATCGAAGATTCCTCACCCAATGTGACGGCGCCAATGACGACCGCGGACTCGTCGACATAAACGCCCGGCGGGACCTGCGGTTGGACACCCTTAAAAGACCGAATCACGGAAGAAAAGAGAGAACCATCTGCCTGCCGAAGAGCTGGATTGGCCATCCGGAAGACTTCCCAAATAAAGCCCTCTCGATCAGGCCGCGCCGGTCGGGCGGCTCGATCAGCGTCGGGGCGGCTTTGAAGGGATCGAGATTGGATATGCGGGCGGCCATGCGAACAGCGTCGGTATAATTTCCGACGCGGTCGACCATTCGCAGATCGAGCGCCTGGAGGCCGGTGAAGACGCCGCCGTGGGCGATTTTGCGAACGTCTTCGACCGGGAGATTCCGTGCGAGGGCGACGTCGGAGACGAACTGGTCGAGTACCGCGTCGATAAGTGTTTTGAAGTATCGGCGCTCCTGCTCCTCCTCCTCTTCGGTCAATCGCTTGGTGGGGTTTCCGGCATCTTTAAATTTGCCGGTTTTGATGGTGCGGGCGTCGAGGCCGATTTTATCCATGAGTTCCCGTACGTTGACCAGATCGACGATGACGCCGATCGATCCGACCTGTGATCCCGGATTGACGATAATGGTATCGGCTGCGGAGGCGACGTAGTAGGCGCCGGAGGCGCAGACATTTTCGACGGAGGCGATGACGGGTACATTGCGATGCTCACGGAACTGTCGGATGCGTCTAAAGATTTCCTGGGACGACGCCACCAGTCCACCCGGACTGTCAATGCGAAGAATCAGGACCTTAAGCTTGGAGGACTGTTCGGCGATCTGAAACGAGGCCAGGACATCGTCAGAGGAAAAGATGGGCATGGTGAGATTAATCTGGCCGATTTCCGGGTTGCCGCCATTGAGGAATCCGCTCCCGGCCCCTTTCGGTCCGGCGAAGATGGCCAGGATACCGGCCAGGACGATCAGGATGAGCAAAGACCAGAACCAGCGCCGTTTTTTTGTTTCCGTGTTCATGACTTTTTCGTCGGGCGGCTGTAGCGGTCGCGTTTTTCGTATCGGTGCTGCGCGCGGACGAATCGGACCGTGCCGGTGCGCGCGCGCAGGACCATCGAATCGGTGTAAATCCAGTGTTCGCCGTAGCGGACGCCTTTCAAGAAATCGCCGTCGGTGACGCCGGTTGCGGCGAAGATGACGTCGGTTCCGCCGGCCATGTCTTCAGTCTTGTAGATGCGGTCGACCTCCTTGATTTTGAGTTCGGTGATTCTCTTTTTCTGTTTGTCACCAATGGGGCAGAGCCTTCCCTGAATCTGCCCACCCAGACAGCGGAGCGCCGCCGCCGCCAATACTCCCTCAGTCGATCCTCCAATGCCGATCAGGAGGTCGACGCCGGAATCGGGGACAGCGGTGGAGAGCGCAGCGGAGACGTCGCCGTCACCGATGAGTTTGATCCGGACGCCGATCGAGCGCAGTTCGGCGATGATTTTTTCGTGCCGGGGCCTGTCGAGGATCACGACGGTAAGGTACTGGAGCCGTTTGCCGAGAGCCTTAGCGACCGCCTTACAGTTGTCGCTGATAGTTTTTCGCAGATCAATCGCGCCGGCCGCCCTCGGCCCGACGGCCATTTTCATCATATAGACGTCCGGGGCGTTCAGAAACGCCCCGCGCTCGCCGATGGCGATGACACAGAGCGCATTGTTGCGTCCCTCCGCGACAATGCTCGTTCCCTCGAGCGGGTCGACCGCGATATCGACTTCGGGTCCCTGACCGGTTCCGACTTCCTCGCCGATGTAGAGCATGGGCGCCTCGTCTTTTTCGCCCTCGCCGATCACGACGGTCCCACGGATGGCGACGTTGTTGAACATCTGGCGCATGGCGTCGACCGCCGCCTGATCGGCGGAGTCCGCGTCGCCATGTCCGACTTTTTCCGAAGATGCAATGGCGGCCGGTTCCGTGATGCGAACGGCCTCCAGCGTCAATTCCCGACCGAGATCTGACATAACGCCTCCTCTGAGACTACAGTCTGTAATCCAACCCGATGGCCGAACGGACCAGGGTCAATTGCTTCCGGGAGATTTCGAGCGCACGCTCGGACCCCTGCCGGAGGAGTTTCCACATTTTTTTGCGGTCTTTGGCCAGCTCTTCGCGCCGCCGCCGAAGGGGGCCGATTTTTTGTTCAAATTTTTCAACGAGAGCCTTCTTCGCCTCGCCGTACCCAAGCCCGCCGGCCCGGTAGCGCCTCTCCCACTCGGTCCGTTCCGAGGAATCGCAAAAGAGAGACAAGAGCGCAAAGACCGTGCAGGCGGCCGGATCCTTGGGTTCGGCCACCGGAGTGGAATCCGTTTTGATGGACATGATGCGCTTGCTGGCCTCCTCTTTTGAGCAGAACACATCAATGCTGTTGCCATAGGATTTGCTCATCTTGCGCCCGTCGATTCCCGGGACTTTCGGAGTTTCCGTCAGGAGGGGTTCGGGCTGCGCGAGGTCGGTTTTGTAGAGGTGATTGAACCGACGGATGAGTTCGCGAGCGAACTCGATATGAGCGACCTGATCAACGCCCACGGGCACGAATTTGGGCTGGTAGAGCATGATATCCACACACTGAAGAACCGGATACCCGAGAAATCCGTAGGTTCTGAGATCGCGGTCTTTCATCGCCTCCAGCATTTCCTTGTAACTCGGATTTCGTTCGACCCAGGCCAGGGGTGTGATCATCGAGAACAGGAGGTGCGCCTCGGCGTGGGTCGGCACGATCGACTGAATAAAGAGCGTGCAGCGATCGGGATCGATTCCGGCGGCCAGAAAATCGATGACCATTTCCTCCACCAGTGCCGGCGTGTCGGCCGGGGACTCGTAGGCGGTGGTGAGGGCGTGGAAATCGGCGACGAAAAAAAAGCATTCGTATTTTTCCTGGAGGTCAATCCAGTTTTTGAGCGCGCCGAAATAATTTCCGAGGTGAATCCGCCCCGTCGGCCGCATTCCGGACAATACGGTTTCTTTCATCCGCCGCCTCTTAGCAACCAGGTCAAAGCCGTGTAGGTGATCATGGACATGATTCTGCCAAGAGGCGTCAAATAGAACAACACCAAAATGAGAAGAAACCCGTACGTTTCCAGTTTGAGGAGCCGGTAGGCGGTCTGGGGGGAAAGGAAATGGAGGAGGACCTTGGAGCCGTCGAGAGGAGGAATGGGAATGAAATTAAAAAAGGCCAGATAGAGATTCACCGCCGCGGCCTGGGCGGCCAGCTGGGCGAGCGTCAGTGAATAGGGATTGGGCGAAACGGCGGCATATCGGTAAATTCCGGCGAAAAGACATGCCATCAGAATGTTGGACCCCGGCCCCGCCGCCGCAACGAGCGCCATTCCCGACCGCATGCTGATGGTCCGGCGAAACCTCTGAGGGTTGACCGGCACCGGTTTGGCCCAGGCAAAGACCATGGCGCCATTGGTGGTGATGTGGAGCATGAGCGGGATGATGAGACTCCCGAACAGATCGAGGTGGGCGATCGGGTTGAGCGTGAGGCGGCCGGAAAGATAAGCGGTATCGTCACCGAGTTTAAACGCGGACCAACCATGAGAGACCTCGTGTACCGTCACAGCCAGCAGAACGACCACGATCAGGGTCACGAACTCAATTGAATGAAAAGATTCGATGTCTGATTCACCTCCGTTTCGCGGGCGAGTGTAAAGGCGGAATCCGAAAAGGTCAACATCGGCATTCATTGAGAGGCGGCAATAAGGTAGGATTCCGACATGGGTAAACGATACCGAAACCGTCAGGGCCATCCGCAGCCTACGGCGCGGCAGGAATGGGTCGGCACGCTGCGCCGGGTGGATGCCCACGCCGGGTTTTTCGTGCCGGACGATTCCACGCTCGAAGATCTGTTCATCCGCGGCCCGAACCTGGCGGGGGCGCAGGACCGAGACAAAGTCATCGCGGTGCCTCTCGGAAAGGGAAAGGGCTGGGCCGAGCGCGGCCGCGTCCGCCGGGCGGAGGGCCGCGTCATCGAGATTCTGGAGCGCGGTGTGACTCGACTGGTCGGAGAAGTCCGACGGCACGGCGCGTTTCATTATCTACTGCCGCTGCTCTACCGGTTTTATGAGCCCATTCCGATCAACGCCGACGATTTGCGCGGAGCGAAAGAGAATGACCGCGTGATCGCCGCTCTGGTGGGCTATCAGCCGCTCCGGGCGGCTGTGACGGAAGTCATCGGGCCGAGCACATCGACAGACGTCGAGATGAAGACACTCGTGGCGAAATACGAAGTTCCCGGCGGATTCCCGCCCGCGGTTCTGGAGGAATCGGACCGCCTGCCGGACCGGGTTCTACCGGAGTCATTGCCGGGACGCCAGGACCTCCGGCACCTGCCGATACTGACGATCGACCCGATTGATGCGCGCGATCTGGACGACGCGATATCGTTTGAGCGGGTCGGCTCGACCCCCGGGCGATTCCGGCTGGGTGTTCATATTGCGGACGTATCGGCCTACGTGAAACCGGGCACCGCGCTCGATGATGAGGCGGTCAGCCGCGCCACATCGATTTATCTGGTGGACGGAGTCGTGCCGATGCTCCCGCCGAAGCTGTCAAACGGTATCTGCAGCCTGAACGCCGGCGTTGACCGGCTGGCACTCAGCGCATTTTTGACCTACACCCAGGACGGCCGTCTGGAGGGAGCGACATTTTCCAAAAGCGTGATCCGAGTGAGAAGGCGGTTTCACTACGATGAGATCGACGAGATGCTGAACCAGAACCGCTATCCGGATGGATTTGAGTTCATGGGGTCGCTCTCCGATCTGGCCCAGCAGATTTGCCGGCGGCGCGCGGAGCGGGGCAGCATTGATTTTGATCTTCCGGAAGTCAAATTGGTTCTGGACGAATCGGGGAAGGTCAAGGACGTCCGGGTACTGACGCATACGGCATCGCACCAGCTGATCGAGGAATTCATGATCGGCGCCAACGAGGCCGTGGCCGACTATCTCACCGCGAAAACTTTGCCCATGATCTATCGAGTTCATGCCTCGCCCGAACCGGAGAAACTGATTGTCCTGGAACATTTCCTTCACAATCTCGGTATCAAGGCGCGCATCCGATCCAAAGGCGCGGGCGGGAAGGGATCGAGCCCGGACAGCAGCGCTGCCAAATCGATTGCGCTCCGGCTGCAGACTCTGCTCGGCGGCGTCAAGGGCGGACCCTGGGAACGCGTGGTGAATTATCAGCTTCTGCGGTCCATGCCTAAAGCGCTTTATACGATCGCCAACATCGGCCACTTCGGACTCGGATCCCCCTGCTACTGCCACTTCACATCGCCCATCCGCCGGTACCCGGACCTCACAGTTCACCGGATGCTGTCGGCCTTTCTGGAACGGCGTGTGCCGTCAAAATCCGATTTGAAAAAGCTGGCCGTCACGCTCAAAGAAACCGCCAAGCAAAGCACGCAGCAGGAAATCCGGGCGATGGAGGCCGAACGCGAATCGGTCCGGGTGAAACTTCTTGAGGATATGCGCGGCCGGGTGGGGGAGATCTACACGGGCACTGTGTCGGGCGTGGTGCCGTTCGGGCTGTTTGTTCAACTGCCGAACACGGTGGAAGGCCTCCTGCACGTTTCCTCTCTGCAGGATGACCGGTATGTTTTTTCCGAAATCACTGCCGGCCTGGTGGGCCGCCGGACGGGGAAGAGATACGGGATCGGCGATCCGGTCCGCGTCAGGGTGGACCGGGTCGACCTGCCGCTGAGGCAGCTGGATCTGTCAGTTGTTCGGTGAGAGAAACTCAGTGGCCAGCGTGAGGTCTTCGAGGAACCGTCCGGGGATCGATTCAAATTTGCGAAGATCCAGATAGAGATTCCGCTCGTCCTTGATCAGCGTCTCAATCCTGTCGCATACGCCGAGCGATTCCTCTTTTGAAACCGGATTTTCCAGGGCTTTCAGGTCGTTGAGCGTTCCCGCGTCCTTTTTGGGTATCACGGCGTCGGCCAGTACGGAGAGATTATTTTTTTGTTCGAGAACAATGGATCGCAGTTTGGCCAGGCCCGCCAGGCCTTCGGCCGACTGAGTGATGCCGCTTTCGGAAGCGCCAACCAGCCGTTCGCGTTCTTTGAGGGAGTTGATTTCGACCAGGAGTTCCCGGATCAGCCGGTTGATCTCCTGTTCCACCGCCCCAGCCTGAGCCGCGCGGGCTCTCCAGTCGACGATTTTGCCGACCGCCTGATCGATTTTGGCGGTGCGGTTGGCCATTTCGTCGATGACGAGTTCGACCAGGATGGCGGCTTCCTGTTTGTTGCGGAGCACCTCGCGGTTGTCGGGATCCATGGCATCGAGCTGTCCGGACGATTTGAACGGAGCCATGGCCTGATCGACGCGTCCGGAAAGCAGGCCGGCGCGTTTGGTCAGGATGAACTCCTTGATTTTTCGTTTCAGCAATTCCTTGGTCTCGATATACTGCTGAATGATTCCCTTGATGTCCGCGCTCGTGAAGACGGCGTCCCGGGCCTTTTGGGCGGTGCGAGTCTCGACGGATTCCATCATCGCGGAAAGGAATTTGATCTGATTCTGGAGAATGGCCATCAGGTGTTCGACCATCCGGACATGCGTCTCGGACAGGGTCTGTCCGGACGTCGGAGCAAAGGCCTGCGCAGTTTTATAGAGGAAGACGAACTTGGCCGGCAGGATGTTTTTTTCCTTGTCGACTTCCTTGCGCAGGGTGCTGATGATCTGGGACGTGGATCTCCCATCCGTCCGCATCACGTCCTTGATGAGCTTCTCGTGCTTCATCCACTTCGCCTTGATCGCCTGAATGTCCTCCAACATAACAAAGAGTATAACCATAACTTTTCGGTTTTCTCCATCCATCCTTATGCCGATATGATGATCATGGGACAGACAGCATCCGAGCTCAAACGGGAACTGGGGCTTTTTTCCTGCGTCATGTTGGTCGCCGGAAACATCATCGGAATCGGGATATTCCTCACCCCCGGCGGCATCGCGGCGCTTTTGCCGTCCGCGGGCTGGGTGCTGGTGGCGTGGGCGATCGGTGGATTTCTGGCAACGGCCGGAGCGCTCACCTACGGGGAGCTGGGGGCGGCGTACCCCTACGCAGGCGGGAATTACGTGTTCCTCAAAGTCGCCTACGGTCCGCTGGCGGCTTTTTTGTACGGGTGGGCGTTTGTTCTGGTCACCAGCACGGGAACGGTGGCCCTCCTGGCGATCGGTTTCGCCGACCAGATGGGCCTTCCCAAAGAGAGCCGCTGGGTCGAGATCTTCGCGCTGTCGGCGGTGA